>JAJVIA010000068.1:8101-52934 GCA_022072245.1 Anaerolineae bacterium
TTGAAACGCATCAAGCGGACGCGTTAACCGAAGTGTTGACTGCGCTCGAAACTGAACGCGTCGCCGAGCTGGCAGAGATTCGTGAGGGACTCGCCACGCTTGTCGGGGTTACGACGCGCCTCGCGCAAGCGCAAGCGCGCACGGACGAACGCTTGACGCGCGTCGAGATTGCCGTCGAAAAATTGGCGGAGGCGCAGACGCGCACGGAAGCGCGCGTCGAAGAATTGGCGCAAGCGCTAGCGCGCACGGACGAACGTTTGACGCGCGTCGAGATTGCCGTCGAAAAATTGGCGCAAGCGCAGACGCGCACGGACGAACGTTTGACGCGCGTCGAAATCGCCGTCGAGAAATTGGCGCAGGCGCAAGCGCGTACGGAAGCGCGCGTCGAAGAATTGGCACAGGCGCAAGCTAAAACCGAAGTTGCAATTCAAAAATTGTCCGCGCGCATGGATAACCTTGCCGCGCAAATTGGCGGCTTGGCGAATCAGTTTGGCTTTAGTTTGGAAGAATTCAGTCAGGCGCTCTTGCCGCCATGGCTGGAACATTATTACGGCATTACGGATTTGCAATTGGAGCGCTCGTATCTCAAATTGTCGTCCGGAGAATATGTTGAAGCCGATTTGGCGGGCGAGGGCAAACGCGATAACAAGTCCTTGCTCGTGCTGGTTGAATGTCACGCCGCGCTGGGCGGAAGCGAAACGCGCCGTCTGGCTGAAAAAATGGACCGCGCCATAGCTCAATGGAAGGATACGCCGCGCGAATCATTTCGCGCCATTGTGGCAATGAACATTCATCCTACCGCTATTCCCGTCGCCGCAGAGCTGGGCGTCGTGTTGATTCCGTACAGTAAAATAAATCGCGAAAGGTTTTGATAAAAAAAAAGAAAACCTCCTCTTT
Organism: Anaerolineae bacterium; assembly: GCA_022072245.1. Lineage (GTDB taxonomy): Bacteria > Chloroflexota > Anaerolineae > UBA4142 > SHND01 > SHND01. The sequence goes on from JAJVIA010000068.1 coordinate 8,999, forward strand.
AACAAGGAGGTTTTTTTAGTCTGCCTATGAGGTCCCAAAAAACAAATCGCCGCGCGCGGCTCGCGCCGGCGCGTGACCATAAACGCCGCGCCCACATTCCCAAAAGCCATACCGGCGACCTGCCCGACTTGGAAACAAAGGGCGATATTCGGCGTCCACAGGTCAAGGGCGCGCGTTTGGATATTCCAGCCATTCAACAAAAGCACATGGCTTTTTCGGAACACGATGGCGTTTTTTCGTGGCGCGTCTTGCGTATCATGTCCGAGTTTGTGGATGGTTTTGAATTCTTGTCCAATCTCGGACAAACGGTTACATTTTTTGGTTCGGCGCGTTTGCGCGAGGATACCAAGTATTATCGCCTCGCGCGCGACCTTGCCTATCGTTTATCCAAACACGGTTTTACCATCGTCACCGGCGGCGGACCGGGAATAATGGAAGCGAGCAATCGCGGCGCGTCCGAAGCGGAGGGTAAAAGCGTCGGGCTGAATATCAAACTGCCGCTGGAACAAGAATTCAATCCGTATGTCAAACAGGGTATCGGCTTTCACTATTTTCTGTCGCGCAAATTCATGCTCGATTATTCCGCACTCGCGTATGTTTTTTTCCCGGGCGGTTTTGGCACGCTCGACGAATTGTTCACCATCAGCACGCTCATTCAGACCGGCAAAGCCGACCGCGATGTGCCGATTGTCTTGATTGGGCGCGAATTTTGGCAGCCGTTATTGGATTGGACGCGTAATCAATTGGTCGCGCAATGGCGCACCGTCTCGCCGGATGATTTGAAAATTTGGCAAGTGACCGACGATTTGGCAGAGGCGGTCAAAATGATTTGCGAATCGTGCGCCTAGCGCGCGCCGCGCCCTTGCACGATTGGGGCTCTTGATTTTTTGCGATATTTTCAAGCGGCGCTAGAATAAACGCGCCATCACCCGGCAAGTGGGCTTTGCGGTGATGGCGTTATTGTGTCAAGAGCTAAAATTTCAGCCGCGCATAACCTCCGCTGAAATCGAAAAAGGAGAAAGAAAGCAAGTATGTTTTATATCCGTCTCTCTACTAAAATCGCGCTCGCGCTCGGTGTATTGCTCATGGTTGTTGTAGCTTGTAATCAAACCGCGCCTCCGCCGCCGACCAATGCGCCGGGCGGCGGAACGATTCAACGCACGCCGACACCCGTCCCCGCTTCCGACGAAGAAGCGATTCGTCAACTCATCAATGCCGAATGTGAAGCGGTCGTCCAACAAGACGTGGACCGCCTCCAAGCGATGTGGGCGGACAATGGGATGGTGACCGATGCCAATCACACCCAAGCCAACACCGGCGATGATGTGACATGGAAGGGTTGGGACGCGTTGCGCGACCGATACGTCAATTTAATTTTCCCGTCGAATCCGACTTTTTGCGAACATCCCGACATTCAAGTCGCCATCAATGGAAACAACGCGACCGCGACGAGCAGCGTCAAAATCGGCACGACCAATTGTCAAAACTGCAATCAGTGGGCGTTCGCCAAAGCCAATGAAGGATGGCGAATTACGGCGCTGACCTACAATCTCAACCCGCAGTAAGAACTGACCTCAAAGAGTAATCCTCTTTGAGGTTTTTTTCTTTATTTCCTATTGCTCGCGCGCGGTTCGTAATGATATAATCGCTCTGAAAATATATGGAAAAAGTCGGCAATCGCCTGCGCGAAAAAATTTTGATTGTGGACGATTCGCGCCTGCACCGCACCCTCGCTTCGGATATTTTGGCAAAAAGCGGTTACGCGACCGTCCAAGCCGAAAGCGGTTCGCGCGCGCTCGATATGGTCAACAGCGAAAGCCCGGACTTGGTTGTGCTGGACGCGTTGATGCCAGACATGAACGGCGTGGATGTAATTCACCGTTTGAAAAACGACCCCTTTACGCATCACATTCCCATTTTGATTTTGAGCGGGCAGGATGACAAACCTTCTGCCGCGCAATCCTTGCATCAAGGCGCCGACGCGCATTTGGGTAAACCGTTCCAGTCCGAAGATTTGGTGGCGAACGTCGAAGCGCTCTTGCGGCGCAGTTATCAATTCAACTCGCTGACCAAGCTGCCGGCGGCGCCGTATCTGCATCGCCAAATCAACGCGCGCCTGGCGCAAAATCAACCGACCGCTATCGTGTACGCCGACCTTGACCATTTTCGCCCGTACAATCAAATGTACGGTCACGCGGCGGGAGACCAGGTGTTGCTTCAAATCGCGCGCCTATTGGTCGAAATGCTGCCCGCGCAAGGCGGTTTTGTCGCGCATCTCGGCGGCGATGATTTCATCGCCGTTCTCGCGCCCGAAACCGCTGAAACCTTCGCGCAAACGATTGTCGAACGGTTCAGCGAAATGCGCGAACAATTTTATGCGCCGGAAGATTTGGCGCGCAAATATATTTTGGTCGAAGGCCGCCGCGGCGAACAGCGGCCCGCGCCGCTAATGACGCTTTCCGCCGCGATGGTGAGCAATGACCGTCGCGTCCTCATCAACTATATCCAAGTCAGCGACCTGCTTGCCGAAGTGATGCGTTATCTCAAAACGCAGGGGGGTGGGAATTGGGCGCGCGACCGCCGCACGCGTTGAGTTCGCATCGCGCGCCTTGGGCATTGTACGCGCGCGCGGCGCATGCCCCGTTCTCAATGCTTTTGCATGTCCATTGACCTCGAAAAATATCGCTCGCTCTATTTTGCCGAAGCGCACGAACAATTGACCGCGCTCAACCGGCATTTGGATACGCTTGCCGATAACCCGCAAGACCGCAGCGAATTGAATCATGCCTTTCGCGTGGCGCATACCCTCAAAGCCATGTCCGCGACGATGGGCTATGGCGAATTGACGCGCGCCGCGCACGCGCTCGAAGATTTGCTCGCGCGCACGCGCAGCTCGGCAGAGAGCCCCAGCGAAATCACCATCCGCCTTTTGAAAAACGCCGCCGAAGATATTAACGTGCGTTTGCGGCGCGCCGAAACCGGCGCGATTTTGCAAGCGGCGGAAGAGCGCGCGCCCGCCGAAACCTACACTTCGACGCTCAATTATTTGGCGACGGATGTGCGCGTGCGTCAGCAAGATTTGAATCTCTTGCTCGAAATCGTGGCGGAACTCGCGGTGAGCAGCAATCTGTTGGAACATGCCGCGCTGCAAAGCCAAGACCCCAACGCCGACGCGGCGGTTCGCAATCAACGCGAACTGGTGAGCCAAGTGCGCCGCTTGACGTGGCAATTGAACATGTCGTCCATCGGGCCGGTGTTTGACCGCTATGCGCGCGTCTTGTACGAATTGGCGCGGCAACAAAATAAAACCGTGCGCGTCGTAACGCACGGCGCGGATGTGGAATTGTGTCACGCCATGCTCGACGAATTGAACGAGCCGCTGCTGCATCTGCTTCGCAACGCGATAACGCACGGCGTCGAAATGCCCGCCGAACGCACGTGGGCGGAAAAAGACGCGGCGGCGACGATTACGCTGCGCGCGCAGCGCAGCGGCGACCGCGTCTTGATCCAAGTCGGCGACGATGGGCGCGGGATGGACGCGGGCGCGATTTTGCAAGCCGCCTATTCGCAAGGTCTCATTACGCGCGAACAGCGCCGCAGTATGAACGCGTCCGCCGCGCTGCGTTTGATTTTGCTGCCAAATTTTTCCATGTCGCATACCGTCACGCAAAACGCCGGGCGCGGCATTGGCATGAGCGTCGTCCAAGAACGCTTGCAGGCGGTCGGCGGCAGTATCGAGATTCGCACGGAATTGGGGCGCGGCAGCGTCTTGACGCTCGATGTGCCGCGTCTCGTGGGTTTGATTGAAGTTGAATTGGTGCGCCGCGCCGCGAACATTTATGCCATTCCGACGACGAGCGTCAAAGAGACGCGCGTGTGGCTGGCGTCCGAAATCGCCGCGCGTCTCAAGAACGGCAGTTTGAATCAAGAATACATTCTCGACGTGGATTCGGTCGAACCGGTTTCCACCGCGCGCTTGACCAACCCCGCCGGCATTTCGCTGGTGGAATTGACGGAACCGCAGGGCGTCGCGTTTTGCGTGGACGAATTGCTGGGCAAGGCATTGCTCAATTATCCGTTCGCCGTGCGCGCCGCATCCATCCCCATTCTGGACCCCGCCGTAATTTTCGCTTGACGTTTCGCGCGTTCAACGTATTTCATTCTTTTTGCGGCTTGTGTTATCGTTGCACGCGCGCCGTACACTCGCGCAGTGTGCGGCGCGTCGTTTGTCCAATTGAAACTTGCTCTGGTCGTCAGCTGGCTGAATCAATATGGCGGCGCCGAGCGCGTGCTGGAAGCCGCGCACGCGCTGTTCCCCGACGCGCCGGTGTATACCTCCATGTATGACCCGACGGCGATGCCGCGCGCGTATCGCACGTGGGATATTCGCGTGTCCTTTATGAATCGGCTGCCGTGGGTCTATCGCCAACATCAAAAATTTTTGCCGTTATATCGTTACGCGTTCGAGTCATTCGACTTGCGCGGCTATGACGTAATTCTCAGCATTACGAGCGCGTTCGCGCATGGCGTAAAAAAACCGCAGGGCGCGCGGCATCTCTGTTATTGTTTGACGCCCGCGCGATTTTTGTGGCAGTACGATGAATATGTGCAAAACGAAGCGTTGGGCGGCGCGGCGCGCGCGCTGCTGCCCGTGTTTGTGTCGTCGCTGCGCGAATGGGATCGTCGCGCCGCCGCGGGCGTGGATGAATTCATCGCCATCTCGCGCGAAATTCAAACGCGCATTCGCGCCTGTTACGGACGCGACTCGCAGTTGATATATCCGCCGGTGGATGTCACGGCGTTTCATCTTGCCGCGCCAGAACAGGTCGGCGATTATTTTTTGATTATCTCGCGGCTCATTCCGTACAAACGCATTGACCTTGCGATCGAGGCGTTCAATCGTTTGGATTTGCCGCTGGTCATTGCCGGCGACGGCCGCGACCGGGCGCGTTTGGAAGCGCTGGCAAAACCGAATGTGAAATTTCTCGGACGCGTGTCCGACGCCGAACGTTTGGATTTGATGGCGCGCTGCAAAGCGCTCGTCTTTCCGGGTCAAGAAGATTTTGGGCTTGCGCCATTGGAAGCGAACGCTGCGGGGCGGCCCGTGATTGCGTTCGGCGGCGGCGGCGCGCTCGATACGATTGAACCGGGCAAGAACGGCGTTTTGTTTCACGCGCCAACCGCCGACGCGTTGGTCGAATGTTTGCGCGCATTTGACGCGCGCGCGTTCGATGCCGCCCAAATGCGCGCGCACGCGGAAAAATTTGATACGCGCGTTTTTCAAGCCGCGCTGTACGCGCAGCTCTTGAACGCCAAAACGACGCTTGCTTAAAAACGCTCTTGATTGGCGCGCGCGCTGGGCGTTCTGTTAGCGGCTTGAACGCTGTCGCCGCGCGCGCGTTATTTGCGCCAAGCGAACGGGTTTGTTATACTCGTTCTGCCGCGCGGCTTGCGCGGCGATGTAAGCAGCTCCATGACTGAAATCCGTGAATACTGGCGCATCATCCGCGCCCGATGGTATATCCCCATTATTTTGACGGTTCTCACCGTCGCCCTGACTTGGCTCACCGCGCAAACTCCGCCGCCGACGTTTGTGGCATCCACGCGTTTTACCATCAGCGTTTCCGCCGACCGCCCTTTGAGCGGCGTTGACCCGGCGCTCACCGGCGCGCAGGCGTCGGAATATATCCGCGATGATTTTGTCGAAGTGATTCGCAGCGATTTGTTTGCCCGCGATGTGAACGCGGTTTTGAACGACCCGCAATTGCAAATCAGCAAAGCGAATATTTCGGGCGCGGTCGAAAAACAGCGCCGCATCATGTCGCTCTCGATTACATGGCCCGACGCGGCGCAGGCGAAACGCATCGCGGACGCGGCGGTCATGGCTTTGGCGGAGCATAACGCCAAATACTTTGCCCAAATGGGCGCGCAGGGCGCGACGGTTACGATTTTGGACGAACCGACCGTTGTTGCCGTCACGCCGAGTTTGCGCGAACGGCTCGATATTTTTATCCGCGCGGCGATTGCGTTTGCGGCAGGCATCGTCTTGATTTTTATCCTGGATTATTTGGACGATTCCGTGCGCGGCGCGCGGGATGTGGAAAAAATGGGTTTGGCGACGCTGGGAGAAATACCGGATCGCGGGAAATAGATTTCGCTCTATGACACGGGTTGTCATTGCGAGGGATGCGATGCCGTGCATCGCCGCAATCTCATCCGCACGATGGTGATTGCTTTGTCGCAAGATGCGCTTTTCACGATAACAAGTGGGGGCGCCCTCGACTTTGCAGTTGCCGTGTCCCGCGCGCAAGCGCCAATTTACCCGCCTACCCGTTTCATGCTAAGATAGTTGCTCGTTTGAAAGGAGCGTTTGCACGATGGATTTACGAGAATATGGTCGCGTGTTATTGCGACGCGGTTGGATTGTGGTGGTCGTCGCCATCGTCGGCGCGCTAGCCGCTTTATTGTTCAGCCGCATCCAGACGCCGGTCTATCGGTCCACCATTATTTTGCTGGCGAAACCGTCGCGTTCGTCCGATTACGGTCAGGGCTTGGCGATCAAAAATTCATTGCGTCAATACGCCAAACAATTGCAGACCAAGACTATCGCGCAGCAAGTGGTTGACCAATTGCAGCTGGATATCGCGCCTGAAAAATTTTTGAGCGGCGTCGAAGTTAGCAGCGACGAAGCCGACGGCACCGTCACCGTCGCGGTCAAAAATCCGAACGAGCAGTTGGTCCCGCGCATGGCGCAAGCGCTCGCCGAAGATTTTGTCATTTTGCATCAGCAAGAAAATTTGCAAATGGACCAAAACGACCGCATTCTCGTCAACATTCTCGACAATGCGTCGCCGCCCGAAAAATTTTCGCCCAAGACGACAATCAATGTCCTCGCGGGCGCCATTCTCGGCGCGCTCGCGGGCGTCTTGGCAATTTTTATCATCGAGTACATCCAATCCGGTTACATTCGCAAAACGGAAGATGTCGAACGTTTGCTGCATCTCACCGTTCTCGGCGCGATTCCAAACGCCAAAGCGCCGGACGCGCGCGCCAAGCAAGCCGTGACGACGAAACAGACGGCATCGTCGAACGCGTGAAAAAGTAAAATGACGAACTCTCTCATTACGATCTCCAATCCCCGTTCGCCCATCGCCGAAGCGTATCGGACGCTGCGTACGAATTTGGAATTTTCCAATCTCGATAAAACGCTGCGGACGCTTTTGGTTACGTCCGCCGGCGCGGAAGAAGGCAAATCCACGATGCTGGCGAATCTCGCCGTCACCATCGCCCAAAGCGGCAAGCGCGTCATTTTGGTTGATGCCGATTTGCGCCGTCCGACGCAGCGCCAAATTTTTGGTTTAAAAGATAACGCAGGCCTCACCGATATGGCGCGTGACGACGCGGCGCGCGCGCAGCCGCCTTTGCAAGACAGCGGCGTGCCGAACCTGCAAGTTTTGACGAGCGGTCAATTGCCGCCGAACCCCGCCGAAATTCTCGGCTCGAAACGCATGAGCGAAATTCTCGCCGCGCTGTTGGAACAATCCGATATTGTGCTGCTGGATGCGCCGCCGGTGTTGGCGGTCACCGACGCGGCGGTACTCTCGGGCAAAGTGGATGGCGTTTTGCTCGTGGTCAGCGCGGGAAAAACCAAACGCGAGAACGCGAAAAAAGCCCAAGCGCAGCTCGAAAAAATCAATGCGCGCATCATCGGCGTCGTGGTCAATAATGTCCAAGCCGAAAAAGGCGCGTCGTATTATTACGCGGAAAGCAATTAGGAGAGCGTCGGCTGCGGACAGTCTGGCGTATGAAACTCGCTGTTGGCGGCTGACTCCACTGTTTTATGAAGGGCTTGATTCTTTCCGGCGGCAAAGGCACGCGCTTGCGTCCGCTCACTTATACCGGCGCGAAACAACTCGTGCCGGTCGCCAATAAACCGGTCCTGTTTTACGCGCTCGAAGATTTGGTGGAAGCGGGCGTGACCGAAATCGGCATTGTCATTTCGCCCGAAACCGGCGAACAGGTGCGGCACGAAACGGGCGACGGTTCGCGCTTTGGCGCGCGCATCACCTATATTTTGCAGGCGCAGCCGCTTGGCATCGCGCACGCCATCAAAATCGCGCACGATTTCATCGGCGCGGACCCGTTCATTTTATTTTTGGGCGATAATTTTATTCGCGGCGGCATCGTGCCGCAGGTGGACGCCTTTCGCGCGCAAGCGATGGACGCGCAAATTATTTTGTACGAAATGTCAGACCCCAGCTCGATGGGCGTCGCGGTCTTGGACGCGGACGGACGCGTGCAGCGCGTGGTCGAAAAACCCAAACAATTTATTTCGCCGTACGCGGTGATTGGAATTTATATGTTTGGGCCGAGCGTGTTCGAGGCGGTCAATCAGATTCAACCGTCCGCGCGCGGCGAACTCGAAATCACCGATACGATTCAATATCTGGTGAACAAGGGTTTGAACGTGCGCGCGCACAAACTCGCCGACGCGTGGGTGGACACCGGACGCATGGGCGATATGTTGGAAGCGAATCGGCTCGTGTTGGATGTCATGCCGGGCAAAATCGAAGGCAGCGTCGAAGATTCTTTATTGGAAGGACGCGTGATTTTGGAAGCGGGCGCGCGCGTAATCCACTCCAAAATTCGGGGTCCCGCCATCATTGGCAAAAACACATTGGTCGAAAACGCGTTCGTGGGACCTTATACGGCGATTCATCACGATTGCGTCGTGCGGAACTGTGAAATCGAACACAGCATCGTCTTGGAAAATAGTCAACTGGAAAATATCGGCACGCGCGTCGCCGACTCGTTAATCGGGCGCAATGTCTGCATCCAACGCGCCGAGGGACCCGCGAAAACGGTTCATTTGATGTTGGGCGATTTTTCCCAAGTCGGAATTTAACGCCGCGTACAAACAAACCAGAGAGAGAGGGGCGGAAAACTTATGCCAAGCCCAGCGCTCAAGAGCGTCAGTTACACCGATTTATTTTCTGCCGTCGGCAAATTTGTCACGTCCAAAAAACTGCACGATGTTTGCGTGATGGAATTTGAAGAGGGCGTCATCGTAACCGGCGTGATTGTTTATGAAACGCCCACCGGTTATCAACGGCGCCAAGATACTTTTGTCTTTGCGGGCGATGAATTGCGTTTGCTGATTGAAACCGGCAACCCCAAACGCAGTCCGTTCCGCCGTTGAAAGCGAGACGACGATGGTGCGACCACAAATTAACAATCAACCGCTCAGTTATTCCGAAATTTTGCGCGTGATCGGACGCTATCTGGATACGCACAATATCATCGAGCCGCGCATTATTGAAACCGACGACGGCTTGATTGTGCAAGGCATTATTGGCAGCGGGGCGCGCTTTGGCGAACGCGAAACGTATCAACTCACCGCCGAAGACATTGTAGATTTACGCAAAGACGCGACCGCGCAGCGCGGCGCGCGCGTGCAAATTTAGAGAAACGAAAATGAAAAATCTTTTGGTCACCGGCGGCGCGGGATTTATCGGTTCAAATTTTGCGCGCTATATGCTGCAAAAATATCCGCAATATCAGATTGTCGTTTTCGATCTGCTGACCTACGCGGGCAATCTGGATAATTTGCGCGCCGTGGCGGACGATGCGCGTTATACATTCGTGCAAGGCGACATCTGCGACGCGGCGGCGGTGCGCGCCGCGCTGCGAAAATATCGCATTGATACCATCGTCAATTTTGCCGCCGAGTCGCATGTGGATCGTTCCATCCTCGACGCGGACGCGTTTCTCCGCACGAATGTCATGGGCACATTCACATTGCTCCAAGCCGCCAAAGAATTGGGTTTGGAACGCTATCACCAAATCAGCACGGATGAGGTGTACGGTTGGGTGGATAAACCGGCGGTGGAAGACGACCCGTTGATTCCGCGTTCGCCGTATGCGGCATCCAAAGCGAGCGGCGATTTGATGGTGAACGCGTATTACGTCACGCACGGCGTTCCGACGACCATCACGCGCGGCTCGAATACGATTGGACCGTATCAATATCCCGAAAAAGTGGTGCCGCTATTTGTGACCAACGCGTTAGAAAACAAACCCTTGCCGCTATACGGCGACGGGAAACAGGTGCGCGATTGGTTGTATGTGACCGACCATTGCGAAGCGGTGGATGTGGTTTTGCATCACGGCAAAATCGGCGAAGCGTACAATGTGGGCGGCGAAAACGAGCGCGAAAATGTAGAGGTCGTAAAAATGATTTTGGATACGCTCGACAAAGCGCCCGACCTCGTGCGCCGCGTCGCCGACCGTTCGGGCCACGACCGCCGCTATGCGCTCGATTTAACAAAAATGCGCGCGCTCGGCTGGCAGCCGCGTCATTCGTTCGAGCAGGCGTTGACGGAAACGATTCGCTGGTACGAAAACAACGCGTGGTGGTGGCAAAAAATCAAAAGCGGCGAATATCGCGAGTATTACGAAAAGCAGTACGGGGAACGTCTAAGAACGAGCGAGGCGGTGACGGTGTAAAAAAATGGGTGAAAAGAAAATGGGGTAGAAACGGAACCCGGTTCCGTTTCTACCCCATTTTTTATGCAAACTGAATTACATCTCCAACGCGCACCACGCCCGGCGCAATCACATTCGCGTAAATCCCCACACATTCGTCATGATAGCGCGTGACGGTTCGCAGTACGGCGGGATTTTGTTTTGCGGAATCGGGGTCGAGATTGATCATCATGCAGCGCGTATCTTTTTTCGTCACGCCGACGCGCGCGTGCGCGCCGATTTGCAATACGCGTCCGACCCATTCATCTTCGACGAACGGGTCGCCCACAGGTTCAATGTACAAATTCGCGCGAAATTGACGCGGGTCAATCGCGCTGGCGCTTTCGCTTTCTAGATCGCGCAGCGAAGCGAGACTGAAAAGCGAAACGTGCTGCGAATCAAAATTGCCGCGTTTGGTTTTGAATAAAAAGACGGGATGTCCGTACAATTCCGCAAGCTCGCGCTCCAACCTCGAATCTTTGATTTCCAATTCTTGGCCCTCTGGCGTTTGCACCACAATCGGCGCGTCCCAATCCTCCGCCGTTGGCGCGCGAATAAAACGCGGCGCGTACAAAATCATTTTTGGTTTATCGCGCCCCGTCAGCCACGGGAACCCGTCCGTCGCGGCGAGTTCCCGCTGTACGAACGCGTACCGGCGGTCGCCGATAAACCCATTGAGCGAAAGATGCGCTGTATTGACCGCAACGCCGCGCATGGATTTGACGGGATATAAAAAAATTTGTTTGATGGTGGCGAGTGTATGACTCATTTTGTAATGGATTGGATGCTTTCAAGAAATTGCGCGGGCGTTACCATTTTGACCTTGCGATGTTCTATATCCACCTCGCGCGGAATCATGCGTTCCACTTTTTCTTTTTCAGTCCCCGAAACAAATGCCCAAGTCGCGCGCGGCGCGCACAGTGTCCGATTCCAAACTGACGACCTTCATGCGCTTGGTGGCTTCGTACAATGGAACGTAACGCACTTCCGGCGGCGCGAGCGCGACCATGATGCCCGTCGAACCTTCATCCAACGCGCGCACCGCCGCCGCGCCGAAACGCAGCGCCAGCAAACGGTCGGATGCCGTCGGCGTGCCGCCGCGCAAAAGATGACCCAATACGACGAGCCGCGTTTCTTTGCCCGTGCGCGCATGAATTTCATCGGCGATGATTGCGCCGATGCCGCCCAACCGTTCGGCGCGCCCGATTTCTTTGCTGATGACGGAAGGCGCGCCGCCGGTCGGTTTCGCGCCTTCCGCGACGACGACAATGCTAAAATTGCGCCCCTCGCCGCCGCGCAAATTGATTTTTTCTATCACGCTGTCTATGCGGTACGGAATTTCGGGAATCAAAATTACGTCGGCGGAACCGGCAATGCCGGAATGTAACGCAATCCAGCCCGCGTAACGGCCCATCACTTCGACCACCATCACGCGATTGTGCGACGCGGCGGTGGTGTGCAAACGGTCCAAACATTCCGTCGCAAACGTAACGGCGGTATCGAAACCGAACGTCGCTTCCGTGCCTGCCAAATCATTGTCAATCGTTTTCGGCACGCCGACGACGCGCAAACCTTTTTGCGCGAGCGCGTGCGCGATTGCCATCGAACCGTCGCCGCCCACCGAAATCAACGCGTCGAGACGCCGTTGGCGAAAGATTTCCACCAAGTCGCCCGTGCGATCCACTTCAATCACCGAACCGTCGGGTTGCGTCACCGGATAATGCAATGGGTTGCCGCGATTCGTCGTGCCGAGAATCGTGCCGCCGAGATGCGTAATGCCGCGCACGGTTTCGCGCGAAAGTTTGAATACGCCGCCTTCGGGATAATCCTCCGGTTTCATCATGCCGTTAAAACCGTCGCGAATCCCGAAACATTCCCAGCCGCGCGAGAGCGCGGACAGCACTGTCGCGCGAATGACCGCGTTCAAACCGGGCGCGTCGCCGCCGCCGGTGCTGATTGCAATTCGTTTGATGAGTTTCGTTGGCATTGAATTTATTCGCTCGTCATGATAAAGAGCGGCTGCATTTGAAAATTGGCATAGCGCGGGCGCAAACGCTCTTTGTTGTAATGCTTGTCCACATTCACCGTCTTTTTCGACGCGGTGACGACATCGAGCGGCACATTGTCATAGCGTCCGTTTTTCAAAACGACGAGGCGGCCGTGAATGCCTTGCAAAATCAAATCGAGCGCGAGATTGCCGTACGCCATAGGCACAATCGAATCAATCGCGTCGGGGTCGCCGCCGCGCACCAAATACCCGAGCCGTTGATTGATGACGTTAATCGGTTTGCCGCGATTAAATTTTGCCGACAACTCTTTGATTTCCGCCGAAATTAAATCGCCGATGCCGCCGAGTTTGGCGTGACCGAACGCGTCGGTCGTGGCGGTTTGAAAAACCATTTCGCCGCCTTGAAACATTGCGCCTTCCGAAACCAACACGACCGCGTATTTGCTCGGATTCCGTTTGCGGTCCTCGACCATTAGCTCTGTGAGCTGTTCGATATTGAATTTGAATTCGGGAATGACGCAGCGATTCGCCGCGCCCGCCATCGTCGGCAGCATGGCGGTGAAACCCGCATAGCGGCCGAATACTTCCAACACCAAAAAGCGCTCGTGCGAACCCGCCGAAGTCCGCAGCCGATTGACCAATTCAATCGTGCGACTGACGCAAGTGCTGAACCCGATGCAATAATCGGTGCCCGGCACATCATTGTCCATCGTTTTGGGAATGGCGACGACTTTGATGCCTTCACGATACAAGCGCACGCCGTAACTCAATGTATCGTCGCCGCCGATGGGAATCAAATAATCCACGCCGAGCCACGCGAGATTTTTCAACACTTCGGGCGTGAGGTCGTTGCGGTCTTGATTGTACGTGTCTTGCAAATGTTCCGGCACATCCTCTTTTTTTACTTTGGGCGGATTCGTGCGCGAGGTGTGCAAAAAGGTGCCGCCGGTGCGGCCCGCGCGATTCACGATTTCTTCGGTCAGGACTTGGAAATTTTCGCTATTGTCCGCTTTATCGTCGCGGATAATGCTGATGGCGCCGCGCCACCCGCGACGGATGCCGATGACTTGATAGCCCTCGCGCAGCGCGCGAATCGTGACCGCGCGAATCGCAGGATTCAACCCCGGCACATCGCCGCCGCCGGTGAGAATGGCAATGACGCCTTTTTTGTGATTGATGTTGAACATGGACTCTGCCCTCGTTGAAATACGGTTGGCGCATTTTCGGCTCGACCGCGCTGTTTGCCGTGCGCGCCAAATACAAATCAATTACTCATGTTACGCAGTCCATCACAATTCAATTTTTAGGACACGGATTACACGGATTTACACAGAAAAAGAAATGCAATGCCCGCTAATGAAAAATCTGTGGTGTCTGCGGCATCTGTGTCCAAAAATGTATTCGTAAATCCTGACCGAATACTTTGTCGGCAAGGCGCGTAACATGAGTCAATTAGCTTTTAACTTTGTCCTTTTCAATACGCTTTGGCGAACACGACGCGTCCGTCGCTTTCGTTACCGCAGCGAATACATTTGCCCTTTTCCTTGATTTGGTCAAAGGGAATGCAGCGAATGGTCGCGCGCGTCTCTTTTTGAATCGCGTGTTCGCACGCGTCGTCGCCGCACCAATGCGCCAGCAGAAAACCCGCGCCGCCTTCGCCGGCAGTGCGTTCTTGAAACTCGGCGTACGTGTCAACGACAAACGTATGGTCGTCCTGAAATTTTTTCGCGCGCGCATACAGCGTATCGTGAATGCTGTCCAACGTTTGCTTGACGTGCGCCGCCAATTCCGCGTTCGGCACAAATTTTTTCTCGCCTGTGTCGCGGCGCGCAGTGACGACTTGGGCTTTTTCTATATCTTTGGGTCCGATTTCAATGCGTAAAGGCACGCCGCGCATTTCCCAATCGTTGAATTTGAAACCGGGCGTCTTGTCGTCGCGCGCGTCAATTTCGACGCGATACTCTGACAATTCGCGCGCGAGCTGTTTCGCGGCGTCGAGTACGGGCGCGGGGTCGCCGCTTTTGCCAAAGATGGGTACGATGACGATTTGCGTGGGCGCGATGCGGGGCGGCATGAGCAAACCCTTGTCGTCGCCGTGCGTCATCAAGATTCCGCCAATCGCGCGCGTCGAAAGACCCCACGACGCGGTGGCGACGTATTGCAGCTCGTTGTTGCGGTCGAGATAGCGAATGTCGAACGACTTGGCAAAGTTGTGTCCGAGATTGTGCGACGTGCAGCTTTGCAGCGCGCGCCCGTCGCCCATCAACGCTTCGAGCGTATAGGTTACGTCCGCGCCGGGAAATTTTTCCCTTTCGCTTTTGCGCCCGCCAATACAGGGCATCGCCGCCGCGTGAGCGTAAAAGTCGAGATACGCGTCGTTGTGAATGTCCAACGCATATTGATTCGCCTCTTCCCAAGTCGCGTGGAACGTATGCCCCTCTTGCCACAAAAATTCCGACGTGCGTAAAAACAATCGCGTCCGCAGTTCATAACGAAAGCAGCTGTTCCATAAGTTCAGCAGCAGCGGCAAATCGCGGTACGACTGAATCCAATTTCGCACGGTCATGTTGATGGTCGTTTCCGACGTGGGGCGCACCGCATACGGTTCTTCCAATGTTTCGCCGCCGCCGGCGGTGACGAGCCACAGGTTGGGCGTGAATCCTTCGACGTGTTCTTTTTCGCGTTGAATGTACGACAAAGGAATGAATGTGGGAAAGAACGCGTTTTTCGCGCCGTGCAGTTTAAAGCGTTTGTCGAGATACGCTTGGATATTTTCCCACAACGCATAGCCGTAGGGTTTGATAATCATTGTCCCTTTGGCGGCGCCGTAATCGGCGAGGTCGGCTTTTTGAACGATTTGATTGTACCATTCCGCAAAATTTTCACTGCGGAGGGCGAGTTGGTCTGCCATGCTCTTTGCTCCTAATGGGGCAGGCGCGGGGCGCTGCCGCTACGAATTTGATTGCAATAAAAATGCCCGCTCGAAACGAGCGGGCGCGGCAGAAAGCTAAAAATTTTCTGTCGAAAGAGACCACTCGTCTTGCGCGGTGTGATGCGATTGGAATCCCCCTCGACCGTCCGATACGTTAGTGAGACGGCGAGGGGGCGCGCGGCAAGGGCCCGTCAGGGTTCTGCGCGCTCCGCAGAACGCGGCAAGCATTACGAGTGATTTGAAATTCAGGTTTCATATTACGAGTGCGGCGCTAACGCATAGAGTCGCGGCTCTATCATATCCGCCGTTTCTTGATTTGACAAGTCGCGCGCCGGGGCTTGGAGCTCTGGTTCGACGCTCGACGCATGGGCGGCGTCGGGCGGATTGGCGCCGCGCCAGCTGTCAACCCATTGCGCGAGCGCGCGCCCGATTTTGCGCGAGAGCCGCGGGCTGTGTTTTTTCACCATGTCGTCCGCCGCTTCTTCAAACCCGACGTCGTAGGTGTGATTTTGCATCTCTTGTTGATGCAGCGACCAGTGATGATCCGTAATCCACAAATACAAATCGGCTTGGGTGCGTCCGGGAAATTCGCGCAAGATGCGACGTTCGCGTATCAAATTCGCAATCGGCAGGTACACAAAATCGTACCAATCGGCGACCGCCTCTTCCCACGTCACATCGCGTTGATAATCCAAGCCGAGAAAATATTGATGCACGACAATATGTTCCAATAAACGCGCGTACCCGCCGGGCTGTGAAAAATCAATCGCCACGTCAGGGCGCAGTTTATCGAGCTGCGTCTTTTCCAAAAAGGACGCGTATTCGCCCAACGCTTCCAAATTAGATGGGTCGAGCCGCTTGAGGTCGCTGGTCAACGGCGCGTGCGTTCGCATCTCGATTACTTCGGCGTCAATGTATGCCTGACCGGTTTGGCGCGCCACCGAGACGCGATGATGCCCGTCGCGGACGAAATACGCTTGCCCGACTTGGTACAATTGAATCGGCGGCAAGTTCACGTCGCGCATCCGCAGTTCGTCAATTTTTTTCCAACGCGATTTAGTGCGCGCTTGCGCGGGCAAAAACGCGCGGTCAAAATCTACATAGCGGTTGGTCGTCGTGCCGACAATTTTTTCGACCGCCACTTCTTGGACGCCGCGATAACTTTGGCCATAAATGGGCAGCGCGCGGCGCACCGCGTCGAACGATAATAATTCGTTCGGGCGGCGCGCGAGAAACGCGGCGATGTCGTTCCAAAACGCATGCCAGCGCGCTTGACTAAAATCTTTTTCAGCTTGCGCCGAATACATATCCATAACGGAAAAGGAACCAGCGTCAATGCCGGGCCGACAAATCAGGTGCGCGTAGTTTGCGCGGCAACGCGCGCAGGCAATTGCAACTCGAGCAATTTGTAACCATAGACATTGAGAATCAAAGTGTGCCCGCGCACGGCTTGACGCGCCGCGCGATTATCGTACAAATGCACGTGACCATGCAGCATATAATCGGGCTGATACCGGTCAATAAAATTTAGCAGCGCTTTGAAACCGCGATGCGCCGGGTCGGTCCCGTCATGGATGCCGAACGGCGGCGAGTGCGTCACCAAGACGTCGAGATAACGCCCGTAGCGCAGCCGATTGCGCCACAGCTGGAGCGCGAGCCGCAGCGTCTTGTTTCGCATCTCGCGGTCGGTATATTGATAACGCGGCGCGTCATTGTAGCGCATCGAACCTTCCAAACCCGCGAGCAGCAGCCCGTTGTGATTGACCACACGCCCGTCGAGATTGATACATCCTTCGGGATGTTCGCGCGCGCCGCCGCGCGCGCCATGATTGCCCATCACATAGTACAGCGGTACACCCAGCAGCGTGACAATGTATTCCAAATACGGGCTGGGCAAATCGCCGCACGAAATAACCATCTCGGCGTCGCGCGCAATTTCGCGCACCGCCGGGCTGTAAAGCGTTTCGACGATAATATCGCTGATGGCAAGGACACGCATGGTCCATTTTCTCGTTTCGCTGCTTTGCGTCATCCGGCGGATGGAATAAAATTGCCCTGCCTCGTGAGAGAGGGCAGGGCTTCAATGCCGGACAGCAATAGTATAGTGCAGATTGCGACGCGGAACAAAATCGGGTTGACGCCGCGCGCGGCTTGTGGTATAGTGCGCGGTGTAACCCGGCGGCATTATCCTGTGCGTGCGAACTGTCCGCGATTTACTGATTGGGCAAGGATAGGATTCGCCCGATTCGGTAATTCGCCCGAATTCTCGATTCGCTCATAAAGGAGAATGACCGATGAAATCGTATTGTACCAAGAGTATCTTGTTGATTGGGTTTGCGCTCTTGGTCTGGAGCGCCGCCGCTTGCACCCAAAGCAAGCCCGCAGTTCCGACCCCCACCCTAATTCCACTGGATAATAGTCCGATTGTTGCTCCCAGCGGCGAAACGCCCGGCGCGCCTTCCGGCGGCTCCACGCCCATAGATAATGCAACGCTCGTGCCGATTGGCGGCGACCAAACGCCCATTGCGCCTTCCGGGAGTGATGCTACGCCTGTTCCGCCGCCGCTCGAAACGCTCGCGCCGAATGTAACGCCCATCATTGTCGAGCCGACGCTCTTTCCCACGCCGACGACTGTCGGCGATACGGGGCAACCGCCCATGCAGCCCACGCCCGGCGCGTCCGGCGGCGATACCGGCTCTCCCGCTGGCGGCGCGTCCGGCGGCGCGTGCAGCAATCCTTACACGGTTCAACCCGGCGAATGGTTCTATGCGATTGCGCGCAAATGCGGCGTAACGCCGCAAGCGCTGCTCGCCGCGAATCCGGGCATGAATCCGAATGTGCTGCGCCCCGGTCAGACGCTCAATATCCCCGGCGGCGGCACAACCGGCGGCGCGCCGCCGGCTACACAGCCAACCGCGACGACGGGCGGAACGCAGCCCCCCGCTTCCGGCGCCTGTCCCAATCCGTACACCGTTCAGCGCGGCGACACGCTCTTTAGCATCGCGCAAAAGTGCGGCACGACTGTCGCGGCGATTCAGCAAGCGAACGGCATTCCCGCGCCCGAATATATTTTCCCGGGCCAACAATTGCGAATTCCATAATTTCAATAAACCCCGAAGGTTTTCAAAACCTTCGGGGTTTTTCTTGTGTACATTCAGCGATTACCCCATCGCGTAGAAAGCGTTCGCTAACGCTTGTGTATGTTCGGCGATTACCCCATCGCGTAGAAAGCGTTCTCTAACGCTGCTTGGGCGCGGGCGGTGAGCAAACGCCAATTGCACGCGGTTTGATTTTTTTCTATAGCTGTGGCAAGGTACAGCGCAAAAATTTTATTCAGACGGAGAACGGATGGAAGAGCTTGTTAAACGCGAGTATGCATATCAAGGACGCGTGTTGAATTTGCGTTTGGATACGGTGCGCGTAACCAGCGGCGATGTGACGTTGCGCGAAATCGCCGAACATCACGGCGCCGTCGCCATTCTGCCGCTTGACGAAGCGGGCAATGTGACGCTGGTGAAACAGTGGCGCGCGGCGACGGGACGCGTCATGTTGGAAATTCCGGCGGGTACGCTCGAACCGAACGAGGAACCGTCAAGCGGCGCGCCGCGCGAATTAAAAGAGGAAACGGGTTTGACTGCCGCGCGCTGGGATTTTCTCGCGCGCTTTTTTCCCAGTCCCGGCATTCTCACCGAAGAAATGTTTTTGTATCTCGCGCGCGCGCTGACGCGCGGCGCGCAGCAATTGATGGACGATGAAGAAATTGAAATCGTCACGCTGTCGTTGGACGATGCGCTGGCGCGCATTGCGACGGGCGAAATCGCCGACGCCAAAACGATTGTCGCGCTTTTGCTGACGCGCGAGAAATTACGTACAATGGCTTGATAGGCCAAGCCATTTGCGCGCGCGGCGGATGGATGGACGCGTACGCGTTTGCAAATGCTTTGCCCCGCTGCCGACGCATGAGTTTGATTTATGGCGCGAAAACATTTTTACGGCGCTTTCAAGACCGCATGAGCGACGCCGAAATCGCGCGGTTGTACGAATGGAGCCGCGACCCGGAATTGCTGCGACTCAGCGGCGGAACGGTAACCGATTTGACTTGGGACGAATTCCGCGAACATGTGCGCGGCGAGCGTTTGTATGGACCCACGAATCGGCGCATGTTTTTAATTTTCGCGCGCGAAAATTTGGAATTGATTGGACGCACCGGCATTTTTGGAATCGACTGGAATCAACGCCAAGCTGAACTCGGCATTATGATTGGCGAACGCGCGTACCAAAATCGCGGTTATGGGCGCGATGCGGTGAGCGCGTTACTCTATCATCTCTATTCCTCCTCTTTGCTCGATTTAATTTATCTGTACACTTTTGCGGACAATGCGCGCGCGCAGCACGCGTTCGCGGCAGCCGGGTTTCACGCCACCTGGCAGGGTTCGCGTTTCACGTTCGGCTTGGGCGAATTTGAAAGCGTGCGGATGGAAATTACGCGCGCGGAATTCTCCAAGTTGGAATCTGTTCCGCAATGCTGAGCGCAGTTTTATTTTCTTTTCATCCGCTTGTCGTATAATCAAAGGGTGTGGTCCCACGTAAAATCTGCCCTGCTCCTCTGCCTCGTCTGTATTTTTCTCGTCACGTGCCGCCAAAATACGGCGGCGCAAGATACCGAAATCGCGCTGAATCTCGGCGCGGAACCAGCCACCATTGACCCGCTATTGGCGACAGACCCGCCTACGATTCAACTCGACCAGGCGTTATTTTTGAATTTGACGCTCTTGGACGAGAGCGATGGCGCGCCGCAGCCCGGTCTCGCGCGCGAATGGTTGGTTTCGCCCGACGGCTTGATTTGGGAATTTCGTTTGCGCGAAGATGTGCCGTGGGTGCGTTATGACGCCGAAAAGGGCGAGGTCGAAAAAATTCGCAATGTGAACGCGGACGATGTGGTGTACAGCGTGCAGCGTTTGTTTGACCCGCGCACGGCGTCGGGCTATGCCGCGCGATTCGCGCCCTTGATTCGCAATGCGGACCGTCTCGTGCGCGCCGACCCGCGCACTTCGCCGGACGATTTACAGCGCTTTGCCGACGAGTTGGGCGTGCGAAAAACCGGCGAATACAGCGTGCAATTTGAATTGAACGCGCCGACTTCGGCGTTTCCGACGATTGTGGGCGCGTGGCTCGGCCGCGTGGTGCCGCGCGAAAACATCGAGGAAAATGGCGTCAATTGGACCGACATTGGCACGATGTGGACGAACGGGCCGTACATGCTGGTGGACCGCGAACCGTTTCGTTTTTTATTGCTGCGTAAAAATCCTTTGTACTATGACGCGGACAATGTGCAAATCGAACGCTTGCGTTTTCGCTTGCTGCCCGACGTGGCGTCCGCGCTCGACGCGTATTTGCGCGGGGAATTGGATACGACCGACCCGTACGACAGCATCGAGGGCGCGAATTTGGACCGCGTCCAAGCCGACCTCGCCCTCAAACGCGATTTGAAATTGCTGCCCGGTTTATGCACGCAATATATCGGATTCAACACGAGCAAGCCGCCATTCGACGCGGTGGAATTGCGTCAAGCGTTCGCGCAAGCGTTGAATCGCGACGATGTTGTGACGCAGACGTTTGAGCTGGGCGAACCCGCGCGCTGGTTCACGCCGCCGCAGGTCAATGCCGCGCCCGACCCGAACGCGGACATTGGCGTTGATTTTAACGCGCCGTTGGCAAAAAGTACGCTCGACCAAGCGCGGGCGGCGGGGCTGCGTTTGCCTGCGGCGCTCACGTTCGGCACCAATACCAATCCGGTTTTTATTGACGCGGCGGTGGCGGCGATTCAAAATTGGCGCGCCACGCTCGCCGCCTCGATTACGGTCGAAGATGCGCCGTGGGAATCGTATTTGGAACAATTGAATCAAGACCCGCCGCCGTTGTTTCGCATGGGTTATTGCGCGACGTATCCCGACGCGCACAATTTTTTGTACGACGCGTGGCATTCCGGTTCGCCGTACAATTTTACGAAATGGTCGTCGCCCGAATTTGACGCGTTGGTTTCGGAAGCCGCGCGCGAAACGGATGCGTTAAAGCGGCGACAGCTTTATGCGCGCGCGGAAAAAATTCTGGTGGAACAGGACGCGGCGATTATTCCGCTGGTCTGGAGTCAGCGCGCGTCGTTGACGCGTTCGCGCGTGCAGCGCACGTACGCGACGATGGAAGGTTACGACCGGTTGGAGCGTTGGAGCGTAAAATAGACGCCGCCGCGCGCCAATCACTCACCCTTGTTTAATGCGTAATTTAATTGACGCAGGTACGCTGAAACAACAAAATTTTTTACTTGCGCGGCGCGGTCTTGACACGCACAAACCGATATGATAGGATGCCTCGACTTTTGGGGCAAGCGTTTATCTTTTTGAAATATCGCGGCGGTTTGTAAAGCGGCTACGCGCGCGCCGAGTGGTGGAGGAAGTTAGAAAATGTCTGAAAATCGCGGCTTGATTGCCGTTGTTGTCGTTTTGCTGGTGGCATTAGCCGGAATGGTGTGCCTCGGCGTCGGCGCGTTGGTCTATTGTCCACAACCCGGCAGCGCGTGCGCGGGCTTGTTTGGCGCGCCGAGTAATGTGTCGCAAAACAATCCATCTCAAACTCAACCGACTACAGCGCCGGACCAAAGTCAGAGCCAAACGCAAAACCCCACGCAAAATTCTTCGACCAATAATACCGCGCCGGGGGGAAACGTCTTGCGCTTGCCCGGCGGCAGCGGCATGGGCGGCGACCCGCCAACGCTGGACCCCGCCAACACGAGCGACGTGGAATCGGCGACTTATATCGTCGAAATTTTTAGCGGTCTGGTCGGTTTTAACAAAGATTTGAAAATCGTTCCCGACCTTGCCGAAAAATGGGATGTGAGCAACGACGGCAAGACGTACACGTTCACATTGCGCCAAGACGCCAAGTTTCACGATGGCCGCCCCGTCACAGCCCAAGACGTCAAGTATTCGCTCGAACGCGCCGCCGACCCGCGCACGCGCTCGACCGTTTCGCCATTGTATCTCGGCGACATTGTCGGTTTCATGGACAAGTACACCGGCAAAGCGAACGAAGTCAGCGGCGTCCAAGTGTTGGACAATTACACGGTACAGATTGACATTGACAAACCGATTTCGTATTTTCTCGCGGCGTTGGCGCATCCCACTTCGTACATCGTGGATAAATTCAACGTCGAATCGGGCGAACAACCGTGGTATTTGAAACCCAACGGCACGGGACCCTTCAAGCTCATTCAATGGGATCAGGGCCAACAAATCGTTCTCGAAAAGAACGCGGACTATTACGGCGACATCAAGCCGTCGGTGGACCGCATCGAATTTTTGCTGGGCGGCGGTTCAGCCATGACGCGCTATGAGAATGGCGACTTGGACGCGACGCGCGTCTCGATTGCGGACATTGAACGCGTCAGCGACCCGGCGAGTCCGTTAAATAAAGAATTGAGCATTGACCCGCAGCTCTCGACTTCGTTCATCGTGTTCAATACGCGCAAAGCGCCGTTCGACGACCCGAAAGTGCGGATGGCGTTTGCCATGTCCATTGACCGCCAAAAATTGAACGATGTCGTATTCAAAAAAATGCCGGTCGTGGCGACGGGCATTTTGCCGCAGGCGTTTCCCGGTTTCAATCAAGATTTGAAAGGGATTCCGTTCGACCCCGAAGGCGCGAAAAAATTATTGGCGGAATCGAAATACGCGAGCGGCTTGCCGGATATTGTGTGGAGTACGGTTGGCGGCGGCGGCACGGCGGGTTCGGATGTGCAAGCGATTGCGGAAATGCTCAAGGAAAATTTGGGCGCGAACATTTCGGTGGAACAAACCGATTGGGCGACGTATCTTTCGCAAATCAATGGCACGAACGTTGATTTCCAACTGTTTGATATTGGCTGGAGCGCGGACTATGTGGACCCGCACAATTTTATCGGGTTGTTGTTTCGCGGCGGCAGTTTGAACAATTGGAGCGGTTACGACAATCCGGTTGTGAATCAATTGATTGACGACGCGAGCGTCGAACCGAATTTGGACAAGCGGATCCAAGAGTATCAACAAGCCGAAGAAAAAATTCTCCAGGATGCGCCGGTGCTGCCGCTGACGTACGGGCGCGATTTCTGGCTGACCAAGCCGTATGTCAAAGGCGCGTTTTATCCGCCGCTGGTCATTGAAAGATTAAAGTACATTACGTTAGACAAATAAACGGAATGACATCCTCGCGCGCGGACGCAAGCCATTGTGTCCGCGTGCGTTTTATTCGATTGTCTTTTGCGCGCGAGCAAGCGCGGCGCGCGCGCCATCTTTTATGCTCGCATATATCGTCCGACGTCTGCTCTGGCTGCCCGTTCTATTGATTTTAATTTCGCTCATTACGTTTGCGTTGGGCATTTATGGGCCGGGCGACCCGGTGCAGGTGATGATGGGCTTGCACGCGCGGCCCGACATTATCGCGCAGGTGCGAAAAGAGTATGGCTTGGACCAACCTTTTCCGGTGCAGTATTGGAATTACATGACGAACGCGCTGCGCGGCAATTTTGGTTATTCGCTGGTAAAATATCAAGGTCAACGCGTCAGCGATTTGATTGCGAAACGTCTCCCCGTTACGTTACAACTGAATCTGGTTTCGGTGTGTTGGAGTTTGCCGCTGGCGATTGCCTTGGGCATTTTTGCCGCGTTGAAACGCAAATCGTGGCTCGATGTTTTTTTGCGCGGCATGGTGATTCTGGCGGTCTCGATTCCGGTGATTGGTTTGCAGCCGGTGTTGACCTTTTTGTTTTCGCGCAAACACGAAATTGGGCCCATGACGCTTGGACCCTTTTTACCCGTCGGCGGTTGGGGCGGCATTTTTAGTCCGCAAGTGATTTTGCCCGCGTTCATTTTAGGATTGGGCGTGCTAGCCGTGTTTACGCGGCAAACGCGCGCGGCGATGATTGACGTGTTGAATGCGGATTACGTTCGCACCGCGCGCGCCAAAGGGTTAAAAGAATGGATGGTGCTTGTGCGCCACGCGCTGCGGAACGCGTTGATTCCGTTGGTGACGTTGATTGGTTTTGTGCTGGCGGGCATGTTCGCCGGCTCGTTCATCATCGAATCGTTTTATGGCATTCCCGGCGTCGGGCAGTTGGCGTACGACGCGCTCATTTCCAAAGAGTACTATATCATCATGGCGTTCACGTTAATGATTGCGGTGGTGTATGTGCTGATGAATTTATTGATTGATATTTTGTACGTCTTTGTGGATCCGCGCATTCGCTACAAATAGCGACGAGTAGAGTATGGCTGTGACTGCCCCGGCGCTGACGGCGCCTCCAGAAATCGAGACCGAACCGCGCGCCGCCTGGCGGGAAACGTGGCGGCGCTTTGCGCGCAATCGTCCCGCGCTCAGCGGATTGGTCGTCATTATTCTTTTATTCTTGACCGCGCTTTTTGGACCCGCGTTAGCGCCGTACGGTTACGCGAAAACCGACCTCGACAGCGTGAACGCGCCGCCGAGCGCCAAGCATTGGCTCGGCACGGATGATTTGGGCCGCGACATGTTGACGCGCATGATTTATGGCGCGCGTTCCGTCGCCTTTGTCATTGTGATTGTGGCGACGGTTTCGCTCACGTTGGGCGTGACGATGGGCGCGCTGGCGGGTTATTTTGGCGGCGCGACGGATACGTTCATTTCGCGTTTGATTGACGTGCTGTTTGCCTTTCCCGAATTGCTCTTTATCTTTTTCATCGCGGCGACGATCAAGCCCGCGCTGGTCAACAATTTGAAAGCGTTCGCCCAAGCCAATGATCTACAATGGCTGGTGGAATTTGTGCGGTCCGGCTATGCGGATTATCTCGTCGTCATGTTGGCGTTGAGCGTTTTGGGCTGGGCGGGTTTGGCGCGGTTGGTGCGCGCGCAATTTTTATCGCTGCGCGAAAAAGAATTTGTCCTGAGCGCGCAAGCGGTGGGCGTGCCGGGGCACAAAATTATCTTGCGTTATTTATTGCCCAATGCGATGGCGCCGATTATTGTGGCGATTTCGATGGGCTTGGGCGGCATCGCGATTGCCGAAGGCGTTTTGGCGTATCTCGGCATCGGTTTGCAGCCGCCCAATCCGAGTTGGGGCAATATCCTCGCCGACAATGTGGGACGGCACTGGCGCGATTGGCCCGATATGCTGTGGCTGGTTTTTATTCCGGTAATCATTATTACGACGGTCGTGTTGGCGTTCAATTTTGTCGGCGACGGCTTGAACGAGGCGCTCAATCCCGAACTGTAGTGATTGCCGATTTCGGATTTTTGATTTATGATTGCGGCGTACGCGCGCGCAATCAAAAAACTGAAAACGACGCAAAGCGCGCGGCGCGCAGTATTATCGTTCGCAATAGATATTGCCAAGCAATCCCCAAGCCGCTTGCATTGCATGTCGGCGCGGACATGGCGTAATCCGAAATCCAAAATTTACAATCCAAAATCCAAAATCCCGCAGGGGGCTCTATGAGCAACGTACTGCTTGATGTTCGCAATTTACGCACAGAGTTTGTCACACAGGACGGCGTCGTCCATGCGGTCAACGGCGTGACGTTCCAAGTGGACGAAGGCGAAACGCTGGGCCTCGTCGGCGAATCGGGGTCGGGCAAATCGGTCTCGATGCTGACGGTCATGCGGCTCATTCCAATGCCGCCCGGGCGCATTCCCTCCGGCGAGGTGGTGTTTCAGGGCCAAGACCTTTTGAAATTGTCCAACGAAGAGATGCGTCAAGTGCGCGGCAACAAAGTCGCAATGGTCTTTCAAGACCCGATGACGTCGCTCAATCCGGTCTTGACCATCGGCACGCAAATCACCGAAGCGCTGGAACTGCATATGGGGATGAATAAAGACCAGGCGCGCAAGCGCGCGGTCGAATTGCTCAAGATGGTCAATATCCCCGAAGCCGAACGGCGGCTCGACGATTATCCGCATCAATTTTCCGGCGGGATGCGACAGCGCGTCATGATTGCGATGGGGCTTTCGTGTTCGCCGCAACTGCTCATCGCGGACGAACCGACCACTGCGTTGGACGTGACGATTCAGGCGCAAATCACCGATATTGTGAAACGGCTCAAGCATGAGCTCGGCATGGCAATTATTTGGATTACGCACGACCTCGGCGTTATTGCCGGACTGGCGGACCGCATCAACGTCATGTATTCAGGTTACATTGTCGAAACCGCGCACACCAAAGAATTGTTTGCGAATCCGCTGCATCCGTACACGGTCGGTTTGCTCGGTTCGATTCCGCGTTTGGACCAGGGCAAAAAAGAAAAGTTGACGCCGATTGAAGGGCTGCCGCCGGACTTGGTGAATTTGCCGACGGGCTGCCCGTTCTATGACCGCTGCACTTTTCGTACGCAAAAATGTCTAGAAGAAAATCCGCCGCTGATGTCGGTTGGCGTAAAACATTGGTCGGCGTGTTGGAATTATGAAGCGGTGCGCGAAAAACGGGATGAAATTTTGCGCCGCACAGTGGCGCAGCCAGTCGCCGCGTAATCTTTCAAGGAGCCCTATTCATGACAACGCCAGTGCAAACTCCCGACGCGACGAGCGCGCTGCCGCCAACGCAAACCGACGCGAACAATCAAGCGCTGCTCCAAGTGCGCGGCTTGAAAAAATATTTTCCGATAACGCAAGGCATCTTGTTCCAGAAAAAAGTCGCGGATGTCAAAGCGGTGGACGGCGTAAGCTTTGACGTGTATCCCGGCGAAACGTTGGGCTTGGTCGGCGAATCGGGTTGCGGCAAGTCCACCACCGGTCGCACCATTTTGCAGCTCTATCGGCCCACCGAGGGCCAAGTGGTCTTTCGCGGCAAAGATTTGGCGCAGCTCAAAAGCGAAGACTTGCGCAAGATGCGCAGCGATATGCAAATGATTTTTCAAGACCCGTACGCCTCGCTCAATCCGCGCATGACCGTCGGCGATATTGTCGCCGAACCGTTAGAAGTTCACAATATCGTCAAAGGCAAAGAGAAAAAAGACCGCGTCCAAGAGCTGCTGCAAATTGTCGGTTTGAATCCGTACTTTATCAATCGCTATCCGCACGAATTTTCCGGCGGGCAGCGGCAGCGCATCGGCATCGCGCGCGCGTTGGCGGTCAATCCCGATTTTATCGTTTGCGACGAACCCATTAGCGCGCTGGACGTTTCGATTCAGGCGCAGATTATCAATCTGCTCGAAGAACTCCAAGAACGTTTTGGTTTGACGTATCTCTTTATCGCGCACGACCTGTCGGTGGTGCGTCACATTTCGGACCGGGTCGCGGTGATGTATCTCGGCAAGATTGTCGAGTTGACGGATAGCAAGACGCTGTACGAAAATCCGCTGCATCCGTACACGCGCGCGTTATTGTCGGCGGTGCCGATTCCCGACCCGCTCATCGAAGAAAAGCGCGAACGGATTATTTTGGTTGGCGACGTGCCGAGCCCGGTCAATCCGCCCAAGGGCTGTCGCTTTCATACGCGCTGTCCGCTCGCCATTCCCATTTGTAAAGAAGTGGCGCCCGAATGGCGCGATGTCGGCAACGGTCACTTTGTGGAATGTCATGTGGTGTAAAAAGTGAGATTTTTTTGCTTGACGTATGCGGTCAAATATGTTATATTCGCGCCACAGACGTCCTCTTTGACTTGCGCGCACGTTTGCGCAGATTCCATTCGCCCGCTGTGCGACATGATGCAATCCGAACTCTGACTGTTCCATTGGCGCAAGCGCAAGTCAAGTATCTCGATTCTGCAGCTCCCGACAATGAAGTCGTACCTCATCAACCCTTGCAGAGATTCAATTTCCTCAATGCCAAAGGAGGTGACGCCAGCATCTGATGCGTTGACACCAAACAATTCAACTCGCGGCGTCTCGCGCCGCGCAACTAACCCGTATATTTGCAGGAGGAGAAGGAAATGAAGAAATCCGCATTGTTTGCGATCATTGCGGTCTTTGTTGCATTGGTCGTAGTCGCGTGTGGCGCTCCCGCCGCCCCACCCGCGGTGGTTCAAACCTCGGCGCCGGTCATTCAGACTCAAATCGTCGAAAAAGTCCAAACTGGCGCGCCGGTTGTCCAGACGCAGGTGGTGGAAAAAGTTCAAACCGTCGTGGTAGAAGCGACTGCCGCGCCCGCCGCCAAAGAAAAAGTTTTGCGCATCAACTTGGGTAGCTATCCCGACATTGTTGACCCGCAAAAATCGTCCTTTGTGAACGAGATTGCGCACTTGAATCTCATTTATGAAGGTCTCACCAAGTTCAACGAAAAATTGGAAACCGTTCCCGGCGCCGCCGAAAGTTGGAAATACAACGACAAGGCGACGGAATTGACCTTCCAATTGCGCCCTGGTCTGAAATATAGCGATGGCTCGTTGTTGAATGCCGCGCGCTATAAATATTCGCTTATGCGCAATATTGACCCGCACACCGCGGGCGAATATGCCGCGATTACGGACGAAATCGCCGGCGCGCCCGAATGGCGCGGCGCTGACCTCTCGACCATTTCGGACGAGGACCTCGCAAAATTGCAAGCCACCGTTTCGGAAAGCGTCGCTGCGCTCGACGCGAGCGGCCAGCCCTGTAAAGAGGGCGCCGATGGATACGCGCAAGAAGACTGCTTGACCCTCAAACTCACCTTGTCCAGACCCGCGCCGTACTTTCACACCATCATGGGCATTTGGGTTTCTTATCCCGCGAAACAAGAAAATATCGAAGCGGGCGGCGATATCTGGTGGACCAGCCCCAAATATCAAATCGGCAACGGACCGTTCATCTTGAAGAACATGGAACCGTTCGTCCGCGCGCGCTTTGAACCCAATGCAAATTATTGGGGCGATAAAGCCAAAGTGCCAATCGAATACGCGTACATCACCGATTCGGCGGTTGCCTTCCAGGCGTACAAGAACAATGAATTTGACATTATCGGTCTCGCCGCCGAAGACCTCGAAACCGTAAAAGCCGACGCGACCCTCTCCAAAGAGGCGAATATCTATCCCGGCTCTTGCACGTTCGCGGTCATGTTCCACCAGAAAAAAGAACCCTTCACCGACCAAAAAGTGCGCGAAGCATTCGCCATGGCGCTCGACCGCGATGGCTGGGTGAAGGACGTACTGCGCGGTTTGGGCGCGCCGACCCTCACCTGGATTCCGCCCGGCTATCCTGGCTACAAGACCAGCGACAGCTGGGGCTTTGACCCGGATGCCGCCAAGAAAGCTATCGCCGATTCCACGTACGGCAGCGTGGACAAGTTGCCCGAAATCACCGACACCTTTAGCGACACGCCGCGCAACCGCACGCGCAACGAATGGCTTGTCAGCAAATGGAAAGAAGTCTTGGGCGTGGACGTCAAACTCAACCCCGTCGAATCCACCACCTACACGGCTTTGACCAAAGACCAAGCCACCGCGCCGCAAATGTTCATTCTCGGCTGGTGCGCGGACTATCCGGACCAGCAAAACTGGCTGAGCGTGTACTGGAAGACCGGCGGTTTTGGCGAACGCATCGCCTACTCGAATCCTGACTTTGACAAATTGGTGGATGAAGCCGATCAAACGGTGGATCCCGCCAAGCGCGCTGACCTCTACGAACAAGCGCAGGATTTGTTGATCAAGGGCGCGCCGGTTGCGTTCATGTGGAATAATGTGAACTCGTATCTGGTCAAACCGTGGGTCACGGGGCTGCAATTGACGCCTCAGGACGCCGGTTGGGCTGGCGCACAAGTTCCGACAAGCATTGATATTGACGCGTCAAAAATGCCGAGTCAATAAGTTGTAATACCGATAGAGCCGATTCGAGCCATTCGAATCGGCTCTATCCCATCGGGCATTGAATGGAGTGAATGACACATGGCAAGATTTTTGATTCGCCGTCTGTTGTGGCTGATTCCGGTAATGTTCGTGGTCGCCATTATTACGTTTGTGCTGATGCACATGGCGCCGGGCGGACCGTTTGACAAAGACCCCAGTCAGCGTCAGGTGGATGCCGTGACGCAAAAGGCGCTCAATGCCCAGTTTGGCTTGGATAAAGAAGAGTGGTTGGATTTTGGCGCCCTATCAAAAGGCGACATTGTAGGTTTTTTTGATACGCAATTTTTTACGTACATGATTGGCGGAACGGTCAAGGGGCAGTGGCGCTGCGGGTTCATCTGCGGCAATCTGGGCTTGTCCTTTCGTCAACGCGGGCTGACCGTTCAGGACATTGTCCTAAAACCACCGGAAGGCAAAGCGCCTTGGGATAGCAAAGCCGGTTATTCGCTGCGGCTAGGGCTTCTCGCGCTCTTTTTTGCCATGTTGATTGGCGTGCCGCTTGGAGTGGTTTCCGCGCTGCGCCAAAACACGCCGGTAGATTATGCCAGTCTCTTTATCGCTACGTCCGGCGTCACCGTGCCCAATTTCGTTTTTGGAATTTTTCTCATTATTATTTTTGCCGTGTTTCTGCACGCCGTGCCGGTTGTTCCAACGAGTTGGGACAGTCCGCTCGTGTGGATTTTGCCGACCATCGTTCTGGGCTTTGGCTTGTTGGCGCAGACGGCGCGCCTGACGCGCGCTTCGATGCTCGAAGTCATGCGGCAGGATTATATCCGCACGGCGCGCGCCAAAGGTTTGGGCGAACGCGTTGTCGTTTGGCGGCACATGCTCAAGAACGCGCTCATCCCGGTTGTGACCATCATGGGCCCCGCTTTGGCTGGTTTGATTACCGGTTCATTTATCATCGAAACCATGTTTGCCTTTCCCGGTTGGGGGCGGCAATTTGTCACCGCCATTCAACAGCGCGATTATTCGATGATTCTGGCGACGACGCTGATTTTTGCGCTCTTGATTCAAATCGCCAACATGACGGTGGATTTGATTTACACGTTCCTTGACCCGCGTATCAAGGTGAATTGATACCGTAACCGCGTCAATTTATTCGAGGAGGTCTCATGGCAAGCGCCGCTGTCGCCGGTGGGCGATCCGTGAATCAAGCGATTACCAAACCCCCCCAAAGTTTATGGGTAGATGCCTGGCATCGGCTCTCCCGCAACAAGGCGGCAATGTTTGGTCTGGCGCTGATTCTCTTGTTCTTTTTCTTGGCAATCTTTGGCCCCATGTTGGCGCCGCATGACCCCCTCAAGATTAACAGCGGCAAAGGATTTTTGCCGCCCGCGTGGATGCCGGCGGCGTGGGTTTCTACCAATAATGTCGGCGACCCCCAATTTTTTCTCGGCACGGATAGCATCGGACGCGATGTATTTAGCCGCTTGATTTACGGCGCGCGGGTCTCGATGGTCGTCGCGATTATCCCAACGATTTTCATTACGTTTTTCGGTATTCTCATCGGAATCGTCGCAGGATTTTTTGGCGGTACCGCCGACAATTTACTGATGCGGTTCACGGATATTGTCTATAGCTTTCCGGACATTTTATTTTTTGTCGTCGTGATGTTTGCGCTGCGCGATACGCCGATTGGAGATTGGGGCAACGGTTTGATTCTCTTGTTCGGCGCGCTGGCGTTGGTGAATTGGGTGGGCGTGGCGCGCGTCGTGCGCGGTTCGACGCTTTCCATCAAAGAAAAAGAATTTGTGGAAGCGGCGCGCTCGATTGGGACGAGCGACCGCAATATCATGCAAAAACACATCCTGCCCAATATCCTCAGTCCCATCATTATCATTACGGCGTTTGCCGTCCCGCGCCTCATTATTGCCGAAGCCGTGTTGGGCTATCTCGGTTTGGGTTTGCGCCCCGGCACTTCGAGCAAAGAATTTTTCGTGACCAGTTGGGGTTCGATGTTGTTGGAAGGGCAAACGGCGATTAATGCCCAACCCTGGATGCTGCTCGCGCCCGCAATCGCGGTGGCGCTCGTCGTCATGGGCTTTACGTTTTTTGGCGACGGTTTGCGCGACGCGTTGGACCCGCGCATGCGCGGCGCCGGCTAGGCGTAATCCGCCGTATGCGTTTAATTCTCTAGCGCTTGCTGCGCCCTACGCCTGCGCTATAATTTTCCAGCTGTTCATTCAGACGCTAACCTGAGCGCAAAATCCAAGTCCTTCTGAATAGCAGAAGGACTTGGATTTTTGGTGCGTCCAGATTTTGTAAAGGTCGCGCGCGGTACAAGACCTAAGCGTTTTGCGGCAGACATTCCTATCGCGGCGCGCGACGCGGCGAAAACACATGGGGGCTTGCAGACAATGCGCCAGCCCTACGCGGCGCGTTGACAAGTAGAGTTCATACGCTATAATCACGCCTATCCTCGACGCTTTCACAAGGAGGTGCTATCCACGATACGCTCCGATGCGAGACGTTGCCCTCAATCATTTTGATATCCATTTGGCATCGGCGCACAAAAAAATATACAGTTCCATTCCATCTATTGTGCAGCTCACCCCGACACAGTTCGGGAAAGCGCGCAAATTTCCCGAACCCATCAAACTTGCGGAATTTGCGCGTACCATGACAGAGGAGGAGAAATGAAAAAACGTTCGATTCAATTTGCAACGCTCATCTTTGCCCTGTTCGGCGTTCTTGCGGTGAGCATTGCGTGCGGCGCGCCGGCTGCGGCGCCCCCGGCGGTGCAAACCGTCGTCGTCGAAAAAATTCAAACGTCCGCGCCGGTAGTTCAAACCCAAGTCGTAGAAAAAATTCAAACATCCGCGCCCGTCGTTCAGACGGTCGTCGTTCAAGCTACGGCGGTCCCGTCCGCCGCGCCGCAAGCGTTCATTTTTGGCGCGCAGGGCGAACCGGTGTGTCTTGACCCGGCAGTGATTACCGACGGTATCTCGGGCCGCGTGATTAACCAGATTTATGAAGGTCTGGTGAAATTCGACAAAGACACCACGAACCCGGTGCCGGCGCTCGCCAAGAGCTGGACGACCTCGGAGGACGGCAAAGTCTGGACGTTCAAACTGCAAGAAGGCGTCAAGTTCCACGACGGCACCGATTTCAATGCCGACGCCGTAGTCAAGAACTTTGATTATTGGGGCAATACCAAGAACCCCGTTCATGAAAAACAGATTGCGGCGGGCCAAGTCTTTGAATATTACGAAGCGCAATTTGGCGGCTTTGACGGCGACAGCGTTTTCGAAAAGATTGAAGCCGTTGACCCCGCCACCGTTAAATTTACGCTCAAGTCGCCGCAAGGACCTTTCCTGAACAATCTGGCAATGTTTGTGTTTGTCTTTGCCAGCCCGACGGCGCTCGAAAAATACGGCACGGAAACGTGCAAGAATCCGGTCGGCACCGGGCCCTACAAGTTCGTGGAATGGAAACCGAACGAACAAGTTACGCTGGAAGCCAATCCCGATTATTGGGACAAAGCGAACGCCGCCAAGATGAGCCGCGTGATTATTCGCAATATCCCGAACAACTCGGCGCGTTTGCTCGCCCTCGCGACGGGTGAAATTCACGCGTTGGAAGGCATGGAGCCGCGCGATGTGGCTGCCATCAAGAACGACCCGCGCTATAAATTGCTCCTGCGCCCTGCCAACACGACCGGTTATCTCGCGTTCAATTACAAGGTCAAAGAATTCCAAGATCCAAAAGTGCGCCAAGCCATTACGCAAGCGATCAACAAGCAAGCCATTGTGGACGCGCTCTATGGCGGCACCGGCATGGTTGCCAATCAAATGCAGCCGCCGGCGTTGTGGGGCTATAATCCTGACATCAAGGATTGGGCGTACGATACCGAAGCCGCCAAGAAACTGCTCGCCGATGCGGGTTTCCCGAACGGTTTGAGCGAAGTCACTTTTGACGGTAAAAAAGTGCCGCTCGAAATGTGGTACATGCCCGTTTCGCGGCCGTACTATCCCAACCCCAAAGACATTGGCACGGCAATCGCGGCGGACCTAGCCAAAGCCGGTATCAATGTTTCACTGCAAACGGTGGATTGGGCGACGTATCTTGACCGCCGTTCCAATGGCCAATTGCCGTTCTACATGCTGGGCTGGACCGGCGACAATGGCGACCCCGATAACTTTGTCTGCTATTTCTTTTGCCTCGGGGCCGATGATGCGCCGCTCTCGCGCGAAGGTTTCATAGAGGACAAAGAAGTATCCGACATTCTCAAAAAGGCAGCGGTCTTGACGGACCAGGGCGAACGCGCCAAGCTGTACAAGCAAGCTGAACAATTGATTCACGACCGGATTCTGCGTGTCTTTATTGCCAACAACCAACCGCCGCTCGCGCTGCTGGCGAACGTGGAAGGTTATGTCCCGAATCCCACCGGAACCGAGTTCTTTAACACCGTAGTCGTCAAAGCAGGTCCATAGCAAGTAATTCGACCCTAAGGGTTTTGCGCGCGCGCTGGCGTGCAAACCCTTAGGGTCTCTTTTTCACTTATGGGGCGCTACCTCGTCAAACGCTCTGTGACCCTGCTTTTCGTCTTGCTGGGCGTATCGCTGCTCGTCTTTGGTTTCGTCCGACTCATTCCGGGCGACCCGGCGGTGGTCATGCTCGGCGAACGCGCGACGCCGGAAAATATCGCGCGCGTGCGTACGCAGCTCGGTCTGGATAAACCAATCTACGAACAGTATCTCATCTTTATCGCCAATGCCTTGCGCGGCGACTTGGGCACTTCGGTCCTCCGTCAAGAACCGGTGACGCAAGAAGTCATTCGCCGTTTTCCGGCGACCATCGAATTGGCTTTTGGCGCAATGATTATTGCGACGCTGCTCGGCGTGCCGCTCGGCATTCTTTCGGCGGTCAAACGCAATTCATGGTTCGACGCGTCGAGCATGGTCTTTGCGCTGACCGGCGTTTCCATGCCCGTTTTTTGGCTGGGCTTGATGCTCATCTTTTTGTTTGCCGTGATGCTGCATTGGCTGCCCTCGGGCGCGCGGCTCGACGCCAACGCGCAATATGAACCGATTACCAATTTTATTTTGTTGGATAGTTTGCTGCAAGGCAATCTGACGCTTTTCGCGCAGGGCTTGCGGCATCTCATTCTCCCCGCCATCGCTCTCGCTACGATTCCTATGGCGATTATTGCGCGCATGACGCGCTCTTCGATGCTCGAAGTTTTGAATCAAGATTATATCCGCACCGCGCGCGCCAAAGGATTGCGCGAACGTAAAGTCATTTTGAGCCACGCGCTGCGTAACGCGCTTTTGCCCGTCATTACGGTCGTCGGTTTGCAAGTGGGCATTCTTTTATCGGGCGCGATTTTGACCGAAACTGTTTTTTCTTGGCCCGGCATTGGACGCTGGCTGGTGGATGCGATTTATGCGCGCGATTATCCCA
Organism: Anaerolineae bacterium; assembly: GCA_022072245.1. Classification (GTDB taxonomy): domain Bacteria; phylum Chloroflexota; class Anaerolineae; order UBA4142; family SHND01; genus SHND01. Next base: position 44,684 of record JAJVIA010000068.1, read on the forward strand.
TCATTCAAGGCGTCACGCTCTTTATCGCGATTATTTTTGTCGTCATTAATCTCGTCGTGGATGTCCTATACACGGTCGTGGATCCGCGTGTGCGTTTGGAATAATAATGACTACCACCACACAATCTGTTGGTTCGGTTTCAACGTCCGCCGCGCAGACGCTGGCGCGTCCGCCGCGCAGTTTGTGGCGTGATGCCGGACAGCGGCTGCTCGCCAATCGGCTCGCCCAATTGGGCATGTTAATTGTTGTGTTTTTCTTGGCGCTCGCAATTTTTGTGCCGATTCTGTTCCCGTACAATCCGCGCATTGATTCCGACCTCACCGCGCAACTTTTACCGCCTTCGTTCGCGCATCCGATGGGAACGGACGAACAGGGCCGCGATGTCATGCGCCGCATCGCGCACGGCGCGCAAGCGTCGCTCGGCGTCGGCATCGGCGCGGTCCTCATCGCCGTCATTATCGGTACCGTGCTTGGTTTGGTTTCGGGTTATCTCGGTCATACGTTCGATTTGGGGACGATGTTCGTGATGGACATACTGCTTTCGTTTCCCGGCTTGCTCTTGGCGATTGCGATTGTCGCGATTATTGGCCCCGGGCTGCGGAATTCGCTGCTCGCCATCAGCATCGTCAGCATCCCCATTTATGCGCGCATCGCGCGTTCGTCGGTGCTTTCGCTCAAGCAGCACGAATTTATCTCGGCGGCGCAAGCGGTGGGCGCGGGCAGCGGACGGATTATTACGCGCCATATCTTTCCCAACAGCTTGTCGCCGGTCATGGTCGCCGCAACGCTGGGCATCGCCGCCGCTATTTTGGAAACCGCCGCGCTGGGTTTTCTCGGTTTGGGGCAGCAGCCGCCATATCCCGAATGGGGCGCGATGCTCGCCGATAGCGTCAAATATCTGACGAGCGGCGCATGGTGGGTGGTCTTGTTTCCCGGGCTGATGATTATGCTGACGGTGCTTGGCTTTAATCTGCTCGGCGACGGTTTGCGCGACGCGCTCGACCCGCGCTTGAAAAATCGTTGAATCCGCAATGTTTGAGTAATCGAGTTTCTTTTCTCTCTCGTTACGCAGCCCCGCGAAAAAAATAGCGTGAAAACGTATGGCAATGGCGCTAAACTCGCGTCGAAATTTGCCGTACCGCTGCGTAACCCAAGTTGCCTCATGCAACCCTCGCCAGGCGTTTGTCAACGAGGGTTTTTTATTTCTATAACCGCCCATGCAAGAAGTTCATTTGCTGACCAATATCACCGTCGCGCTGTTTGCCGCGTTCTTGGGCGGCATCGTCGCGCGCCGTTTGGGGATGCCGACCATCGTGGGCTATCTCGTCGCGGGCATTATCATTGGGCCCTTTACGCCGGGCTTTGTCGGCGACGTGGACTCGATTTTGGAACTGGCTGAAATTGGCATCGTATTTTTGATGTTTGGCGTGGGTTTGCATTTTTCGCTGCGCGATTTGTGGATGGTGCGCGATATCGCGCTGCCCGGCGCGTTGATTCAAATGACGCTTACCACGTTGTGGGGCATTGGGTTGACGCAGTTGTGGGGTTGGAGTCTGGAGGCAAGCGTCATTCTCGGTTTGACCATTTCAATGGCTAGCACCGTCGTCTTGCTGCGCGGGTTAGAAGATCACGGCTTGCTCAATACCATTCACGGGCGCGTCGCGGTGGGCTGGCTCATTGTCGAAGATATTGTCACCGTCATTATTCTGGTCGGATTGCGCGTATTCGAAGGCGGACAGGGTTCTTTACTGGAAACCGGTTTGTTCACGTTAGCCAAAGCGGGCTTCTTTGTCGTGGTCATGTTATTGGTCGGCATGCGTTTTGTGCCGTGGCTCTTTGCGCGCATAGCTTTTACAAAATCGCGCGAACTTTTTATCTTGACGATTGCGGTCGTTGCGTTGGGCACCGCTTTCGCGGCTTCGGAATTTTTTGGCGTGTCGCTCGCGTTGGGCGCGTTCTTGGCGGGCGTGACCATCAGCGAATCTACGACCAGTTACCAAGTCGGCGCGGACGCTTTGCCGTTTCGCGAAGTGTTTGCGACGTTATTTTTTGTCTCGGTCGGGATGTTGGTGAACCCGATGTATCTGGTGAATCATGCCGGGCAGACGTTGGCGTTGACCGCGTTGATTGTGCTGGCAAAACCTTTGAACGCCTTTTGCATCGGTTTGTTGTTCCGCTTTCCGGCGCGCACCACGTTGGTCGTCGGTACCGGCATCAGTCAAATCGGCGAATTTTCTTTTTTGCTCGGCGCCTCGGCTGTGTCAATGCATCTGCTGGACGCGGACCAGTATTCGTTGATTTTGGCGAGCGCGGTCTTGTCCATCATTATCAATCCGCTCATGTATCGCGCGTTGACGCCCGCCGAAAATTGGCTCAAGGGGCGCCGCCGCGTGTGGGCGCGCCTCAACCGCGCGGCGCCCGCGCCTCAACTCTTGCCCGAACAATTATCCGACCATGTGGTCATCGTGGGCTATGGACGCGTGGGGCATCACGTCGTGGACGTTTTGGAATATATCAATACGCCGCGCCTCGTGATTGATGCCGAAGCGACGCGCATTGACGAATTGAGCAAACTCGGCGTGCCGACCCTGTTTGGCGACGCGGCAAATTCTGAAATCCTGAAACACGCGCGGCTGTCGCACGCGCGCGCGCTGGTCGTCACCGTGCCGGATGAGGCGACGGCTGAAGTGGTCGTCGTCGCCGCGCGCCAACTTGCGCCCAAACTGCCCATCATCGCCCGCGCCGGCACCCAGCAGGGCGTAACGCGGCTGGCTGAATTTGGCGCGCAAGACGTGATTCATCCCGAACTCGAAGGCGGTCTCGAAGTCGTGCGCCACATGCTTTTGCGTCTCGGCTTGCCGCCGCTCCAAGTGCAAAAATATACCGACCTGGTGCGCCGCGACCATTACGATGTGGCGGTTTCGACGCCGGAAGAATATCGCCTGCTGGAGCAATTGACGTATGCGCTGCGCGGTTTGGAAATGATGTGGCATCAGCTCGGCGAAACCAATCCATTGGCGCATCAATCGGTCGCCAATGCCGGAATTCGTGACCGCACCGGCGCGTCCATTGTCGCCGTGCTGCGCGGCGAGCATGTCATTGCCAATCCCAAATCGGTGTTTCAATTTGAAGTGGGCGACGTCATTGGTTTGATTGGCGAGGAATCGCAGATTCGAGCCGCGCACGCGTTCTTGACAGAATTGGAAAGAGGAACTTGGACGCCAACGGAAAACGATAAATAAACGCGCAATCTCGCGCTAAATTTGCCGAAAAAAGGACTTGGCGCTACAATACTATCAATTCAAATCGAGAACTGTGACGGCGGCAGCAGGATTCCGCCGTTTCTTATCTAGAGGAGCAGGGCATGTCGCTCAAAAAGGCGGAAAAGACCGCTATCATGGGTCAGTATCAAACGCATACCAAAGATACCGGCTCGCCCGAAGTACAAGTCGCTTTGCTGACTACGCGCATCAATCAGCTGGTTGAACATCTCAAAGCGCACAAACACGATAATCATTCGCGGCGCGGGTTGCTCAAGATGGTCGGAGAACGCCGCCGCCATTTAAAATATCTTTCGGAAAAAGACGCGACCCGCTACAAGAAAATTATTGAACAATTAGGGTTGCGCAAATAATCGAACGCCAAACGAGTGGATGGCTGTCGCGGTGAGACCCATCTACTCGTTTGTTTTTGCGGGCTTGCCCCGCGCTATATTTTCATTTCCGTCGTTGCGCGCAGGAATTGGAAAGTGGATATTGGACATTGGAATTTAGAAATTGAAAATTAGAAACTCGAAATTAGAAATTGGCGCGTCCAGTTTCAAGCTTTCGGCTCTAGTCTTTAGCTTCTAGCTCCCAATCTCCAATCTCGAATCTCCATCTTCCAGCTCCTGACCTCCGACGGATCACAAGTTGCCGCTTTCATGTTGCAAGCAAGCGCCGTCACGGCGTTTTGAACTTGCAATCTGAAAATCGCAATCTGAAACCTTTTGGAGGTTTTCTCTTTATGTCGAATCAAATTCATACCTACACCGCCGAAATCGGCAGTGAACAATTCACCATCGAAGCCGGCCGCCTCGCGTTTCAAGCGAACGGCGCGGTCACGGTGCGGCAGAGCGATACCATCATTCTGTCCACCGCGACGATGGCGGCGAAACCGCGCGAGGGCGCGGACTTTTTTCCGCTCACCGTAGATTACGAAGAACGGCTCTATGCGGCGGGCAAAATCCCCGGCTCGTTTTTCAAACGCGAAGGCAAAGCGTCCGAGAACGCGATTCTCATTTGCCGCTTGACCGACCGCCCCATTCGTCCTTTGTTTCCCAAAGGGATGCGTAACGATGTGCAAATCGTTATGACCGCGCTCTCGGCGGACCAAGAACATTTCATTGACATCATGTCCATCATTGGCGCGAGCGCGGCGTTGACCATCAGCGATATTCCGTTTCAGGGGCCCGTCGGCGCGGTGCGCGTCGGTTATGTGGACGGCCGCTTTGTAATGAATCCCACCGTATCGCAGATGGAGCAATCCATTCTCGATTTGCGCCTCGCCGGCACGCGCGACGCCGTCATTATGATTGAAGCGGGCGCGAGCGAAGTCACCGAAGAATTGATGCTCGAAGCGATTTACGCGGGGCATCAAGCGTTTCAACCCTTGATTGATTTGCAAGAAAAAATGCGCGCCGAAATCGGCAAACCGAAAGCGACGGTGACGCTCTTTACGGTGAGCGATACGGTCAAAAGCGCGGTGCATGAAAAAATCGCGCCGCGCATCGCCGGCATTCTCGGCAGCGGCTATGGCAAATCCGAACGCGGCGGGATGCTCGACGCGGTGACGGCTGAAATTCAAACTGAACTCGGCGCGGAATACGCGCCCGCCGATGTCGCGTCGGCGGTGGATGCCGAAGTCAAAGCGCAACTGCGCGCAATGATTGTGAACGAAAACAAGCGCGTGGATGGACGCGATACCAAAACGGTTCGACCGCTCTCGGCGCAAGTGGGTCTCTTGCCGCGCGCGCACGGCACGGGTTTGTTTCAACGCGGCGAAACCCAAGTGCTGACGATTGCGACATTGGGGATGCCGAGCGAAGCGCAAAAAATTGATACGCTCGACCCGGATGATTCCAAACGCTATCTGCATCATTATAATTTTCCGCCCTACTCGGTCGGCGAAGCGCGCCCGATGCGCGCGCCGGGCCGCCGTGAAATCGGACACGGCGCGCTGGCGGAACGCGCGCTCGTCGCCGTGATTCCGACCGAACAAGAATTTCCGTACACCATTCGCTTGGTGTCCGAAGTCTTGTCGTCCAACGGTTCGACTTCGATGGCGAGCGTCTGCGGTTCGACGCTGGCGTTGATGGACGCGGGCGTGCCGATTAGCGCGCCGGTCGCGGGCATTGCGATGGGTTTGATTGTGGACGGCGACCGTTACGCGATTCTCACCGACATTCTCGGCATGGAAGACGCGCTCGGCGATATGGATTTCAAAGTCGCGGGGACGAGCATGGGCATCACCGCGTTACAGCTCGATTTGAAATTGCAAGGAATTGCGCCGTCCATTCTCAAAGAAGCGCTGGCGCAAGCGCGTCAGGCGCGTTTGCAAATCCTCCAAGTCATTACGAATACGATTGCGGAACCGCGCGCGGAACTTTCGCAGTACGCGCCGCGCATCCAGACAATCAAAATTGACCCCGAAAAAATCGGCGCGCTCATTGGCCCCGGCGGCAAAACGATTCGCGGTTTGCAAGAAGAATTTGAGGTCAAGATTGATGTGGAAGAGGACGGCACGGTCTTTATCGCCGGCGTAAGCGGCGAAGGGACGGCGGGCGTGATGGAACGGATTCGCGCCATGACGGAATCGCCGAAACTCGGTTCGATTTACACGGGCAAGGTCGTGCGGCTCGCCGAGTTTGGCGTCTTTGTCGAAATCGCGCCGGGCGTGGATGGGCTGGTGCATGTTTCGCAGCTCGCGGATTATCAAGTGCGAGACCCGCGCGATGTCGTCAAAGAGGGCGACGATGTGATGGTGATGATTACGGACATTGACGCGCAAGGCAAAATTCGTTTGTCGCGGCGCGCGGTGTTGGAAGGTTGGACGGTGGAGCAGGCGCGCGAAGCGGACCCGAAACTGGGCAGCGGCGGCGGCGACCGCGGCGGTTCGCGCGGACCCCGACGCGATGGCGACCGCGGCGGACGCGGCAATGACCGCGGGGGTCGCGGCGGCGGCGGCGGTGGACGCGGTCCCTATGACCGCCCGCGCCGCGACGCGCCGTCGCAGCGCAGTTAAAAATTGATTAGAGTTTGTACGCCGCGCCGTATGCCAAACGCATACGGCGCTTTTTTTTCGCAAGAATAGATTTTACGTTTGCAATTCTGTTTGGCTTGCATACAATGCTTTTGTAACGCGTTTGCGCGCGCGAACGTAAGCAAGCTTGTCTGTCGCGCGTAAAATATCAAAACGAGGTTCCGCCATTGTTCGGGCTTGAGGGAATAATTCCGACCGGTTTCATGTGGTTAATTTTTGGAGCGATTATTTTTGGGCTCCTAGCCATTGATCTTTTTGTATTCAATCGCAATCCGCATGAAATAAAAACCAAAGAAGCGCTTTGGACGAGCGTATTTTGGATTGGCATTTCGCTGCTCTTTAACGTATTTGTTTTTATCGAACGCGGTCCAACGGCGGGTCTGGAATTTTTCACCGGCTATCTCATTGAAAAAGCGTTATCGGTTGACAACATTTTTGTTTTCGTCGTCATCTTTGCCTATTTTCAGGTTCCGCAAAAATATCAGCATCGCGTTTTATTTCTCGGCATTCTCGGCGCGCTGCTTTTGCGCGGCACATTGATTTTTGTCGGCGCGGCGTTGATTGAACGCTTTGAATGGGTCATTTATGTCTTTGGCGCGTTCTTGATTTTCACCGCTTATCGGCTCGGCACGCAAGGGGACGAGGGCGTTCATCCCGATAAAAATCCCATCGTCAAACTGGTGCGCCGCGTCATGCCGGTCACGTCGGATTTTGTCGGGCAAAGCTTTCTGACGCGCATTGACGGCGTATTGTGGGCGACGCCGCTGCTGGTTGTGCTGCTCGTCATTGAAACGACCGATGTCGTCTTTGCCCTCGATTCGATTCCCGCGATTTTTGCCATCACCACCGACCCGTTCATCGTGTTCACGTCGAACGTCTTTGCGATTCTCGGCTTGCGCGCGTTATACTTTTTGCTCGCGGGCGTAATGAGCAGTTTCCGTTATCTCAAAACCGGGCTCTCGTTTATTCTCGGTTTCGTCGGCGTCAAGATGCTCGTCGGTATTTTCCACGTCGAAATTCCGATTCTCGTTTCGCTCGGCGTGATTGTCGTCGTCTTGGCGGTTTCGATTATTGCATCCATCATTGCGCAGCGGCGCGAAGAGCGCGCGCTCGCGCTGCTCCATGAATCCAACGAGTCATAATATGGCACAGGTGCATGTAAAATTTTTCGCCATCTTTCGCGAATACATTGGCTTGAAAGAGGACTGGCGCGACATCGAGGCGGGCATGACGGTCCAAGAATTGTGGGACGCGTATGTGGCAAACGCGAAAAATCCGCGCGCCGGCAACATCCGCGCCGCGTTTTCGGTGAATCAACGTTTAGCCAAACCCGAAACGATTTTGCACGGCGGCGAAGAAGTGGGTTTCCTCCCCCCCGTCAGCGGCGGCGCGGGTAGGGAACGCTCGCCGCAGCGTTCCTCGCAACCGCAGCGTTCCCCGCAGCCGCAGCGTTCCTCCCTCTCCACACGCGGCGCGCAACCGAACGCGAAACGAAACGCAAAATCGAGCGCGAAACCAAACGCGAAACGAAACGCAAAATCGAACGCGAAACCAAACGCGAAACCGAACGTGAAACCAAACGCGAAACGAAACACAAAATCGAGCGCGAAACCGAACGCGAAACGGCGTTCGTCCCGTACAATTTCGCGCGATTTCGTCGTCACCAAAAAATCGCTTTCGTTGGACGCGCTGGTCGCGCGCGTAGCGCATCCCGGCGCGGGCGCCATCGTGACCTTTCTCGGCGTCGTGCGCGACAACGCGCATGACAAACAAGTAAAATTTCTAGAATACGAAGCGTATCCCGAACTTGCGGAACGGATGCTGGCGCAAATCGGCGCCGAAGCGCAAGAACGCTGGAGCGACGTTCGCCTCGCCATCGCGCACCGCGTCGGACGTTTGAAAATCGGCGACGCGTCGGTTATCATTGCCGTATCCGCGCCGCATCGGGCGG
>JAJVIA010000047.1:0-28761 GCA_022072245.1 Anaerolineae bacterium
TTGGATGAACAAGGCAATCCGCAAATCGCATGGATGCCAAAATTGCAAACGGGCTGCACCACGGTTGTTTCCGAAGGCATGTCCGTTGTGACGACGTCGCCCGAAGTGCTGGAAGCGCGCCGCAGCATCCTTGAATTTTTGCTGACGAGTCATCCGCTCGATTGTCCCGTGTGCGACAAGGGCGGCGAATGTACGCTCCAAGACCATACGCTGCATTACGGGCCCGGCAACACGCGCTTTTACGTCGAATCAAAATTTCATACCGACAAGATGGTCCCGCTTTCGCCGCTTATCTTGCTCGACCGCGAGCGCTGTATTCAATGCGGACGCTGCGTGCGGTTTCAGGATGAAGTCGCGGGCGAACCCGTTTTGGGTTTGCAAAATCGCGGCCGCGGTTTAGAAGTCACCACCTTTGACGACCCGCCGTTCAATTCTAATTTTTCGGGCAACACGATTGACCTGTGTCCCGTCGGCGCGCTCACCTCGCGCGATTTTCGTTTTACGGCGCGCGTCTTTGAATTGAACGACCGTCCGTCGGTGTGCCAACACTGTTCCGTCGGCTGTAATCTGAATCTCGGCGCGCGCGACAATACCATTCGCCGCATCACGCCGCGCGAAAATACGGCGGTCAATGAAATTTGGGTGTGCGACAAAGGGCGGTACGTCCATCACTATGCCCATTCCGCCGACCGAATTATTACGCCAATGATTCGCGCGGACGCCGACCTGCAACCCGTTTCGTGGTACGAAGCGTTGACGTTTGTCGCCAATCGGATTCGTCCGTCCATCGCCGACGGCGGCAAGAGCATGGCGGGCCTCGCCGGCGACCATCTCGCGAACGAAGATTTGTATCTGTTCCAAAAATTATTCCGCGAGGTTCTCGGCTCGCAAAATCTCGACCATCGCATCGGCTGGGCGCAATGGAACGCGGGCGCCGAGCTGGTGAAAAATTTTGGCGCAGGCGTCGGCACCAATCTGGGCGAATTGGGCAAAGGCACGACGGTTTTGGTTTTGGGCGCGGATTTGCAAAACGAACAACCCATCCTGCGTTTGCGCCTCGCCAAAATCGCGCGGCAGGGCGCCAAGCTCATTGTCGCCAACGGACGCGTCACCAAACTCGCGCAGTACGCGACGCATACGGCGCTTTACAAATACGGCGCCGAAGCGTATTTTGTGCTGGGCATCGTGCGCGCCATGCTTGACGCGGGGTTACACAAGCCCGAAAGAGCAAAAGAGGCGGAAGCTTTTGTCGCGGCATTGACGCTCTCGGTGGCGGAATGTGCCGAGAATTCGGGCGTCAGCGCCGAGACGCTCCAAGAACTGGGCAAAGCGTTTGCGTCGAGCGAAAATGGCATCGTTCTGTTTGGCCGCGAATTTATGTTTGCGATGCAGAGCGACCCCGCCGTCCAAGCCGCGTTGAACGCGCTGGTTGTGTTGAGCGGTCATTTCGGACGCAAAGACAATGGCGTGATTGCGCTCTATCCGCACAATAATTCGATGGGCGCGCAAGATATGCAAGTCGTGCCGCAAGCCGCCGGCGCTTGGAACGCGCAAGACATGCTCGCCAAAGCCAAAGTGTTGTATGTCATGGGCGCGGACCCGGCGCGCGGCAATCCGTCGTTTCGGAATCCCGGTTTTCTCATTGTCCAAGATTTGTACATGACGGAAACCGCGCAAAAGGCGGACGTCGTTTTTCCCGCCGCGTCGTGGGCTGAACGCGATGGCACATTCACCAACACCGAACGCCGCGTTCAACATTTTACCGGCGCGTTAATGGCGCCGGGGCACGCGCGTCCCGATTGGCAAATCGTCCGCGATGTGGCGCAAGCGCTTGGCGCGCAATGGGAATATCAATCGTCCGCCGACGTGATGAACGAAATCACGCAGCGCATTCCGACGTATGCAAAAATGGCGCACGCGCGCTTGCGCGTTACCGTGCGGCGGCGCGCGTCGGTGCAAACTGTCGGCGGCGATGCGGCGGACCCGGTGCAAATCGCGCTCGGCGAATTGCTTGGCGATGTGAGCGGCGTGCAGTGGGCGTCGGCGTCTGAAACCGACGCGGATGCGAAATTCGATGTCAAATATGTCGCGCCAAAAGCGGCTGCCGCGACCGGCGGGGCGTATTTGGCGGTGACGCGCGCGCTGCTGGATCGCGGCAGCGCGATGCAGTTCTCGGAAATCGTTCAGCCGCGCGTGCCGGACGCGGTCGCCGAAATCAATTCGCACGACGCCGAGGCATGGAATATCGTCACCGGCGACGCGGTAAAAATTACCTTTGACCTCAAACCGCCGCGCACGCTCCAAGTCCGCGCGCAGGTGGGCAATCAAACGCCGCCCGGCGTCATCGCGCTCGCCAACAATTTAGACGGCACAATGAATCTGCCGATGGGCGCGCGAGTCCAAGTGGCAAAGGCGTAACGCTCTCGGGAGCGCAAGGCAAATTGCGGCGCGGCCAGAATCAAGCGCGCCGCGGGCGCAAGATTGAATTAACTCAAGGATGTGAAGGATGTTTCAGGGCGTAATTGAACTCATCAGAGGCATGTTGACGACCGGCAAAGAGATGGTGAGCAAGCCGGTAACCTATCAATATCCCGATGTGAAAAAACCGGTGCCGCCGCGTTCTCGCGGCCGGCACGAATTGAAACGCCATGCGAACGGATTGGAAAAATGTATCGGCTGTTCCTTGTGCGCCGCCGCCTGTCCCGCCGATGCGATTTATGTTTTGCCGGCTGAGAATACGGACGCGGAACGCTATTCGCCCGGCGAGCGTTATGCCGCGCGCTATGAAATCAATCTCTTGCGTTGTATTTTTTGCGGTTATTGCGAAGAGGCGTGTCCCACCGGCGCGATTGTGTTGGAACACGATTACGAATTGGCGTACTATGACCGACGCAGCGCCATCATTACCAAAAAGAAATTATTGGTCCCGCCGCCGAATCCCGATTTGACGACGCCGCGCGCTATGCCCGATCCCGGAAATTTGTATGCCGCGATTCCGCCGGTCAAAGGCGGCATCGAACCGGTCAACATTGTCGAGATGGCGAAAGAAAAACAGTGAACAGTGACCCGTAGATTATAGCCAGTAAGCAAAAGTCATTTTCTGAATACTGGCTATGGTTTATGCTAGACTGACGACTCATGTTTGACGAAACCTTTTGTCCCCCCGATATTATTTGTCGCCCCACGTTTTGGAATATCCCGATTTGGTTGGAAGTGGTTCTCTATGTGTGCGGTTTTATTTCCGTCCTCATTTTTTTCTATGGGGTGTGGCGGCATTATAAATTGTGGCGCGTCGGACAAGGCGACCTGAGCCGCAAAATGTTCTTGACGCAGCTCGGCGCCAAGCTAAAGAATTTTTTCGTCTATGGCGCGCTCACCAAAAAAGTCGCGGGCGAAAATCAACCCGCCGGTTTCATGCACCTCAATTTGATGTGGGGCATGATTTTGCTTTTTATCGGCACCGCGCTGGCGACGATTGACTGGGAAATCGCGCGTCTCATTTTTCACTTTCGCATTTTGCAGGGCGGTTTTTATTTTCTCTATAAATTTACGCTCGACATCGCGGGCTTTGTCGCGCTGGCGGCTTTGTGCGTCGCGCTCTATATCCGCTATAAACAAAAGCCGCGTCGCTTGTGGGGCTATGACGACGGCAAATTGCATTTCGACGATGATTTATGGGTGACTCTCTCGTTCCTCGTGTTGGTCGTCACCGGTTTTATGATTGAATCGCTGCGGATTGCGGCGACTCAACCGTGGTGGGCGGTGTATTCGCTCGTCGGCAACGCGCTATCCAATGTGTGGAAACCGTTCCCCGAACAATTTCTGCTGTCCCTGCATATCAGCACATGGGTATTTCACGCTTGGCTGACGTTTTTCCTCATTGCGTACTTTCCGCTTTCAAAATGGTTCCATGTCTTTGCGAGCTCGACCAATACTTTATTCAAACAGCCCGCGCCCAATGCGATTGCGCCGATTCGCAATATCGAAGACTTGGAAACTTTTGGCGTCGGCAAGTTTCAAGAATTTTCTTGGAAGCAGGTGATGGATTTTGACGCCTGCACGCGGTGCGGACGTTGTCAGGCGGTTTGCCCGGCGGCGACGACGCACAAGGCGCTGTCGCCCAAAATGATCGAAGTCAAGTTGCAGGATTATTCCAAACAATTCATGCTGCCGTTTTTGCCGTTCATGGCTGCGCCCAAATCGGGCGAATTGAAACCGCTGCACGAAGGCGTCATTACCGCGCAAGAATTGTGGGATTGTACGACCTGCATGGCGTGCGTGCACGCGTGTCCGGTTGGGATTGACCAACTTTCGACCATTATTGATTTGCGGCGGTATCTGACTTTGACCGAAGGCGCGCCGCAATCGCCGTCCGACAAGGCGATGAATTCGATGGAACGGCAGGGCAATCCGTACGGTTTGCCGAAAGCGTCGCGCTGGGACGGCATCAAAGATTTGGGCGTCGAATTCGCGCAGCCCGGCGTCGAATATGACGTATTGTATTGGGTCGGCTGCGCGGGCGCGTACGACGCGCGCAATCAAAAGGTGACGCGCGCGATGATTCAAATCATGCGCGCGGCGGGTCTCAAATTTGCCGTGATGCGCGCGGAACGCTGTAATTGTGAATCGGCGCGTCGTTTGGGCAACGAGTATCTGTATCAAATGGCGACGACCGAAAATGTCGAAAACTTTGGCGCGCTCTCGTTCAAACGCATCATGACCGCGTGTCCTCATTGTTTCAACACCATCAAGAACGAGTATCCGCAGTTCGAGGGCAATTACGAGGTGATTCACCACACCCAATTGATTGCCGAACTCATCGGCAATCGCGTTATCAATCCCAAACAGAATATCACCGAGACGATTACGTATCACGACTCGTGTTATCTCGGCCGCTATAACAATATCTATGACCCGCAGCGCGAGATTTTGAAAGCGTTGAGCGTGGGCGAAAATCTGGTCGAGATGGCGCGCACGCGCGACAAAGGGTTATGCTGCGGCGGCGGCGGCGGCCGCATGTGGCTCGAAGAAAATACGGGCGAACGCATCAACAATGTGCGGGTGCAAGATGCGGTCGCGGTCAACGCCAAAACGCTCGCGTCGGGTTGTCCGTTTTGTATGACGATGCTCGAAGACGGCGCCAAAGCTACGGGCGTGGACGAACAAATCGCGCGCAAGGATATTGCCGAGTTGGTCGCGGAAGCGTTGTAAATTTTTCTCTCCGACGCCCACGCAGCCGCGCGCAGTCTTTTTCCTGACATAAAAACTACTATAGGGCAGGTTCATGCCGTCTAATATGCCAAAATGGCATGTTAGACGGCAAACCTATAGTCTTTGCTTGTGAGGATTAGACGACAAAACTGCGGCATAACTCATAGTTAGCGCGCTCCTTCCTCGCGTCGAGTTTTTTTCTGCTTCAAGCCGAATCCACGCCTGGCTCGCGCAGGTAACGCAAACCGTTGGCGCGCCTCTTGCGCAAGAACAAGATAAAGAATAAACCCAAATGATGTACCCATGATTGTCGTTTCAGCCGAACGGATAAAAGGATTATCATGACAGAAAATGAAGTTGCGCGCTGGATAGTCATGCTTTGCGTTGTGCCAATCACACTGATTGGATTGTTAAGCGTGGATTTGATATTTGGCTTGATCCTATTCAAGAATTTGCGTGCGCTTCGGGCGGCAAAAGATTGGGGTTCGACAAGAGGTACAATTCTTACATCCAACATGATGGCTTTGAAAATTCCAGTAGGCGGGGGAGGAAAGCGCGGATCGCGTATCAGCGTTCCCGCAGTGGAGTATTCCTATCAAGTGGGCGGACAGTCCTACAAGAATAACAAACTGTATGCGGGGCATGCCTTTGGAGGCGATAAAAGCCAAGTAGTAGAAAAGTTTCTCGAGCAATACCCCGAGGGCAGTTCGGTCCAAGTTTTTTATAACATGGATAACCCAGCAGAGTCCGCTCTCCACAAGAACAACCCCCATGTTTGGGGTAGCGCCAGTATATTGATCTTTGCCAACTTGGTCATGTGCGGAGCGATTCCCTTTTTCTGGTTTATGATAGGGTTCCTAGAATAGGAAAAGGTTACAATCCGCTTCAAGCGTTTTTCTACGCCGCTGCCTTTTGCTAATTGGACGGCTTTGTCGCTTCACCCCAGCGCTGGTAACGCCAGCCGTCGGGCAGGTACTGCCAAGTCTTGGCAATTTCAGGTAAAATCTGAAAAATATAAATATGGAATTTCTGTCCGCCGATAAATTCAAAACGCTCACAAATCCGGGCGTCACGTCCATTCAATTGTTATCGCCGCACAACTCTTTATCCGAGCGAATTACAATAACTCGCGTCACAGTTCAAGTAAATGCAAAACAACCTCGCCATAGTCACGCCACATCTGAACAAATATGGATTGCGGTCTCTGGTTGCGGCACATTATTACTTGCAGATGACAAAACCCTTCCGTTCATGGCTGGCGATGTTGTGAGATTTGCGGATGGCGACGCGCATGGGTTTGTAAATTCTGGTTCCGAGCCATTTGTTTATATCTCTGTAACATCTCCGCCCATTAATTTTTCTTTTGCGTACGCGGATGGCAAATAATTGCGCCGTCATTTTGCAAGATCATTTTTCGGTCTCTGCCGCGCATCAGCCAGAGAGATTTGGCAATTAGAGTTTCGCGTTTTCAAATAGACGACGAGACCTCCGCCGAGTCCGCCGATGCCGCCGCCGATAGGCACAATGATGAGCGCCAAGAAAACTGCGAGGAGGGGCCACAGGTCGCGCTGAAAATTGGCGAGTCCGGGCCGTAAATGATTCAGATACGCGAGGGCGACGCTGGCGCCAACGCCGACGAGACAGCCCACGATTGCGCCCAAGAGGACCCCGCCAAAAATTTTCCACATGCGCGTTGCTCCGTGAAACAAAATGCCGCAGCAGGTCGCTGCGGCATTTTCTATCTGCGTTTTGTAATTTCTGGCAATCCCCTCATCTTGAATCACGTCGGTCAAGCCCCAAGCGTTTGGCGATGGAATACATCGCAGAAAACGCTTGCAAGACGAGCAATCGCCGCGTAATCTATATTGACTAGACCTGCACCATGCTCTTGCGGACCAGTTCGAGTTGTTCCACCGCGCGCCCTGCGCCGATGGCGACGCACGCAATCGGATTTTCGGCGGGGTAACACGGCACGCCGGTCTCGCGCGTGAGATAGCGGTCCAAGTTGCGCAAGAGCGCGCCGCCGCCGGTCAAGACCATCCCGCGGTCAATAATATCCGCCGCGAGTTCGGGCGGCGTCTTTTCCAACACTGCGCGCGTCACGCCCGCAATCGCGGTGAGCGGCTCTGAAATCGCGTCGGTAATTTCGCCCGCGCCGACGCGAATCGTGCGCGGCAAACCGGCGACTTGATCGCGGCCGCGCACTTCCATCTGCACATCTTCTTCGAGGGGCAGGGCAGAACCGATTTGAATTTTGATGTCTTCGGCGGTCTGTTCGCCAATCATCAAATTATATTTTTTGCGAACATAGTTCGTGATGGCTTCGTCAATTTTCAAACCCGCCACGCGCACCGACGACGAAACGACGATGCCGTTCACCGAAATGACCGCCGCTTCGCTCGTGCCGCCGCCAATATCAATAACCATGTTGCCGGTTGGCGTATGCACGGGCAGCCCCGCGCCCATCGCCGCCGCGAGCGGTTCGGGAATCAGATGCGCGATGCGGCCGCCCGCCGCGATGGCGGCGTCATGCACCGCGCGCGATTCGACGGTCGTCACGCCGACAGGGACAGAGATCGCGATTTCGGGTTTTTGCCCCAGCGACATTTGCAAACGGCCGCACACCTTTTGAATAAAGTAGCGGAGCATCGCTTCCGTCACCATATAATCGGCGATAACGCCATCGCGCATCGGGCGCATCACCTGGATATTTTCCGGGGCGCGGCCCAACATCGCTTTGGCTTCTTCGCCGAGCGCGACGATTTTGTTGTCAATGGGCGAAACGGCGACCAGCGAGGGTTCTTGCAGCACAATCCCGCGCCCGCGTACATACACGAGCACGTTCATGGTGCCGAGGTCAATGCCGATTTGGCGAACGAAAACTGACACGTTATAGGTATCAGGCGTCAGGTATCAGGTATCAGGCAGAGAAGAAAAGCTACAACCTATTACTTGCTACCGCTGGCCGAATTACTCTTGCGTCCCACTCCGTCTGCGCCGCGCGACTTTGAGACGCAGTTCCGCGCGCCGAATAGATTGCTCGATGAGCGCGGCTTGCGCCACGTCAATCCCGCCCTGTTGTTTTTGCGCCATCAGATCTTGCGCGCGTTTGCGCGCGGCTTCGGCGCGCTGTTCGTCAATTTCGTCCGCGCTTTCGGCTGCGTCGGCGAGAACGATAATTTTATCGGGGCGCACTTCCATAAAGCCGCCGCCAATGGCGAACGAGTGGTTGGTATTGCCTTGCCGATAATGCAATTCGCCAATCGAGAGCGCGGTGAGCAGCGGCTCGTGTTGCGGCAAAATGCCCAACACGCCGTCAATGCCGGGCGCGCTGACATAATCCACTTCTTCGCTCACGACGATGCGTTCGATGGTGACGATATCGAGATGAATGCTCATGGTTGCGAGTATTGAATATCAGGAATCAGGAGGCGGGTATCAGGTATCAGGTGGCAGGTATCAGGGATCCCTATCAAGGATTGGAGGTATTGACTTGCTCCTTACTACCTATTCCTTACTACCTGCTACTTACTACCTACCTATCCCTTGCTCTCTGCTTCCTTTTTCAAATCCGCCTCGTATCCTTCGCGCACTTCGTCAATGCCGCCGCGCATATAAAAGTAGGTTTCGCCTACGTCGTCCATTTTGCCGTCGAGAATCATGCGAAAGCCGCGCACGGTTTCCGCAATCGGGACGTATTTGCCCGCGCGGCCCGTGAATTGTTCCGCCACGCGCATCGGTTGCGACAAGAAACGTTCAATCTTGCGCGCGCGCGCGACGGTCAATTTATCGTCTTCGCTCAATTCTTCGACGCCGAGAATGGCGATAATGTCTTGCAAATCTTTGTAGCGTTGGAGGACGCGCTGCACTTCGCGCGCGGTGCGATAATGTTCTTCGCCGACAATCAGCGGGTCGAGAATGCGCGAGGTCGAGGCGAGCGGGTCCACGGCGGGGAACAGCGCTTTTTCCGCAATCGAGCGTTCGAGCGAAATCGTCGCGTCGAGATGCGCAAAGGTCGCCACTGGCGCGGGGTCCGAATAATCGTCCGCCGGAACGTAAATCGCCTGCATGGACGTAATCGAACCGCGTTTGGTCGAAGTGATGCGTTCTTGCAATTCGCCCATTTCTTGCGCGAGCGTCGGTTGATAACCGACCGCGCTCGGCATACGTCCGAGCAGCGCGGACACTTCCGAACCGCTCATGACGAAACGAAAGATATTGTCAATGAACAACAGCACGTCGCGTCCTTCGTCGCGGAAATATTCCGCCATCGTCAAGCCCGTCAAGGCGACGCGCAAACGCACGCCCGGCGGTTCGTTCATTTGACCAAACACCATGACGACGTTATTGATGACGCCCGACTCTTTCATTTCGAGCCAGAGGTCGTTGCCTTCGCGCGAACGTTCGCCCACGCCGCAAAACACCGAAAAACCGGAATGTTCGGTGGCGACAGAGCGAATGAGCTCTTGAATAATAACGGTTTTGCCGACGCCTGCGCCGCCAAATACGCCGATTTTGCCGCCTTTGGTGAACGGGGCGATGAGGTCAACCACTTTCATGCCCGTTTCAAAAAACTGCGGCGTCGTCACCTGGTCTTCGAACGCGGGCGCGTGGCGATGAATCGGCATATATTGTTCCGCTGTCACGGGTTCGCCGTAATCAATCGTTTTGCCGATCACGTCAAAAATGCGTCCGAGCGTGACGGGGCCCACCGGCACGGCGATGGGCGAGCCGGTATCGCGCGCTTCCATGCCGCGGCGAATGCCGTCGGTGGTATCCATGACGACGCAGCGCACGCGGTCGCCGCCCAATTGCTGCTGCACTTCGGCAATGACGGTCGTGCCTTCGCGGTCAATTTCGACAGAGTTGTAAATTTCGGGTTGTTGTTCCGGTGGAAATTCGATATCCACGACTGCGCCCGTAATTTGGACGACGCGTCCGATGTTTCCTTTTGCCATAGTTGTTTGTGATTAGTTGATAGTGATTAGTTTTGAGCGGTTTGTCCGATGTTGGCGCAAACGGCTCAGAGCTAATGACTAGACTATTTTGCCTGCCGCAGCGCCTCGGCGCCGCCGACGATGTCGAGAATTTCTTTGGTAATGGATGCCTGCCGTACTTTGTTACGCAAGAGCGTCAATCCTTCAATCAATTCTTTGGCGTTATCCGTCGCGTTCCGCATCGCCACCATGCGCGCGGCTTGTTCCGATGCAATCGCTTCGAGCAGCGCCTGATAGATTTGCACCTCGACAAAACGCGGCAGCACTTGGTCCAAGATTTGTTCCGCGTTCGGTTCGTACAAATAAACTTGCGGCGCTCCTTCGCGTTTGATTTCGGCTTGTTCGATGGGCAACACCCGGCGAATGCTCGGCGTCTGCCGCAAGACATTGATGAAATCGGTGTAGGCAATGTACACCTCGTCCGCGTGGCCCTGCAAAAATTCATCCAGCGCCGCGCGCGCCAACGCGCTCACCTGGACGATTTCGGGACGCGTGCCCATGTCCGAAAAATCCGCGACGACATGTTTGCCGAAACGGCGCATCAAATCGCGCCCGCGCTTGCCGACGGTGATGAGGCGAATGTCCTTGCCCTCTTTTTCGAACGGCTTGATAAAGTCAAGCGTTTTGCGAATAATGTTGACGTTGTACGCGCCCGCCAAACCGCGGTCGGCGGTGAACAAAACGACCGCGACCGCTTTGACTTGGGCGCGCTCTTCCAACAGCGGATGCAGCAATTTACTGCGCCCCGGTTCGGTAGCCACATACTGCATCACTTCGCGCGCTTTTTCGGAATAGTTGCGGCTGGCGAGCGTCGCCTGCTGCGCGCGGCGCATTTCTGCCGCCGCAATCATTTCCATCGCGCGCGTGACTTGGGAGATATTTTTGACGCTGCGAATACGTTGACGAATTTGACGTAGGGTAGCCATCGGAAAATTTTTGCTTATGATTTTAGATGAATGATTTTACACGCGGCGAAAATCATAAATCCGCAATCATAAATTCATTTATGGGTTCAACAATCGGAACTCGCCGGTCACGCTGGGCGGACTGAGCGGAATCAAATTGCCGTCTTGCTGCAAAACGGTCTGGACGGTCCAATGCACGAGATATTCTTGGCTCGAAACGTTGCCCGCCAACGCATCGGCGGTCGCAATCAAACCGTCATAATTGGGCGCGGGCGGACGGCGATTGACGACAAAGAGCAGGGGCCCCCCCGAAACTGTCGAATTGCACGATTCCTGCACCAGATATTTTTCTTGGCCGTAATGTTCTTGTTGCGGGTCAACGAGACTCTGGATTTGCAGCGTTAGCAAATAACATTCATTCGGACCCAAATCGCCGACCGGTTCCCAGACAAAACGAAAGTCATCGCGCCGCGCGGTAAAGGTTGCGCCGTTCGCCGGCTCTTTTAATTGCGGCGCGTCGAACTTGAGCGCGATTTCCGTTGCGGTCGCCGTCGCGGTGGGTTGACGCGTCACCGGCGCGCGCGTATTGGTTGCCGTCGGCGCGGGCGTGGTGGGCAAGGGCGTATTCGTCGGCGGCAGCGGCGTAATGGTCGGCGCGGCGGTTGGCGTTGGCGGCAGCGCGGTGTTGGTCGGCGCTTGCGTAGGGAGCGGTATTTCGGTTGGGACCGTTGTGGGTACAACAACGGTCGGCGCGGGCGTCGGCGTACTGGCGCAGCCAGCCACCGCAAAAATGATGACGCCGAGAATAAAGATCGCTTTCATATTAGGGTTGAAATGCAAACTCCGAGACAGAGCTGTTGGGACTCAACGGTTCGGTATTGTAATGCACTCTGTCTGCCGCGCGTCCCAGATTTTTTACAACGCGCGCTTGCCATGTCATTTTCAATTCTTTTGTTTCGGGCGCGAGCGCGAGCGTTTGCGCCAGCATCGTGCCATAGTTGGGCGAATTGGTAAATTTGCCGCGATACAAAACAAAAGTCAACGCTTTCCCTGCGGGTCCCGGGTCTCCGCAGTTTTCGACATCTACAAAATCGTCGCCGCGATTGCCCCTTTCGAGTTGCGGCACCGCCATTTCAATGTGCAATAGATAACATTCGTCTGGCGCGAGTTTGCCGACGGACGCGTAAATAAATTTAATGTCGTTGCCGTCCTTGAACACGGTCGGCGCTTTGGGTTCCAACAAGACCGGCGCCGCCATTCGTGTCGGCGGTTGCGCCTTGACAGTCGTCTGCTGCGTCGCGGTCGGTTCAGCCGTTAGCGTCGGCGCGGCGGTCGCCACGGCAACGGGTACGGTAGGGAGCAAGGTGGGCAGCGGGACGATGGTTGCTAGATTTGATATTTCAGCTGTTGGCGGCGGAACCGGCGTCGCCGATTGTCCCGCGCACGCAGTCGCCAAAACCAATGCCGCAAAAATAACCCATCGTTTCATGCGTTCGTACTTGATGCTTTGCTCTACCGGAAAAAAGTATTTTGCAGCGCCGCGCTGGCAGCGCTAATGGCTTGAACTTGCGGATGCACCGGGTCGGCGTCGTCGAGCATTTTGACCACGCTGACCGACCAATTCATTATATATTCCGGCGTGGGCGGAATCACGCTGTCCGCCGAAACCAAGAGCGTGCCGTAATTTGGTTCGTTGCGAAAACGCGCGGGCTTGACGTCAAAGCGCAGCGCGCTGCCCGCCGCCGCTTGGTCGCCGCACAAGCCGACCCAGTAATCGCCCACGCCTCCGGGGCCGGTAGGATTGCCCAACGTCATCTCGACGCGATAACATTGGTCGGCGGCGAGGGGTCCAACGGATGTGAACGTAAATTTTAACGTGTCGCCGTCGCGAAAGCCGGTGCCTTCGGGCGAAATCGCTTGCGGCGCGCTGAACGCGTTAGCTCCTGCCGGTTCCGTTGGCGCGGCGGTCGGCACGGCGGTTTCGACTCCCGATTGTTCCACTGTTGGCGCTATCGTCAACTTGGTGGGCGCGCGCGTCGGTTGCGTCTCTGGCGTAGCCGTAATCGTTATGGGCGTCTGGGCGGTCAAAGTTGGCATCGGCGTAATCGTCGGTTCGGCGGTTTTGGTCGGCGCAAGCGTCGGCTGACTCGTCGCCGTGACGACAATGAGGATAACCGGTTCGGTTGGCTCTATCGCCACGGTTGGGACGGCGGGACGCTGTTGGCACCCCAACATGCCCAAACCCAACATACCCAGAATGAAAATGCCGGACCAGTGTGCGCGCATTTTGTTCATGACAATGCTGCTCCCATCCAAAATTTATTGGACTACCAATTCGATGCTAAAGGTCGGCGACGGCGGGCCGCAGACGGTGATGGTGCCGAGTGGCGGCTGCGTATCATCGCCCGCATCATTAAACTCGCCGCTTGCCATGATAACCTCGACATGCCAATTGGCGGTCGTATCGTCGCCTTGCGTCAGACCATAAGTTGCTTGTTGGCTGAGAATGGCAACCTGTTCTTTGAGATACGCATTGTGTGAAATGTACAGAGCTTGCCCATTGCTCGGCGTCGAAACCAGCACGCGGTATCCAATTTTGGGATCCATTTCGTATGCCGCAATCGGGTCCCATTTAAATTGAATTGTCTTGCCCGCGCCGGAACCGTCTTTGGCTTCACGCTTGGCGCCGTTTTCGGGAAAGGTCAGGGTGGTCACCTGATATGCCTGCCCACAGCTGGGCGCTGGCGTCACAGTCGGCGCTTCGGCGGTCGGCGGTTCGGGCGGCACAGTGGGTTGTGGCGGCGCGGTAGGTTGTGGCGGCGCGGGCGGACGCGTATTCGCCGGAGGTTTGGTGGGTGGGATGGCGGTGGGCTGCGGCGCATTGGGCGTGCTGGTTGGTTCTAGCGTCGCAATTTCGGGTCCCGGCGTGACGGTCACGGGCATGTAAATGATCCACGGCGTTTGCGTTGGTTCTGCCTGCGCCACGCGGGTCCGTGTGGGCGTAGCGTCGTTTCCGCCACATGCCGCGCCGCTTAGCGCCAATGCCACGAAACTGGAAAGGGCTATGAATTTTTTAACGTTCACGCGAAAAAAGAAACCTTGCGTGCATTGCGAAAGCTTGCTTCGCAATTGAATTTCGGATTTTGGATGTTCAAACATGCCTCTGTTTATAAATCCAAAATCCGAAATCTGCAATCCTAGTAGCTGCCCGTCCGCTTGAAATCGGTGAGCGCATTTTTCAACGCGGCTTCCGTTTCGGCGTCCACATCTTTGGATTCGGCGATTTTGCGCCCAATATCGGGATGCGACGCGTCCATATAGCGCAAAAAGGCGGTTTCAAAAGCGCGCACTTGGTCCACCGGCACGTCGTCCAAATAACCGTTTGTGGCGGCGTACAAAATCATGACTTGGTTCGACAGGGATACCGGTTGATACTGTGGTTGTTTCAAAAGTTCCGTCATGCGCTGCCCGCGCTCTAATTGTTCGCGCGTCGCCTTGTCGAGCGAAGAGCCGAATTGGGCGAACGCGGCGAGCGAACGATATTGCGCGAGGTCGAGTTTCAAACGGCCCGCGACTTTTTTCATGGCTTTGGTTTGCGCGTTGGAACCGACGCGCGAAACCGAGATGCCGACATCGAGCGCTGGCCGAATGCCCGCATAAAACAAATCGGCTTGCAAATAAATCTGACCGTCGGTAATCGAAATGACGTTGGTCGGAATGTACGCGGAAACGTCGCCGGCTTGGGTTTCGATAATGGGCAACGAAGTGAGCGAGCCGCCGCCGAGTTCATTGTTCAAACGCGCCGAGCGTTCGAGCAAACGCGAGTGGAGATAGAAAATATCGCCGGGGTACGCTTCGCGGCCGGGCGGACGGCGCAAGAGCAAAGAGATTTGGCGATACGCCCACGCGTGTTTGGACAAGTCATCGTAAATAATGAGCGCATCGCGGAGCGTTTTGCCGCCGACGGTGATGCCGTTCTCCATGACTTCTTCGCCCATTGCCGTACCTGCATAGGGCGCCAGATATTGCAGCGGCGCGGGGTCGGACGCCGACGCGCTGATGATGGTGGTATATTCCATCGCGCCATATTTTTCCAGCGTCGCGACGACTTGGGCAATCGTGGACTGCTTTTGGCCGATGGCGACATAGATGCAGACCATGTCCTGCCCTTTTTGGTTGATGATGGTGTCGAGACACAGGGCGGTCTTGCCGGTCTGACGGTCGCCAATAATCAATTCGCGCTGGCCGCGTCCGATGGGAATCATTGCGTCAATGGCTTTGATGCCGGTTTGCACGGGCGATTTGACGGGTTGGCGTTGGACGACGCCCGGCGCGATAATTTCGACCGGACGGAAGGAGGCGGAATCAATGGGCCCTTTGCCGTCAATGGGCTGTCCGACGGCGTTGACGACGCGTCCGACCAGACCCGCGCCGACGGGGACGGAAGCGAGACGGCCCGTGCTGCGTACGAGGTCGCCTTCTTCCAAATTCTCGTAATCGCCCATGATGACGACGCCGACGTTATTGTCTTCTAGATTTAACGCGAGCGCCAGCACGCCGTTTTTGGGAAATTCGACGAGTTCGCCCGCCATGACATTGGACAAACCGGAAACGCGCGCGATGCCGTCGCCGATTTCCATGATTTGTCCGACATCCATTTTCTGGACCGGCGCTTCAAAGGACTCGAGCTGCCGTTTAATTTGTTCGGTAATCTCCGCTACATTCAGAGCCATAGTAAATCAATGCGGAATGCTCAATGCGATCTGCTCAATGGATCAACCATTGCGCCTGCGGCATTGTGCATATTGCATTCTAGCGCGCCGTTTCCAATTTTTGTTTCATCACGGCGAGTTTGCCGGATACGCTGCCGTCAATGACCACGTCGCCGATGCGGACGATCAAGCCGCCGAGAATGGCGGGGTCGAGACGGTACTCGAAATTCAATTGTTCGCCGTATTGCGCGCGCAGTTTGGCTTCCAATTTTTCCTTGTCAGTCGCCGTGAGCGCGATGGCAGACGTGACGATGCCCAACGCGCCCGGCGTTCCCTGCGCTACCAAATGGTCGAACGCGTTCACCACATCCGAGAGCAAGTGCATCTGGTTTTTGCTGGCAAGCAGCAGCGCCAGATTTCGCACTTCGGGGTCCGCTTGCGCGGGCACCAAGCCGTTGATGAGCGCCTTTTTACTTTCAAAGGACTCGGCGGCGTTGTCGAGGCGGGTCAACAGATTGCTGTTGGCTACCGCGTTAGCCAGCGCGTGCAAATCGTGCGTGTATTTTTCGACCGCCTTTTCAAAGACGGCGCGCGCATAAGTTTGGGCCAGAGCTGCATCTGCCATATTACGCTCCCGCTTTGGCGCCGAAATCTACTTCGTTCAAGAAATTTTCGACGAGCTGACGCGATTTCTTGTCGTCCAGATTCGCGCCAATGACACGCTGCGCGCCGAGCAAGGACAGGTCAATCACCTGTTGCCGTAATTCCGATACCATTTGTTTGCGCTCGTAATCGAGCTCGCCGCGCGCGGCTTCTTTGATTTTTTGCGCCTCTTCTTGCGCTTCAGCCAAAATGCGCTGTCGTTCTTTTTCGGCGGCGACTTGGGCGGAAGCGGCGGTAGATTGCGCTTCGCGGCGCGCGTCGTCCAACTTGCGCTCAAAATCTTTTTGTTGCAGCGCCGCGTCCGCTTTGACTTTGTCTGCGTATTCGAGCGATTCTTGAATCTTTTGTTTGCGCGTCGCCAGCATGTTCAAGACGGGTTTGTACACCAGCAGGCGCAAGATGACCAGAATCAAAATGAAATTGATGAGTTGTGCCAGTAACCATGACACATTCACCCCAAGTTTTTCCATGGCGGTCTCCCTTTAGTTCGAGTTATTTGCTCCGCTTAGAAAATCTTGAAGCCGATGAGCAGCGAAATGACCAGACCGAAAATTGCCAACGCT
This sequence comes from Anaerolineae bacterium, assembly GCA_022072245.1. Lineage (GTDB taxonomy): Bacteria > Chloroflexota > Anaerolineae > UBA4142 > SHND01 > SHND01. The sequence continues at coordinate 17,052 of JAJVIA010000047.1, forward strand.
TCCGCAAACACGATGCCGATGAACATGGTCGTGGTCAGCGTGCCGGCGGCTTCGGGGTTGCGCCCCATCGCCTGCAACGCGCCGGAAGCGATCAAGCCGATGCCGATGCCGGGACCGATGGCGGCGATACCAATTGCGAATGCGGCTGCTAAAAGACGGGCTCCTTCTGCGTCCATGAGAATCCTCCGTAAAATGATTTATGATTGCTGATTTATGTTTTAGGATTGGCGGCGCCAAATCACGGCGCGCGCAAAATCGAAAAGCATAAATCACAAATCTGAAATTTCAATGCTGCGCTTCGCCCTCGTGACCGCCGCCGCCGTGTTCGGCGGTAGCGATACGCATAAAGGCGGCGGTCAAGACCGCGAAAACGAATGCCTGAATAAAGGCGACAAAAAATTCCAAGCCGTAAAACGGGAGCGGCAATAAGGCAAAGAGGAATGCCATGATGAGGAGAATGACTTCGCCTGCAAAGATATTGCCAAAAAGACGAAAGGTGAACGAGACGATTTTAAAGATTTCGCTAATGAGCTCGACGAGGCCGACAAAAACGTCAATGAGCCCGAACGCAATATCGCCCTTGAGCAAACGCCCGAAACTGAAAAAGCGCGTCCAGTATTTCAGCCCCTGCTTTTGCATCCCGTACACCTGCGTCATAAAGACGGACACGAGCGCCAACGCGAGCGGCATGTTGATATCCGACGAGGGCGCGCGCAAAATCGGCACGAACGCGGCATGTTGTTCCGCCTCGATGCCCTTTTCGATTTGCGACTTGTAATACAGTTCGTACGTGTCAATAAAAGCCGGCGCATCCGCCAACACAAAAATGCCGGACGGTTCACATTCGTGCGTTTCTTGATCTTGGAAACACACTTGGCCGTCTTTGATGTCGGTGTGCGTTTCGGAACTGACTTTGATAAAGCCGATGGAACCGGCGCCCGGAATCAGCCCGAGATAATTGGAAAAGATGACGAGCAAAAAGATGGTCGCCGTAATCGAAAAGAATTTCGCCCACATGGGGCCCGCAATGCTTTCAAACAGCCCGACCATCTGCTCGATGATGGTCTCCATCAGGTTTTGCATGCCGCCCGGCACCATTTCCATTTTACGCGTCGAGATAAATGCAAACCCGACCAGCAAAATAAACACCAAGACCATTGTCAAAATGGTTGGCGTCACGGGAAACGAACCGATTTCAAAGATCACTTCCGGCGCGACGGCGACAGAAGCGCGCACCGCCTCGGTGGTAAAGGGAAAGAATATTTTGATTACCACGCCGACGGCAATTAACGCAATGATGGCAATCCACAATTTTGGATTTTTTAGCACTGGTCTCCTCCGACCTGTTGTGGGTTTGAATGTTGCGCCGCGACGCGGGCGTACCTGGCGGCAACACCTTTGGCGATGGTGAAAATGCCAAGCGTAAAACCCAGAAGCATCATGAACAAGGTGATGACTGGCGAAGTGTGTAACAGTCGGTCCAATAACACTCCGCCCATTACAGGCAGTATCGTCAACGCAAGCAGCGTGATGCCGAGCTGTCCGACAAAACGCCAATCAATCGGCACGCGTTGGAACGTTTCGCGCTGTTTCATGCTTTCACTGCCCGCCTACACCAAAGCGCGCGCTATACGCGCGCACAAAAAAAGGACGCACGACTTTGTGCAATGCGGCACAATTATATGCAAATCAATTTACAATGCAAAAAGAATGATGCGCGGGTTTCGTTCCGTTTTGATTGCGCCGCAACTTTTTTTATACGCCGCGCGCTTCGAGATAACGCGCCAATTCGAGCCGTCCAATCGCTCCGGCGATTTGACCGTCTTGGACGACCGTGAGCTGTTCCTGTTCGCCCCGCGTCAAAAGTTCCAGCGCGCGCAGCGCGAGGTCGGTGGGCTGCACGCTCGTCTCTAGCGCCAGCGGCTGCATCACTTGCCGCACGCGCAATCCTTCCCATTCGGCGGCGGGGCGTTTGCGAACCTGTTCTAGCGCCACCAGCCCGACGGCATTGCCGTTCAAATCAATAGCGAGCGCGGGCGATTTCAACCAGCCCGTGAATGCGATTGCTAATTCGCGCAAACTCAACGTTTCGCTAATGCGTTGTAACGGCGCGCGCATCAATTCGCCGACGGTCACTTGTTTCAAGACATCGCGCGCGAGCATTGCTTGATACGCGTCGTTCGCCGCGCGCCAGAGAAACCACGCCATGAGGAACAACCACACGCCGCCGTATTCGCCGCGCCAAAGTAAATACGCGCCGCCCGCCGCCAACAATGCCGCCATCACGCGCCCGCTCAACATGCCCCAATATGTCGCGCGCCGTTGGTCGCGCGCCATTGCCCACATCGCCGCGCGCAAGACGCGTCCGCCGTCAAGCGGAAAACCGGGCAAGAGATTAAAGACCGCCAAGAGCAGATTCGTTTGCGCGAGATAAAACGCTACGACGGACACGTACAATACAAGGCGTTGGGCGGGCGTCGCCGCAAACATGCCCAGCCCATCCAACGCTTGCAGCCAAATCCAAACTGCGCCGCTCAACAGCGCAAGGACGAATGAAATTAGCGGTCCGACAATGGCAATCAAAAATTCAGTGGCGGGCGAATCCGGTTCGTCGGCGATTTGCGCGACGCCGCCAAAAATAAAAAGCGTGATGCCCAAAACGGGTACGCCGCGCCAGCGCGCCATAAACGCGTGCGCGAGCTCATGCGCGACCACGCTGGCAAACAGCAAGAGACTGGCAATGACCGCCAACGCAAGCACATCCCACGCGATGCCGGGGCGCCACGCGACGCCCAATGTGTATGGAAAGACGACAAAACCGAGTTGATATACCAACAATAAAAATATGGCAAGCCAGCTTGGGTCAATCCGCAGAGGGATGCCAAAAATTTTGCCGACGTTCCACGGGCGCAACAAAAACATGGTGGGCTGAAATAAAACGCGCGGGGCAAATACCCCGCGCGCTGAAACGGTCAACGATTGCAACGCCCTGGCGTCCGACCTTGCACGACGCCGACGGGATTGCGATGGACTCCGTTCACGATAATTTCAAAATGGAGATGCGGACCTGTCGAGCGTCCGGTGCTGCCGATGCGCCCGATGAGTTGGCCCTTTTGCACCGATTGGCCCGCTTGGATGGCGAACGCGCTCAAGTGCGCGTACCGCGTCAACGTGCCGTTGCCGTGATTGACCAAAATCATGTTGCCATAACCGGTATTGTCCCAACCGACAAATTCGACAAAGCCCGCGTCGGCGGCATTGACGGCAGTGCCGGCTGAATTGGCAAGGTCCAAGCCCGGATGGCGTCCCCAAAAGTATTGGCTGATGCACGCGGAGGTGGGCCATTGAAAATTCGCCGTGCCTTTGAGCGCGTTGCCTGGCGCGGCGATATTGCCGCGTTGAATCACGCGCTGTACAATCGGCTTGCTGCCGCCGGGCACCATAATCCAGCCATCCACCGCCAGAATCGGCGGCGACGATTTGAAATCGTGAATGGATTGATTAAACGGGTCGTTGAAAATATCGCTGACTTGGGCTTTGAAACGCGCGGCGATGGTTTGAAGCGTTTCGCCTTTGGCGACCTTGTGCAGCACGCCGCTCACCGGCGGCACATACAAAGTTTGTCCGACGGTCAGCGCGTCGGGATTCTCTTCCAATTTGGCGTTAGCCCAAATGACCGAATCGGGCGTCACGCCAAAACGCGCGGCAATGACGCTCACATTGTCGCCGGGCTGGACGATGTATGTCGTGACTTCACGACGATCCTTTTTAGGTTTGCTGGTGAATGGCACCGCCGAGAGCGTAATGTCGCTCTGATTGTATGATTGGTCAAGATTTACGTCAGGTATTCCGGCGGGCTGCGCGGCGGGTTGGTCGTACGTGCGCGGCTGTTGCGCGGCTTGCAATTGCAGACCGCCCAACAACAAGCCAATCAACACCAAGGCGATAACGCCCAGATGCGCGGTCAAGCGCGTGAGCAGAGATACATTGTTGCGCTGTTCCGCGCGAAAAGTTTCGAGACGGTCCACGACGCGCGTGGAAAGGGTCGTCACGCGGACTTGGAGAAATTTAGTTGGGTCGTGCATCGAGATATTTTTTATTTCAGAAATCGCCGCGGTTCAAGCTTTGCAAAAAGTCGCGATTGCTGCGCGTTTTTGCCATGCGTTCCACGACGAGCTCAATCTCTTCGGGCCCGCCGCCCATTTGCGACAACATGCGGCGCAACGTCCAGACGCGCGGCAGCAAATCTTCGGCGATGAGCAATTCTTCGCGGCGCGTGCTACTGCGTTCCCAATCAATCGCGGGATAGATACGGCGGTCGGCGAGCTTGCGATTCAAATGCGCCTCCATGTTGCCGGTGCCCTTGAACTCTTCATAAATCAAATCGTCCATGCGGCTGCCGGTGTCCACGAGGCATGTAGCAATAATAGTCAAACTTCCGCCCTCTTCCAAATTGCGCGCCGCGCCGAAAAAGCGCTTGGGCGGGTACAACGCGGCGGGGTCGAAACCGCCGGTCAAGGTGCGACCGCTGGGCGGCACCACCAAATTGTACGCGCGCGCGAGGCGCGTGATGGAATCGAGCATAATGACGACATCTTTATCGCCTTCGACCAAGCGTTTGGCGCGCTGCAAAGCCATTTCTGCCACGCGCGCCTGATTTTCGATTTCGGCGTCGAACGTCGAAGCGAATACTTCGGCATCCACCGAACGGTCCACGTCGGTCACTTCTTCGGGCCGCTCGCCAATCAACACAATCATTAAATGCACTTCGGGATAATTTTCAGAAATGGCGTTGGCAATTTGCTTGAGTAAAGTGGTCTTGCCGGCTTTGGGCGGCGAAACAATTAAACCGCGCTGCCCCTTGCCGATGGGCGCCAGCAAATCCAAGACGCGCGTGGCGAGGATATTTTGCTTGGTTTCCAATTTGTATTGGACGTTGGGAAAAATCGGCGTGAGCTTGTCAAAATCGGGACGCTGTTTGGCGGATTCGGGGTCAATGCCATTGACGGCTTCGACGCGCAGCAGCCCGTAATACTTTTCCGTATCTTTGGGCGGGCGCACTTGGCCAATGACCATATCGCCGGTGCGGAGTCCGAAGCGGCGAATCTGCGATTGCGAAACATAAACGTCTTCATCGCCCGGCAAAAGATGGTCGGAACGTAAAAAGCCGATGCCGTCTTGGACAATTTCCAGCACGCCGCCGCCGAAAATCAGCCCTTCGCGTTCCGCTTTGGCGCGCAAGAGGCGAAAGATGAGGTCATTCTTTTTTAATTTAGAAGAGCCAGTGAGATTTTGCTCTTTGGCAAGGTCGCGCAGCTCGGTAAGCGATTTGCTGTCGAGCGCGGCGTAATTGATATGGTCGTTGACAATAACGTCAGGAGTGCGGGGCATGTGTCTTGGGTTCCTTGTCCGTTTCACTCGACACGCGCAGGGGTATGTATCGGCGTCCGTTCTGTGTGACGCAATCCAGCTTTAACCATTACAGCGCGAGGTCGAGCGTGAACGCTTGGGAGGTTATAACAAACTATTCTCTGCGCGCGCGCCCGAATTTGTTGGGACGGGTGCGTAGGCAGAGACGGCTAGGGCTATGTGTAAATCTGACCAAAGGTCAGGAACGTTTATTTTTTGGCTCAAACGCAATACGTGAACTTGATTTGGGTTAAGGTCGGTGTGTGGGGCGAACGCCGGAATCGTGAGGTCCAACACAAACTGGAATCCGTCGAGTGGGCGACGAATCACTTGCTCGCTAAATATAGCAGCTTTTTGTCAAAACGTCAATAAAAAGCGTCTCAAAAAAACGGGCGGGCAAAGTCGAGCGCGGGCAAGACCCCAAATGTTTTGAAATGCAAAACGCTATCGCGTCGCGCGGCGCGGCAAGAACATTTGGGGGCTTGCCCAGCGATACAACCGCAGCGCGCGTGTGGTTGGTTTAAACCCGCTTGTGGGCTAGATCGCTTTTGGTAGATTTGGCGTTGAACTCGCGTCAGCTCTGTTTGTCGCGCTCTGCCATCCGTTCGCGTTGGTCGTGCAAAATCTGCGCGAGTTTTTCCGAGCGATGCACCGCTTGAATGCGGCGCATTGTGCCGCTTTGCGACCGCATCGCCAACGATTCTGTCGTCGCGCCGCCGGAAAAATACTGCACCCCGCGCAGCAGTTCGCCGCCCGTGATGCCCGTCGCCGCAAAATAGACATTGTTGCTTTTGACCAATTCCGCGCAGTTGAACACGTGATTGGTATCATAGCCCAACGATTCGGCGAGTTGTTTTTCTTTTTCATCGCGCGGATACAGGCGCGCTTGAATTTCGCCGTGCAGACATTTGAGCGCGGCGGCGGTGACGACCGCTTCCGGCGCGCCGCCCGCGCCCATCACCACATCCACGCCCGTATCGGGCAAGCACGCCGCGATGCTCGGCGCGACATCGCCATCCGAAATCAATTTCAGGCGCGAGCCGGTCGCGCGAATTTCCGCAATCAATTGTTCGTGGCGCGGCCGGTCCAAGACCACGACCACCAATTCCGTCACGCTCTTGCCTTTGGCGCGCGCGATGGCGTGCAGATTGTCGGCGACCGGCGCGTTCAAATCAATTACGCCCGCCGCATCGGACCCAACGGCTAACTTGTCCATGTACACAATGGGCCCCGGAAAAAACATTGAACCGCGTTCCGCCAAACCGACGACCGCCAGCGCATTCGGCAAACCCAACGCGAGCGGACGCGTGCCGTCAATCGGGTCCACCGCCAAATCGCATTTGGGCACCTCGCGCCCGCTGTCGTAATTGCCGATGCGTTCGCCATTAAACAACATCGGCGCTTTGTCTTTTTCGCCTTCGCCAATCACAATCACGCCATCCATTTCGATGGTGTTGAGCATCAAGCGCATGGCGTCCACGGCGGCTTTGTCCGCCTCATTTTTGCGGTTGCGTCCCATCCACGGCGCGGCAGCCAGCGCGGCGGATTCGGTCACGCGCACCAGTTCCAAACCAATGTTGCGGTCAGGTCTATTAGACATCGTTGTCTCCTTTTTTTGAATCTTGAAAGTGTGGATTTGAGCTTGCCTAACGTACAGCTTGATTATAACTCACGTTACGCGCTTGCAATAAACAAGCGGGATAGGCGCATAGGCATAGCGACGAATTCATTCGCGCGCCATGCAAATTTTGCAGAGAAAACGATTAAATCAGAAATCGCCCGGCAGAAATCGGCAATAAAAAATTCAAGAGAACGCGGCGCGCAAGTCTTGGGCGGGTTCTCAGTCGCGGAGAAAACGCCGCTGCGCCAATAGATACAAGGCGCCGGCTTCGGCGCAAACCGCGACGGCATACGCGAACGCCAAACCGGCTGCGCCAAAAAGATCGCGCCACCAGAACATGAGCGCCAGGCGTAACGTCATTGCGCCCAATGTGACAAACATTGGCGTGCGCGCGTCGTGCTGCGCGTAAAAAGTGCGCGCGGTCAATTCCAATACCGCTTCGCCCACAATCGCCAAAGCAAAATACGCCAACACCGGCGCGACGAGCGCGGTGGATGCGGCGTCGAACGCGCCGCGTTCCAACACCAACGCAACAATTTGCCGCGAAAATAAAAACGTTACGATGGCGGACGGAATTGCCAGCGCGAGAATGGTCGCCAGCGTAATATGAAAGAGCCGTCGAAATCCCTTTTTATCTTGCGCCGCCACGCGCTGCGACAAACGCGGAAATACGGCGATGGCGATGGCGGTGCCAATCAACGTTTCGGGAAATTGCCACAACATGTACGCATAGCTGAGCGCGCTGATGCTGCCCGTGCCGAGAAACGACGCGAGATTATTCATGATGAGCCGCGTCAAACTGCCCACGTTGGTTGTGACGATGCGATAGGGGAGCAGATGCAGCATTTCGTTCATGCTCTTTTGGCCGCGGCCGACGACGGGAAACCAAATCATGCCGCTGCGAATCAAGCCGGGAATTTGAATCGCCAAGTACAACAAACTGCCAATCACAATGCCCCACGCCAACCCGTAGACGCCCATCGTCGGCACGAGAAAAAAAATGGCGCCGATGATGCCGAGATTGTGCAGGGGTCCCGCCATCGCCGCGAGCGCGAAACGATTGTGCGCGTGCAAGATGCCCGTAATCGTTCCGCCGACGGCAAACACGATTGCCGCGAGCAAAACGATGCGCATCAAATCCACCGCCAGCGCTTGCTGCGCGGCGTCAAAGCCCGGCGCGATAAAATATTGAATCAATTGCGGCGCGAGAATTATGCCGAGCGTAACGACGACCGTCATTAGCAAAAACATGTCGTTCAACACCGCGCTCGCAAATTTCCAGCCCTCGCGCCGCGCGGCTTGGTCGCGCACGAGCGACATGCTAAAGACGGGAATAAACACCGCCGCAATCGTCGCGCCCGCGACCACCGAATCGAGCATATCCGAAAACGTGTTGGCGACGCGAAACGCGTCCAACTCTGCGCTCGTGCCAAAGGCGCGCGCAATCAATACTTCGCGCGCCAAGCCCAAAATTTTGCTCGAGAAAAAACCCAACGCGACGACGAGCGCCGAAAGCGTCAAAGCGCGTTCCGCTAGCAGCGACGACGCAATCAAACGCCGCCACCAGGGCAGCGTTTGCGGATTGGGCGAAAGCGTTTCGGTTTGTTCCATCGGGAAATACGCGCGACCGGTTTTTGGAAACCTGCCGCGTCGAATCACATTGCATCCAATGCTTGACGCGCCGCGTCATAATGGGCATTGTAGTGGAGCGCGAGTTCAAACGCCGCGCGCGCGTCAGCAGAGCGGCCCAATTTTGCCAGCGCGCGCCCTTTATAATAATACGATTCTTCCAAATCGCCGGTCGGTCGCAGCGTCGCGTCCGCGAGCGCGACAAGTTCATCATAACGTCCCACTTGGAGATACGCCTCATAGGGCCCGAATTGATACCACAACATGCGCCACGGCAATTTCAAGCGACGCGCTTGGTCGAACGCTTGCGCCGCCGCTTCATATTCGCCCAAACCGACGAGCGACGAACCGAGATTGAACGCGGCGAACGCGTCGTCGGGGTTGACGTTCCATTCGTCCTGCGCGCGCTGCGCCGCTTTGGCGTACATGGTCGCGTCGTCCAAATCTTCGCCGATAATAGCTTGCACCGCGTCCACGTACGCATCCGTGTACACGACGAGATACGTGCGATTGAAATGCCGCCAATGTTCATCCAGCGCTTGCCAGCTCACAACTTGATTGGGCCCATTGTACGAATCTTGCGCGGTGATGCCGTTTTCATCGTAACCGGTGAGTAACAAGTAATGTCCCATCCAACCTTGATGCGCGCGTTCGGGGTCGTATCCTTCTTCGATCATTACCGGCAGACCGTTCGAGAGCAGCGCTTTGATTTTTTCGACATCGCCATTCACGCGCGTTTGCGCGTGAAATCCTTTTTGACGCGCGTAATTCATCAATTCAACGGGGCTGACATTGCGGTCATCTTTGTTTGGCTTGAGGACATTGGCGATTTGCACTTGGGTGTCCTGCCGATAAGCAAAGAATGAAAAATACATTCGCAGCGTGGTTGGCCCGCAATTGTTAAAGCGCTGCGCTTCGTGCGTGACGCCGCCAAGTTGGACGGCAGTTTGAAGCGGTTGAAGCGCCGCGTGTTTTGTGGGCGCGGGCGTAAAAGCCAAAGGCGTTGGCGAGCCGAGCGCTTGGGCGGGCGCGGATGTTGGCGCGGTTAGCGTCGGCGTGTTTTCGACGGACGCGTTGTAGGTCGGTTCGGACGTAACCGTCGGCGCGGGCGTCGCGGTGAACGCGCGCGCGGCGCGCGGCGTACGCCACACGATTGTCGGGCGCGCGTCATTTGTCAAGACGCCCAACGGCGTTGGTACGTGGTCGGGCGCGGACGGTTTGGGTAGCATTTGCAAGACGCGCACGCGCGCGCTGTCCATTTTCAATTCCAGCCACTCGCCCGAGACGGCGCGCACAAGCAAGGCGCCGACGCAGAGCGCGCTCAACAGGAGCGTTGTCAGCGCGAACCAGAGGATTGCGGGGCGCGCGTCGAGACGCGATGCGCGCCGCCGCGGCGCAAAAGAATTCATTCCATCGTGCGGGGTGGGCGCGTTCCGTTTTCAGGGCGCGCGCCGCGTGTGGAAAACGAAAGGATACTCACATAACATACAAACAGCAGCGCGCTAAAGACGAGCATGACGGCGACGGATTGCCGATAGGCAAAGGGATGTAAAAAGGGCATTGCCGCGTCGCGCAAAATGGGCAGCGGGTCGGTCAAAATATCCCAACTGTTCCAGCGCAAAAAACGTCCGAGATAAATGCCGATGCTGTTCAAGCCAATGACAATCAGAACGACCGCCCAACTCCAAAACGCGCCCCACGCGCTTTTTACCATGCGCTGTACAATCAAAAGCGAGGCGACGGCAAGTAGCAAACCGGTCCACGCCAGCGTGGCAAAAAATACAATGTCGTACCAGTACGGCACGGGCGGATGTTCGTACAGATTCACCAAATCGGTCACGAGATAGGCGGCGTTCGGAAAAAACAAGAGCCACGCCAGCGCGGGAATCACGTACTGCCAAGCCCGCGCGCGCCGTTCGTGCAGCGCCGCCATCGCGAGCGCGCATAAATATGGAATCCATGCTAGACCTAGATTCCACATCAAGAATTTGTGCGCGAACGAATCGCTCCACAGCGCATGTACGGCAAAGAACGCGACGCCGAGCAAACTCGATAACAAGACCGGATAAAAAAGTTGTTCGCGCAGAAAATGCGAAACGGATTCGAGATGCGATTGTGTTTGTTGCATACATTTCCTCTATGGGTGGCAGTGTGGCGGCGGATGCGCGCGCTGCAAGGTCCTGCCGATATAACAAAACCTAGACGTTTGGAACGCGCGTTTTGTTCGCTCACGCGGACGCGGGCGCGGGGTAGGTGACGCGTTGATTTGCGACCGCCGCGCGCGGATTCAATTCGTGCAAGCGCGCGGTTTTGCGGCTGACAATGTGATAGACCGGAATCCCGCGCGCGGTCAAGGCGTCCGCGACCAATTGGCGATGGCAGCGAAACGGGTTGCCTTCGGCGCACATCATTGCCACGCGTCCCTCTTGCGCCAACGCGATGAGTTCGTCCAAACCCTGCTCAAATTCGGGCGTTTGCATATAGTCCGCGTACCCGCGAAAACTGGCGTTCTCCCAACCCAAATTGATTGAATCGGGTTTCGCTTTACGCAAGCCGCCCAAACGTTGGAGATGCGCGTAACGGATATTTTCGCGCGCAAGCGCGGGCGCGAGATTCGCTTGCGCGTATTGCGGATTGTGGAGCGATTTGGGAACGGTGCGAATATCGGCGAGGATTTGAATATCGTGCGCGTGCAATAATTTTACAAAAGCATCGAACGGACGCGTCGAATGACCGATGGCAAAAATTTCATTCATGCGCGGCGGTTTGCTCCTTGCCCATCTGCGCGCGCCACACGCGCAAGCGTTCGGCAATGCGGATTTCGTCGCCCAACGCGCCGGGCGTGTAATAAATTTTATCGCGCACGCCGTCGGGCAGATATTGCTGCGCGACGAAATGATTTTCAAAATCGTGCGGATACTTGTATCCTTTGCCGTGACCCAACGCTTTGGAATCGCGCGACGAATCTTTAAGGTGATTGGGAATTTCCAGATTGCCCAAGCGCTCTATGTCCGCCAACGCCGCGCCGATGCCGAGCGTCGAATTGGATTT
>JAJVIA010000047.1:28861-52900 GCA_022072245.1 Anaerolineae bacterium
GTCAACGGTTTGAATTGAAAGACGCGCGAACGCGAGAGCAGCGCGCGATTGACTTCAAAATACGGATTCTCGGTCGTCGCGCCAATCAAAATAATCGTGCCGTTTTCGACGTGCGGCAAGAGCGCGTCTTGCTGCGCTTTGTTGAAACGATGAATTTCATCCACGAGCAAAATCGTGCGTTGACCGTACAAATTAAAACGCTCGTTTGCCTGTTCGACGACGCGGCGGATATCGGCGACGCCCGCCAACACCGCGCTCAAGGTTTCGAAATGCGACGCGGTGCGGTTGGCGATGATGGCGGACAATGAAGTTTTGCCGACGCCGGGCGGGCCCCACAAAATGATGGACGAAAATAAACGATCGCTTTCAATCGCGCGGCGCAAGAGTTTGCCCGCGCCGAGAATTTCTTCTTGACCGGTAAATTCGTCGAGCGTGCGCGGACGCATCCGCGCGGCGAGCGGTTGTTCGCGGGCGCGTTCTTGTTCGCGCGCGGCTTGAAACAAGTCGCGCGCGGCGGCTTGGCGGCCGGTGAGTTGTTTGGCGCTCATAGCTGGTTAAAGCACAGGATACAGGATGTAGGTTAAACGAGGATGAGACGATTCTAGCATACGCCTTGCGGCGGGTCAACGCCAAGACCCCAAGAGTTTTCGAAAACCCTTGGGGTCTTGGCAATGCGCGCGATATGCGGTTACAAATAATACGTCATGCTTTGCAGACCGGCTACGGGGTCAATGTGAAAAACTTTGATTTGGGGGGGAACGCTCAGGGTGGTGGGGGCGTAATTCAAAATCGCGCGCACGCCGCCTTGCACCAATTCATCGGCGACGGCTTGGGCGGCGGCGGCGGGCACCGCAATAATGGCTAGATAAATTTTTTGCGCGCGCACCGTTTCGCGCAAAGTGTCCATCGGCAAGACGCGCCAGTTGCCGAGCATGGCGCCGATTTTTGCGGGGGCTGAATCGAAAATGGCGGTGATGCGAAAGCCGCGCAATTCAAAGCCGTCATAGTTTGCGAGCGCGTGTCCCAAATCGCCCGCGCCGACGAGCGCCATATTCCACACGCGATCCACTTGGAGAATTTCGCGCAGCGCATTTTCTAAAAATTCGATTTCGTACCCGGTGCCCTGTTTGCCAAATTCGCCAAAATAGGAAAGGTCTTTGCGAATCTGCGCGGACGAAAAACCGAGTTTTTCCGACAATTCTTGCGACGAGGTTACGCGGCGGCCTTCGACGGCGAGTTGGGTCAAGGCGCGCAAATAAAGCGGCAGTCTGCCGATAACAATGGTGGGGACATGATGATTTGTGTGCGACATTTTGTCCTCGCAAGAATCAAAGCGCGCCGCGACCGCGCGCGTTGAGAAAAAGTTTGTAATACGCTTGTGACAATATTCTCACATTACGCAAATCATATCTGTAACCGCATTTAACGTCAAATCCTTTGTGCTTTTTTTCCCAAGTCTTGCTTCCCGTTCACACCGCGCCCCAAATGTCGCCAATCGTAAAACCGTTCGGAAACGGGTCGTCGGGGTCAACGCCATACGTCGCCATGCCCGTAAGCCACGCCGTGCCGGTGATGGTTGGCACAACCGCGTGATAAGAGCCCACGCGCGTTTCTTGAATCAATTTGCCTGTGAACACGGTATCCAAAATGCCCGCGTGTCGAAAAGCTTGATTCAATTTCAATTTGCCTTTGGCGTTCAAGACCGCCATTTGCGCGCACGTTCCCGTTCCGCACGGCGAACGGTCGAGCGCGCCGGTCCACGTCGCGGGATTTTGCCAATCAAAAAGATTGGTCGAAACAATCGCCGCGTTTTTCAAATCCGCGTCGGGCGTCGTCGCGGGCGCGGATAAAATTCCAATCGTCACATTTTGAATTGCGGGATTGTCGGGATGCGCGACGGGCAATTGTTCGCGCACCGCCGCTTTAATCATTTCGCCGATGCGCGCAATGTCTTTGCCCTCGTCGGGCGAAATTTTCAAACCGAACTGCGCGGCTTGGGCGATAAAATAAAACATGCCGCCCCACGCGACATCCACGTTCACCGTGCCGAGTTGCGGAACCTCTACGGGCGTGTCGAGATGCACGGCAAACGCGGGAACGTTGGTAAAGGTTACGCCCGTCACTTTGCCGTTGGCGCAATGTGCGCGCACGGGGACGAGACCGGCGGGCGCTTCCAACACAATATCGGTGTACGGCTCGCGCATCGGCAACATGCCCGTTTCCAATAGCGCGGTGGCGGTGCAAATGGTGTTGGTGCCGGACATCGGAACGTATTCGGTTTGTTCCATGATGATAAAACCCGCGTCGGCGCGCGGGTCTGTCGGCGGCAAAATTAAATTGCAGTTGGCGGCGGGATAGCCGCGCGGTTCGCGCAGCATCCGCAAACGCAAATCGTCGCGGTGCGTTTGAAAATACTGCATTTTTTCAAACATCGTTTTGCCCGGCACATCCAACACGCCGCCGACAATGACGCGGCCGTGTTCGCCCGCCGCATGTAAATCAATCGCTTGGACCAGATTGGTGAGGCGCATAATTTGAATCGAGTAATTGCGGCTGTACGGAAATTTGCCCTTTGCATTTGCGCGTTTTTTTTACAGCCGCTTTATCATTTACTATTTGCCGTGCCGCCGCGCAGTTGTTCCAACATGGCAATCAATTGACCCAAATACGCGGGCGTCTTGGCGCCGTCCATCGTCGTAACGGTTTTTACGCTGCCGTTGCTCGTGCGCGCGGTGATGGTGTAGGTGAATAAATCCGCGCCCAACGCTTGGTACAAATTATCGAGCGCGTCAAAATCTTTTTGTTCCAACATGCGGCGCAGCGATTCCAACGCGGCGCGTTCCGCCTGAAGCGCTTTGGGCGCGCCGCCGCGCATACTCCATTCCAACAAACCGTCCTGATGCACGACGAGCGTTTCGTTGATGCCGGCAATGCCGCCCTTTTTCTGATAAATGACCAACATATCATCGCCGAGCGGCACGGCGGTTGCGGCGGGCGCTTGGCTCCCAAGCGTCGCCGTGGCGTTATTGGGCGCGGGCGCGCACGCAAACAAAAAAATCGCGGCAAAGACGCCCAAGAGAAAAATAAAATGTACGCGCATCTTTAACCCCCGTCTTGGTATTTTGAGCAGAGAGATTATAACTCATGTTCCGCAGCAAGCAGACGGAATAGGTTCAATGTTCACAAGCGATTGGAAATCGCGGCAACGACGGCGCCAAGTCTGCCTACGCAGACTGAATCGGTTCAGCGTTCGCAAGCGATTGGAAATCGCGGCAACGACGGCGCCAAGTCTGCCTACGCAGACTGAATATACTTGACGTGCAAAGGCACGTTTTGTGTTCTTGTTGCGGCGAATTCTATTCGCCCGAATTCTATTCGCCCGAATTGGATTCACCCGAATCCTATTGCCTGCATTGGATTGCATTGGCTTTGTCCGAATTTTATTCACAGTCGCCGTAAAAATTGGCGCGCTCACGCGCAGAGGTTATAATGTTTGCGTAAAATTTTGAAACAAGGAGCAGTATGAAACGTCTCGTAATGTTTGTAATTGTTGGCTTGATAATGGGTCTGGCGGCTTGTGGCGGCAATGCGCCCGCGCCGACCGCCGCGCCGGCGAATCCGCCGACGGCCGTCTCGGGTAACGCGGCGGCGCCGACCAATCCGCCTGCGCCGACGACAGCGTCCCAGCCGACCGCCGCGCCGGCTCAACCAACGCAGGCGGTTGAACCGACCCAAGCGGTTGCGCCGACCGCTGCGCCCGTTAGCGGCGATGTGAAACCGCCCGAAGGCGCGCCGTTGGATGTCGTCAAAAAAGCAATGCTGAATGTTTTCACCGCCAACAGCGTGCGCGCGACAACTATATTGCAATCCGCCAATGGCGAAAGTCAAACGCTTTTGTTGGAATTTGTGAAACCGGACCGGATGCGCATCGTTCAACCCGACGGCGGGGAACAGATTGCCGTCAAGGGCAAGGGCGTTTGGCGCAAAGTGGGCGACAAGTGGGAAAATCAAGGCGCGCAAATGGCGGATATGCTTTTCGGACTTTTTGAAACGTCTGCCGTCGAAGAATCGCTCCAAGCCATTCAGGTTGATTCGGTTCAATTCGTCGGGCCCGATTTGGTGGACGGCAAACCGATGTTTGTCTATACCTACAAGACCACCGTGGATATGGGTGGGACCAAAAATCTTGGCACGGGCAAAATTTGGCTTGGCGCGTTGGATGGCCGTGTGTACAAAGGCGAATCGGATAGCGAATCGCTAGCCATGCCCGGCAAGACCGACCACACGATTGTGACGTACGAATACGATCTTCCGCTTGACATTCAAGCCCCAGAATAATTTGCGATTGCCGGCGAATCGAATTCGGCGCCGCAGGTAGGCGCCGAATTCCATTTGAGGACGATTCAAAATGCCCGAACGCGGCGACGAATTTTTATTTGACCAAGTAAGTATCAATGTGAATGCCGGCGACGGCGGCAATGGCGCGGTGTCGTTTCGCCGCGAAGCGTATGTGCCGCACGGCGGCCCAAACGGCGGCAGCGGCGGACGCGGCGGCAATGTGTATTTGCGCGCCGACAAAAGTCTCAATACGCTTTTGCCGTTTCGGCACAAAAAACATTTCAAAGCGCAAAAGGGCAAGAACGGCAGCGGCAAAGACCAAAACGGCGCGTACGGCGCGGACACATACATTTCCGTTCCGCCCGGCACGGTGGTGCGCGATGCCGAGACAGGCGAATTTCTCGCGGACCTGCTGGAAGCGAAACAGACGCTGCTCGTTGCGCGCGGCGGTCGCGGCGGCCGCGGCAATGCCGCGTTCACGTCGTCCACCAACCGCGCGCCGCACTTTGCCGAAAAAGGCGAAACGGGTCAGGCGCGGCGTTTGTTTCTCGAATTGAAACTCATCGCCGACCTCGGCATCATCGGCAAACCGAACGCCGGCAAATCCACTTTTCTCGCGGCGGTGACGGCGGCGCGTCCAAAAATCGCGGCGTATCCGTTCACGACCTTGATTCCCAATCTCGGCGTGGCGGACATTGACGAGCGCAGCGTCGTGTTGGCGGATATTCCCGGTCTCATCGAAGGCGCGCACGAAGGCGCGGGTTTGGGCGACCGTTTTCTCAAACACATCGAGCGTACGCGCGTCCTGATTCATCTGGTCGACGGCGCGGCGGAAAATCCGCTGACTGATTTTGACGCCATCAATGCGGAACTGGAACAATACAAAATGGCGCTCGGTCAGAAACCGCAAATTGTCGGTTTTAACAAAATGGATTTGCCCGACGCGCAAACGCATTTCAAAAAATTGAAAACTAAATTGGCGCGGCGCGGCGTTCCGGTCGTGCCGATTTCGGCGGCGACGGGCGAGGGCGTCCAAGAATTATTGCGCGGGGCGCTGGCGATTTTGCAAGCGCTGCCGCCAGAGGTCCCGGCGCTTGAAACGGAAACGATGCCCGTCTTTCGACCCGCGCCCAACGAAGACGCGTTCACCGTGACGTTGGAAGCCAAAACGGGCGACGTCCAAATTTTTCGCGTGCGCGGCGTCAAAGCGGAACGCGTCGCGCAAATGACGAATTGGGACCAAGAGGAAGGCGTCCAGCGCACGCATCGCGTTTTGCAAGCGTTGGGCGTCAACGATGCGCTGCGCGCGGCGGGCGTGCAAGAAGGCGATTACGTTCGCATTGGCGATATTGAGCTCGAGTGGGGCGAAGGGATTGTGTAGCGCATGAATTTTGCTTTAGTGGGCGCGTACGGCGCCGCGATTGCGTTTGCTATTTTATTTCCGCTGCTCGTCGCGTTTTTTATCTGGCGGCGTTTTCGGGTCGCGTGGCGTTTCTTTTGGTATGGCGCGCTGGTTTTTTTCGTGACCCAAATTTTGATTCGTATTCCATTGGTGCAGGGCGCGCAATTTTTACTGCGCGAACCATTGCAGGATTCGCAAACCTTTTTGTATTTTTGGCTCGCGGTCTTGGCGCTCACCGCCGGAATTTTTGAAGAGGGCGGGCGGTGGCTCGGCTATCGTTTTCTCATCAAAAAAGATTTTACTTGGGAAAAGGGTTTGATGTACGGCGCGGGACATGGCGGTTTGGAATCTATGCTGCTGGTCGGCGGTTTGATGTTGTTGGGTTTGGTAAATGTCATTGCTCTCAGTTCTACAAATTTTTCGCAGGCGAATCTGCCGCCCGACCAACTCGTACAAATTGAAATGGCGCGTCAACAAATCGCCGCGTTGGAATGGTGGATGCCGCTATTGGGCGCGTACGAACGTTTTATCACCATCTTTTTTCAAATCGCCATGTCCATTTTGGTTTTACAAGTCTTTGTGCGCGGTTCCCTAAAATGGTTGTGGTTGGCGATAGCGCTGCACGCCGCGCTCGATTTGGGCGCGGTGTTTTTGGCGCGCGTCCTCGCGCCGGTGTGGGTCGAAGCCGCGCTCACGCTTACGCTGCCGTTGAGTTTGTTTATCATTTTCTATTTCCGTCCGCCCGCCGCGCGCGCCGCGTCCGACTCTGCCTCTCACAGCCCGGCATGAAAATCGGTATTCTCGGCGGCACGTTTGACCCGCCGCATTACGGTCATCTCGAATTGGCGGAAGCGGCGCTGCGCCAATTGCGGCTCGCGCAAGTGATTTTTATGCCCGCCAAACAGCCGCCGCACAAATCGAATGGGGACATCAGTCCGCTCGCCGCGCGCGTCGCCATGTTGGAGCGCGCGCTGCGCGATAAACCCGCGTTTGCGATTTCGCTGCTCGAAGCCAAACGCGCGGGCCCCTCGTACACGGTGGATACGCTGCGCCAATTGCATCACGACTTGCCGCCGCGCACGAAAATTTTTTTTCTGATGGGTTTGGACTCGCTGCAAAATTTACCGACCTGGTATCAGCCGCAAGAAATTGTGAAACTGTGCAAACTCGCGGTTCTAAAACGCCCCGGCTATTTCGCGGATTTGAACGCGCTGGAGAAAAAAGTTCCCGGCGTCCAACGCGCCGTCGTTTTTGTCCACGCGCCCGAAAGCGCGATTTCCGCCAGCGAGATTCGCGCGCGCGCGGCGCGCGGCGAAAACATTGACGCGTTCACGCCGCGCGCGGTGGCGGCATACATTAAACGGCGGCGGCTCTATCGCGCCGCGCCGAGTGAATCGGACGCAAAAAAAAGGAATCCATCAAGCTAAAGGCGCGCGTGGGCTGCGTGTCGCGCAGCCCACGCGCAACTTTTTTTTATTTATGCAACTCGCTAAACAATCGTGGGCCCAAATCGGCGAATATCTCGCGCGCGATGACCGCGTGCTTTTGCCCATCGGCGCGACGGAACAACATGGGCCGCATTTGGGCGTGGGCGTGGATTATTTGATTGCCGAGAGGATTGCCGCAGAAATTGGCGCGCGGACGCGCGTGCTCGTCGCGCCGCCGCTCGCGTACGGCATGTCGCAGCAGCATTTGGAATTTGCGGGAACGCTTTCGCTGCGTCCGCAGACCTTGGGCGCGGCGCTCCAAGATATTTTGCAATCCTTGTATCGGCACGGTTTTCGCCGCGTCTTGGTTGTGAATGGACACGGCGGCAACGCGCCAGCGCTCGCGAGCGCGGCGACAATAGTTCAAGATCAATTTCCCGCTTTGCGTATCAAAGCGTTTCAGTGGTGGCTCGAACCCGCTATCGCCAAACTGGTGGATGAGGCGTTGGGCGCGCAGCAAGGCACGCACGCGTCAAATCACGAAACCGCGTTCATGCGCGCGATTGCGCCCGATGGCGTGCAGCCCGAACGCATTGCGCCGCGCGACGCGCCGGTGGTTGCAACGGGCGAATTCGACAGCCCGACGCGTTTCCGCGCAAAATATCCGGACGGCGTAATGGGGCTCGCGCCGTTACGGGCGGACGCGGCATTGGGTCAAAAATTACTCGAGGCAAGCGTAGCGTTGGGCGTACAGCTTGTGGAGCAGTGGTCGTGAAAATTTCGCTTTCGACCGGTTCGTTGTACATTTTTCCGTTACGTTGGATTTTTAGTCGAGCAAAACGCGCGGGGTTTGATGGAGTCGAGTTGGTCATTAGTCCGGAGGTGGAATGGCGCGGCGCGGCGTACATTAAAAATTTGACGCGCGAATTTCAACTGCCCGTCCTCACGGTTCATCCGCCGCTTTATGGGTATCCGGGCTGGACAGCCATCAATGATTCGTACGCGCCGATTATGGAAAAAGCGGTGGCGTTGACCGAAAGCGTCGGCGCGAAATTGATGGTGGTGCATACGCCGCGCGCGCGCGTGTATGGCGATGCGGTGGGCCAAGAGTTTGTCAAACAAGTGACGCAGACGCGCAACGAAATCAATGGCGGCGGGCTGCTGCTCGGCGTCGAAAATAGCGCGCGCGTGACCGCGCGCGACGAGCGCTATATTTTGCGTACGCTGCCCGAACTGCGCGAATTCGCGGACAAGCACAATCTTGCGCTGACGCTCGACACCGCGCACGTCGGCACGTTTGAATGGGATTTGTTGGACGCGCTGAAATGGTTTGACGGACGCGTGGCGAATGTGCATCTGTCGGATTTGCGTACGGTGCCGCATTGGATTCACAGCCAGCCGCGGCTGCACAGTTATTTTCGTCAACATCAATTTCCCGGCTCGGGGCTTTTGCCGCTGCGCGAATTTTTACGCGCGCTCCACGCGCGACATTATCAAGGCGCGCTCACGTATGAACTTTCGCCGCTTGCGGTGGAGGCGTGGGCGCCGTGGCGCGTCGAGAAAAAATTACGCGCGGCGGTAGAATTTGTGAAACAGAGCATCGCGGCTTGATGCGCGTTAGCGCCAAGTCGCAGATAAAAAAACAAACGGCAAGGGGCGCGCGAACGCCTTCCCCCTTGCCGTATTTTTTTTGCAATGTTTTTGGCGGCGAATTCTGCGCGACGGCTCACGCTTTGTCGTACAAAATCATTTGCGTACAACGAAACAGCGCGAGAACTTTATGCTTGCCTTCCGCGCGCACCGTCGCGTCCCACACCTGCGTCGTGCGTCCGCCGTGAACGAGAACGGCGTCGCACTGAAGGACGCCTTGACGCGCCGTCCCCAAAAAATTTGATTTCAATTCCACCGTCGTAAAATTTTTCGCGCCTTCGGGCAGCGCGTTCACGCAACCATAACCGCACGCCGTATCCGCGAGCGCAATGACCGTCGCCGCGTGCAAAAAGCCGTTTGGCGCGAGATGATGTTTTTGAATGACAAGCCGCGCGACGAGCTGCGTTGGCGCGGTCTCGACGATTTGGATGTCCAGATAGTCGGGCAAATATCCCGCGCCGTGCTTTTGAAAAAATTCGGGAGTGTGCATGATTTCCTTTTCTGACGATGCCGCGCGGCGCGTAAAATCCGCAGTTTGAAATTTCCGTCTAGCCGCGCAGCCGCGCCAAATACTTGGGCCGCGCGATTGCATAAGCCCAATACAACGCGCGGTGGATTACAAAGTCGTGCGCGGGAATTCGTTCTACAAATTCGCCGCCAAAACCCATTTTGAATTTATACACGCCGTACATGGGCGCGGATTCTTGTAATTCATCGGGCGCGCCCCAAAAATCGTATTCGGCGCAGCCCTGCTCTTTTGCCCAACGCAGCGCGCGCCATTGCAATAAATGATTCGGCATCCAATCGCGGCGCGCGCTGCGCGACGCGCCGTAAAAATACCACGCGCGCGCGCCGAACGAAAATAAAATCAAGCCCGCAATCGTTTCGTCTTGCGCGCGCGCCAAAAATAATTTTGCCTGGCTCGCCGCCGCCAGCGTCGTCCACACATCGCGATAGTATTCAAACGAACGAATGATAAAGCCATCGCGCGCGCCCGTTTCGGCGTACAAGTCGTAAAACAAACGCCAGGCGGATGCGTCGCCCGTTTCGACGCGCACGCCTTTTTTTTCCGCGAGTCGAATGTTGTAACGCCATTTTGGTTTCATCGCCGCGAGGATTTCGCTTTCGCTGCGCGTGAGGTCGAGCGTGACGGTATTGTGAAATTGAATTTGCTCGTCCGAGACGCGCCACGCGCGCTGCGTCAAAACGTTCGCGGCGGCGGAATGTGCGCGCACGTCGGGGTCCAGCTTGATAAAGATGGCGCGCTGCGCGCGGGCGCGGCGTTCCAATTCCGCCAGAACGCGCGCAAACAATTCTGTATTTTCAAACGCGAGCGCGGGCCCTTTTGGCACGTACAAGACGCCATAGGGCGTGCGCGGCAAAGGGCGGCGCAAAATTTGCGCGGCGGCGACGGGCGCGCCGTTTTCTAAAAATACAAGACGCGTCGGCGTCCATCCGTGCCGCGCCTTGATTTCGCCCCAAGCCCACGCTTGCAAAATGTGCGCGTAGGGAATGGACAATAGCGCGCTGTTCCATTCTGCCTCATGCGTAATGGCTTTGACTTGGAAATTGGAACGATGCGAAATCGGTTCGACATTTTGCCGCATAGAGCAAATGGGTACGCGCTCACGCCTTGCCGTGACAATGTTTGTATTTGCGTCCGCTGCCGCAGGGACACGGGTCATTGCGGCCCACTTTGGGGACGGCGCGCCGCAGCGTTTGACTCTTGTCTTGTACGTAGGGCGATGGCGCGACGGTTGCATTGACCGTCGGCTCGCTTTCGGCAATCGTCAAAGGATCCAGTTCGGACGCGGCGCCGGCTTTGAGCAGCGCTTGTTGGCGCTGCACTTCATCGCGTTGGGCTTGCCATTCGCGCATTTTGGCGGCTTCGGCGCGCAGTCCCTCGTACGTTTCGAGGAGATTAAACGGTTGCGGCGCGCTCGGCTTGTACTGTGTCAAAATTTTTACATACTCATTGACGTCGCCTATCACGCTCACATCCAGCCAATTTTCGCGGTACAGGGTTTCGATGAGCGGACGGCTCGCCAAATCGTGCAGTTGCGCCAGTTCGAGCGCGACAAAAGTCCACACGCTATTTGGTTTTTCGGGACGCGGTTTGGGAATTATTAATTTGCCGGTCGAATCAACGGGAGGCAACGCGTCGCGTAAAATGCCAATGACCTGCGCGCGTTCGGTGGGAAATTCGAGCGCCAACTCGTACAGCATTTCGGGTACGCTGATGCGGATTGACTCGTCCACAGTCGAATCGTTGAGCAGCGCGCGCGCGTCGGGTAAAATCGCCAGTCCGTAGCAAGCCAGCGCGTTTTCGAACCATTCGATAAATCGGTCGGCGTCGGGTTCGCGCAGCAAACGCATAAAAATTTTAATCGCTTGGGCTTCGCGGAAATGAATGAGCAGATGTCCCGCGTGAATGGGTGCGTACCATCGCGGGTCATCGTCCGCCCAATCTTCCGAGCTCGGCGCGGCGAGCATTTCGAGCAACCCCGGCGTCAAGTCGTAACGCCGATCCATACACGCGCGGATCAATTCCAAATCGGGCGCGCGCCCCGCGTGCGCCAAACGTTCCAATAATTCTGCCGCGCTCAACGCGCGATAATTTTCGGTCATTTTTTGCTCCCGTTTTTTTCAGCGTTATTGTACCCGAGAATCGCGCAGCGCCAACTGCCAAAAAGTTCCGCGCCGCGTGTATAATCGGCGCATGAATACATTTGCTAATACGCCGCACATTCGGCTCGACCCCGCCGACGTTGCGCCGTACGCGCTGACGGTGGGCGACCCGGCGCGCGCGGCGCGCGTGGCGGAATTTTTAAGCGACGCGCGCCAAGTCGGCGCGTGGCGCGAATATCATACTTTTACCGGCACGTACGAAACGTTGCGCGTGACGGTGATTTCGCACGGCATCGGCGGCGCGGGCGCGGCGATTTGTTTTCACGAATTGTTTGGCGTCGGCGTTCGCACAATCATTCGCGTCGGCACCTGCGGCTCGTATCTGCGCGCAATGCGGCAGGGCAGTTTGTTGATTGGCACGGGCGCGACGCGCGAAGACGGCACGTCAAACCTCTTGGCGCCGCCGGAATATCCCGCCGTCGCGGATTTGGATGTGACGCTCGCGCTGCGGAATGAGGCGCGCGCGCGCGGCGATGTAAAATTTCAATTGGGCGTCCTGCGCAGCGACGCGGCATTTTATCACGAGTTGATGCCGAATCCGCATCAGTTGTGGGCGGACGCGGGCGCGGTGGGCATTGAAATGGAATTGGCGACGCTGCTGATTATCGCTTCGATTCAGCGCGTGCGCGCGGGCGGCATTTTTGTCGTGGACGGCAATCCGAACGAGAGCGCGGGCGATATGGCGGATTACAATCCGCACCGCGACTCGGTGGAACGCGCCAAAGATGCCGCGATTGAAATCGCGTTAAAAGCGCTGGTCGCATTGGCGCGGTCGTAACCCCGGAGGGAATATGTTTCGACTCGCTTGGCGCGCGCTGCTTTTGCTTGGCGCGTTCTATTTTGTATTGCCGCAACCCCACGCGTTCGCGCAGACGTCGCCGCGGCCGGATGCGATGCGCGAAACGCTGCGCGCGCTGAATGGCGTACCCTGTCCCGACAGCGAATTTACGTGCGTGACGCTTACCGTGCCGCTGGATCATTTCAATCTCGCGGATACGCGGACGCTCGATGTGGTTTTTGCGATTTTGCCGGCGACGGGCGCGCGCAAAGGAATGTTTGTCACGGCGACGGGCGGCCCCGGTTCGGCGGGCATCGGCTGCTGCGCGGATTATTACACCTCATTTTTCGCGCGCGGTTTGACGGAACATTTTGACATTGTATTTTTCGACCAACGCGGCGTCGGTTTGTCCGGCGGCTTGACGTGTCCCGACGCGGCGGCGGCGTGGTATCGCGCGGATTGGCGCGGCGATACGCCCGCGCGCGCGCAGCGCTTGCGCGACGCGGCGCGAACTTTTTCATCGGCTTGCGATGACGAAAGCGGTTCGTCCGAGACGTTAAAGTTTCTCGGCACCGCCCAAGCCGTCCAAGATTTGGAAGCGTTTCGCGCATTGGTGGGCGACGAAAAATTTTGGTTGTACGGCGAAAGTTACGGCACGCAATACGCGCAAGCGTACGCCGACGCGCACGCCGAACATTTGGCGGGTATGATTTTGGACGGCACGGTGGATTTGACGCGCGACGGCATGGCTTATTACGCCAACGCGGTCCAAGCTTTTAACGATACGCTCGTAGCGACGTTGGCGGCGTGCGCGAGAAATGCCGGGTGCGCGCGCGATTTTGGAATGAATCCGCTTGCGGCATACGACCAACTCGCCGCGCAATTGCGCGCGCAAAGACAAAAGATTGATTTTCCGTTGGGGACGGGCAGGCGCGCCGCGCGTTCATTTCATTTTGGCGATTTGGAATCGGTCGCGTCGAGCGAAATGTACAGCGAAGGCGGACGCATGATGTTGACGCGCGCGTTAGCGGCGTACGCGCGCGACGGCGATTTGATTCCCTTGACGCGTCTGTTGTATCCGAATCTCGGCGTGGACGAAACTACGCTCGAACCGCTTCCCGATGCTACGTGGTCGGACGCGATGTATTACGCGGTCGAGTGTCAGGATTACGGATATTTTACGAATGACGTGACGACGAGCGAAAATAATTTTTTTGCGGGCGCGACGGCGGTGGAGCAGAGCGGGCTGCGTCTCGCGTCCATGATTTGGGGCGATTTGCCGTGCGCGTCGTGGCGCGATTCTTCCGCCGACCCAACGCGTCCGCCGCATACGACCGCGCCCGGCGTACCGACGTTGGTCTTGAATGCGCGGCGCGACCCGATTACGCCGCCCGACAGCGCGCGCGCGGTGTTTGAAAATTTGGACGACGGCTATTTGATTATGCAGCGCGGGGGCCCGCACGTAATTTTTGGGCGCGGGGTGAAATGCGTTGACGATTTGGTCAATGCGTTTTTGCTGGACGATGTTTTGCCCGCCGCGCGCGAAACGGAATGTCCGGGGCGCGTGATGGACGCGTACGCGCCGCTGGCGCCGCGACACGCGACGGAATTTTCGTCGGCGTTGGCGGCGCTGCAATCGGCGGAAACGGAAATTTATTATTTGCCGGAATTTTGGTATTGGGATTATGCGACCTTGACGCGCGTGGGTTGTCCCTTTCAAGGCACGCTGCAATTTCGCGCGCAGGGCGACGCGGTTTTGTTTGATTTGCGGCGCTGCGCGTTCACGGATGGATTTGTCATGAACGGGCAGGGCGATTATGACGCGGCGCAGGACCGTTTTCGGCTGCGTGTGGATGTGACGGGCGCGCAAAACTGCAAATTAAAATACGAGCGCGTGGGCGCGCGTTCGACCGTCGCCGGGAAATGCGCGAATGCGCGCGTGCAGGGCGCCGCGCCGTTTGACGCGCCGATTCCGTCGCAGATGCAAAACCATGCGCCGTTGCGGCCGACGAAACGCGCGCAGCCGTGAGCGATTGTTCGCGTTGCGCGCGGGATTGCCGCGCGCAACGCTTGGCGCGTTCGTCATGCGCCGATTTTGTTCTGGCGGATTTTGCGCGCGAGTTGATAGAGCCGATATTTGACGGGATTAAAAACCAGATCCCACGCGCCGGTATAGTGAATGGTTGCGCCGCCAAAGCCGTGTTTGAATTGATACAACGAAGTGGGCAAGTTTTCCGTTTCGCCCGGTTCGGCGGCGGTTTCGGGAATGCCCCACAAATCATAGCGCGCGCAGCCGCGCGTTTTAGCCCATTGAATGGCTGCCCAATGCAGCGCGTGATTTGGCATCCGATTGCGTTCGGCGTTGCCCGACGCGCCGTACAGATACAGCGCTTGGTCGGCGAACGCGGTGACAAAAATCATGGCGAGCGGCTGCTGCGCGTACTCGGCGATGAACAGGCGCGCGCGGTCGCGCGCGGCGAGCAGCTCCCAAGCCGCGCGGTAATACGCCAAGCTGTGAATGGCGAAATGGTCGCGCGCGCCGGTGACGCGCAGCAATTCATAAAACGCGGGCAACGCGGCGGCGGCGCCGACGCGCACGACGACGTCTTTTTTTTCGGACAACCGAATGTTGTACCGCCATTTGGCTTTCATGCGCGCCAAAATCGTTTCGAGGTCGGCGGTGAGGTCGAGCTCTATGGTGGCGGACGGCTGAATGGTTTCGAAAGTGGGGCGCGCGCGGATTGCGCGTAGATTTTGCGCGCGTGGATCGTCGCGCTGCCAATCGGGTTCCAGTTTCAAAAGAAACGCGCCGCGCGCGCGGACATGCCGGACAAGCGCGGTGAAAAAGAGCGCGAGCGTTTCCGCCGCGCCAAAGGGGCCGCGCGGAATATAGGCGATGGTCAAACCGGGCGCCAGCGCGCGATAGAGAATTTGCGCGCCCGCGTAAAGGTTTGCGGCGTCGCGCCACGCGATGCGTTCGACGCGCCAGCCAAAATTTTGTTTCAGCGCGCCCCATTCCCACGTTTGCAAGAGATGCGCGCGCTGCGCGAGCGCGGCGGCATCCCATTCGGCAGGATTTGAAACGACTTGGCAAGTTGCGGCAACAGCCATGCGGGCGATTATAACGTGAAAATGAAATTGCTCGAATCTGTGCGCGGTGGAAATGCGGCGTTGACGCCATGCCGCGCGGCGAATCGGGACCCAGGGTGTGGCGATGGAATACATTGCCGCAATCGCTTGGGGCTTGCAAGGCGTCAGTTCTGGCGGAAATGAGAGCGAGATGAGGGCGCGCCGTAATTTGGCTTGCAATAAAATTAGAATTGTGTTAGTATGCCGATTGTTCAGTACGGCACAAGGTACGCCGTACCGATTTTTTTGCGAGTAGGCGCGGACAAATTTTAATTAACCTCTTATGTCTGGCGCGTTGGCTGCGGTTTTTAGAGCCACCTCGTCTATCTTTTCGACAATGGCACGCATCGAGCCGCATGGCAACGCCGACTCGAACGTAAAGTGCCAGGAGCATGAATCATGTTGGAACGGTATGCCCTAATCGGTCTCTTTATGTTTGCCGCCATTACATTCCCACTCGCTCCATTGGTCCTTGCTTTTCTCTTTCGCCCCAAAAAGCCCAACCGCCTCAAGCAATCTACGTACGAGTGCGGCATTGAAATTCAAAATCAAGCGCCGGAAGCGGAATCCATCTGGGTACAATTTCGCGTGCAGTATTACATTTATGCGATTCTGTTTGTCGTGTTTGACATCGAAGTGGTGTTTGTCTATCCGTGGGCGGTGGCGCTAAATCAGATGAGCGCGTTCTGGATTATTGAAATGGGAATTTTCATCGCGGTTTTGGCGGTAGCGCTGGTATACGCGTGGCGCAAGAATTTGCTCGAGTGGGTGTGAGGAAACTCTAAATGGATATCCTGTCGTTTATATTTAATCCATTCGTCAGCGCCTACAATTTGGTCCACGATACGCTCACGTCCTTTTTGCAGTCGCTGGGCGTGCCGCCGGACTGGATCGCCATCATTGTCTTTTTGGTGATGGGCTTGATCGTCGTCACGGTGATTTTGATTGTGGCGCCGGTGTTGATGATGTACATTACGCTGATGGAGCGCAAGGTGGTCGCGCGGATGCAGGACCGCATCGGTCCGAACCGCGTCGGCAAGTTTGGTTTGCTCCAACCGATTGCGGACATGATTAAATTCTTGACCAAAGAAGATATTGTGCCGCAAGGCGTGGACGGCGTGTCGCACTTTTTGGCGCCGATTGTGGCGGTGATTCCGGTGGTCATGTCGTTCGCGGTGATTTATTTTGGCGTCGGCATGGGCGCGGTGGACTTGAATCTGGGCCTCTTGTTTTTGATGGCAATGGGTTCGATGGCGACCATCGCGGTCTTTATGGCGGGTTTCGGGTCGCACAATAAATTTGCGTTGATTGGCGGGATGCGCGCGGCGGCGCAAATTATCAGTTACGAGATTCCGCAAATTTTCGCGGTCTTGATTCCGGTCATGTTGGCGGGTTCGATTTCGCTGAATCGCGTGATTGAGCAGCAAAGCGGTTTGTTTGGCTTGGGATGGTTTATTCTTTACATCCCGGTCGGACCCATCGCTTTTTTTGTGTATCTGCTCGCGGCGACGGCGGAAATCAATCGGGTGCCGTTTGACTTGCCGGAAGCGGAATCGGAATTGGTGGCGGGTTATCACACGGAATATTCGGGCATGAAATTCGGTCTGTTTTATCTCGCCGAATTCTTGAACATGTTTATCGTCAGCGCGATTGGGGCTTCGATTTTCTTTGGCGGTTGGCAGGGGCCCTTTGTGCAGCAAATTCCCGCGCTGGGCATCCTCTACTTTTTCGGCAAGACGTTCCTGCTCATTCTCATCCAGTTGTGGTTCCGCGGCTCGATTCCGCGTTTGCGCGTGGATCAGTTGATGAATTTTGGCTGGAAGCGTCTCGTTCCCGTCATGCTCGGCACGATCATGTTCACCGCGGTCCTCTTGTGGTTCTATCGCTGGTTCCTCGAATCGTTGAAAGGGTTGGGTGGTTAAGCGATGGATGCGACAACTGTTATCGCCCAAGCGGTCTTTATTATCGTCGCGACGTTGACGCTCATTGCCGCGTTTCTGACGGTGTTGGTGCGTAATGTGTTTCACGCCGCGCTGGCGTTGGTCGGTACGTTTTTTGGCGTCGCGGCGATTTACTTGATGTTGGAAGCCGAGTTTTTGGCGATTGTCCAAGTATTGGTGTACATCGGCGCGATTGCGGTGTTGATTTTATTTGCGGTCATGTTGACGCGCGGTTTGATGCAGCGCGATACGATTAGTTTCAATCGGCAGTGGGCGTGGGCGGCGCTGGTTATCAGCACGTTGTTTTTGGGGCTGTTCATTTTGATTTTGCAAGTGCCGTGGCTGCAAACGCCCGGGACGGCGATTTATACGGATTTGACGCCATGGCTCGGTACGCAATTGTTGACGACGTACCTGCTGCCTTTTGAAATCGTTTCGGCGCTTTTGCTTGCCGCGTTGGTCGGCGCATTTATCATTGCACGCGAGTAGCAAATCGCCTTGCGCCAATCGTTCCTTGGCCAACGGCGGGCAAACAGCGATACGCTATTCGTGACCTGCGATTCTCATGATTACACAGATTCCTCTCGTCTATTATCTTGCGCTGGCGGCGGCGCTATTTTGCGTGGGCTCTTTTGGGGCTTTGGCGCGCCGTAATGCGATTGCGGTGTTGATGGGCATCGAGTTGATGTTGAACGCGGTGAACATTAATCTGGTGGCATTCTGGCGTTATGGCGCCGCAGACCCGGTTGTCAATCAAGCGGGCATTGTGTTTGCGTTGTTTGTCATTACCCTGGCGGCTGCCGAAGCGGCGGTCGGGTTGGCATTAATTATTGCGATTTACCGTTCGCGCGATACGGTGAATATCGAAGAAATTGACCTCTTGAAGTGGTGACGGATCGCAAGTCACAAGGCGTTGGCTTGTGACCTGTAACCTGTGACCTGTAACCTGACATGGTTCAGAATTACACGCTTTTTATTCCGGCGCTGCCGTTTCTGGCATTTGCCATCATCGTGCTGTTGACGCGCAAGAGCAATCGCCTGAGCGCGCTGGTCGCTATCACCGGCGTCGTCGCGGCGCTCGTCCTCTCGTATGGCGTGTTTGTGGAAGCGTTATCCGAAGGCGCGGAATTGTCGCTGAATCCGTTTTATGGCGCGCCGATTGTGTGGGCGCCATACGGCGGCATGTCGTTCAACTTTGGCTGGTACGTGGACCCGATTGGCGCGGCAATGTTGTTTATGGTGCCGACGGTCTGTCTGATGATTTTTATCTATTCGACGGCGTACATGCGGCACAGCCACGTGGATGAACACGGGCATCATCACAATGAAGACGACCCGCGCTATGCGCGCTTTTTTGCCTATATCTCGCTCTTTACGGCGATGATGCTGCTGCTGGTGATTTCGTCGAACTTGCTGGAATTTTTTATCGCCTGGGAAATCATGGGCTTTTGTTCGTACGCGCTCATCGGCTTTTGGTCGTTTCGCGGCCGCAAGGAACATCACATTGACGACGCGCAGGTGGGGCGCGCGCGCGCGGCGTCTATCAAAGCGTTTCTCACGACGCGCGTCGGCGACGTTTTGCTCATGACGGGCATTATTTTGTTGCTCCTCACCGTCGGCACGCTCGACTTTACCAAGATGTACGACCCGCAAGTGATGAACAATATGCTCTCGGCGACGACGCAGCCGCTGCCGGGCGTTGAATGGCCCGTGTTGATTGCGTTGTTGATTTTTTGCGGCACCATCGGCAAATCGGCGCAGTTTCCGCTGCACATTTGGCTGCCGGATGCGATGGAGGGTCCTACGCCGGTCAGCGCGTTGATTCATGCGGCGACGATGGTTTCCGCCGGTATCTTTCTCGTGATTCGGACGTATCCGCTCTTGACGTTTGCCCAAGAGACGGGCGGCGCGGCAATGCAGGTCGTGGCAATCGTCGGCGCGTTCACGGCGTTGTTTGCGGCGACGATGGGACTGGCGCAAAACGACATCAAACGCGTGCTGGCGTATTCCACCATTTCACAATTGGGATACATGCTGGCGGCGTTGGGCATCGGCGCGTTTGTGGCGGGTTCGTTTCATCTCATCACGCACGCGTTTTTCAAAGCGTTGTTGTTCTTGGGCGCGGGCGCGGTGATTCATGCGGTTGGCACGAACGACATGTTCAAGATGGGCGGTTTGTGGCGCAAGATGCCCATTACGTTCGTGACCTTTTTCATCGGGGCGTTCGCCTTGATGGGCTTTTTCCCGCTTTCGGGTTTTTGGAGCAAAGACGAAATTTTGTTGGAAGCTCTGCGCGGCGGTTACTTTCCGCACGAAGGCGGGCAGGATATTTTCCTCCAAGTGATTTACCTCATGCTCGCCGTCGGCGCGTTCATTACCGCGCTCTATACGGGGCGTCAAATTTTCTTGACGTTTTTTGGCAAACCGCGCGACCCGGAAGCGTATGAACAGGCGCACGAAGCGCCTGCCGCCATGTGGGCGCCGTTGGCCGTGTTGGCGACGTTCACCGTGTTTTTGGGTTTTTGGAATTCGCCCTTTGCGCCCGCCTTTTTCCATTTCGTCGGCGAAACGGGTTTTATGGGCATGGGTCCCTTTGAGCATGTCGAGTTTGACCAGATTGCATTGTCGAATGCATTCCTTTCCGTCGGCATCGCGTTGAGCGGTTTTATAGCGGCTTGGGCGATTTATGGTTTCCGTTCGGTCAAAGCCGGCCAAAGTGACCCGTTGGCGCATCTCGGCATTATCTGGAAAATGTTGAGCTCCAAGTATTGGCTCGACGAGTTGTACGGGTACAAAATCAATTTGGATGGCACAGCCAAGCCCGGGCTCTTGATTCGTCTTGTGGGATTGGTTATGCGCTTTTTGTGGTGGTTCGAACGCGCGATTGTGGACGGCTTGGTCAATTTGGCGGGCTGGTTCACGCGCCTGCTGGCTCGGCTGTGGGGTTGGGTTGACAGTCACATTGTGGACGGACTCGTTAATGCAACGGGCAGCGTCACCGGAGAAATTGCGGGATGGTGGCGTACGATGCAAACGGGCAATGTGCAAAATTACGCGCTGGTAGCGGTGGCGGGCGCGATGGCGCTGGCGATTCTATTCTTGCTGCGGTCGTTCACATAATCCTGATATTCTGAAGCAATACGCAATCGGCGGGCGCCGCAATCTAACGCGCTCGCCCAACGCGGAGGATGTTGTTCAATGATTCCGTATCTTTCTCTTATCACGTTCATTCCCTTGTTGGGCGCAATCATCGTTTTGTTTTTGCCCAACGACAAGATCATCAAGCAGTTTGCCATTGTCTGGAGCATCATCCCGCTGATTTTGGCGACGGTGGCATGGGCGACCATGTCCACCTGGCAGCCGCCGTACAATTTCGTGTACAACTATTGCGGCCCCGCCATTGATGTGGCGAGCGCGAGCTATACGTTTGGCGAATGTGCGCCGTGGATTCCCGTCATTGGCATCCAATATCATTTGGGCGCGGACGGTTTGAGCATGCCGTTGATCTGGTTGACGACCTTGTTGACGACGCTGGGGCTGTTCTATTCGGCTAAAGTAATCAACACGCGCGTCAAGGAATTTTTCGCGCTGTTCTTGCTGCTCGCCGTCGGCATGTTGGGCGTGTTTGTTTCGCTGGACCTTTTCCTGTTTTACCTGTTCTGGGAAATCGGTCTGGTCCCGATGTATTTCCTCATCGGCATTTGGGGTCACGATACGGACCGTCCGCAATACGCCGCCATCAAGTTTTTCATGTACACGTTGGCGGGTTCGGTCTTTATGCTCTTGGGCATCATCGCGCTGTATTTGTACTCGACGCCCAACACGTTTGATATGACGCTGCTCGCGGCGGGCCAATCCAATATGCCGTTCGGCAAAGATGTCTTGATTTCGTCGCTCGCGTTCCTCGGCTTCTTTTTGGCGTTTTCAATCAAGATGCCCTTGTTCCCGTTCCACACCTGGCTGCCCGACGCGCATACGGCAGCGCCAACCGCCGGCTCGGTCATTCTGGCGGGCATCCTGTTGAAATTGGGCGGCTATGGCTTTTTCCGCGTGTTGCTGCCAATTTTCCCGCAAGTGTCGCAGCAATGGGCGTTCTGGATTGGCGTGCTGGCGGTGATTTCGATTGTGTACGGTTCGCTTGTCGCGATGGCGCAGACCGATTTCAAACGGCTCGTCGCCTATTCGTCCGTCGGTCACATGGGTTTTGTGGTTCTCGGTTTTGCCGCGGCGGCTGCGCTGACGGCGGAACAGATGACGAATCAGAATTACATCAACAGCGGCGCCGCCGCCATCAACGGCGCGGTCCTGGCGATGATTAGTCACGGCGTGATTACGGGCGGCTTGTTCTTTTTGGTCGGCATGTTGTACGAACGCACGCATACGCGCGAGCTGTCGCAGTTTGGCGGGTTCGGCGCGCAGATTCC
Organism: Anaerolineae bacterium; assembly: GCA_022072245.1. Lineage (GTDB taxonomy): Bacteria > Chloroflexota > Anaerolineae > UBA4142 > SHND01 > SHND01. The sequence goes on from JAJVIA010000047.1 coordinate 50,638, forward strand.
GGTGTATGGCGCGTTGTTATTGTTGACGGCGTTTGCCTCGCTGGGGCTGCCCGGTTTGGCGGGCTTTGTCGGCGAGTTTATGGTGATGCAAGGCGCCTACTCTACGCTGACAATCTTGGCGTTCATCGGGGTTTGGGGCATCGTATTCACGGCGGCGTACTTTTTGTGGAAAGTGATCCAACGGATTTTGTTGGGCAGCGCGGACGAGCGCTGGGTGAAATTGCCCGACCTCAAGGGCTATGAGATTTTGACGCTCGCGCCGTTGGCGGTTTTGATGTTTGTCATCGGGATTTTCCCGAATTGGATTCTCGATTCCATCAATACGGCAACGATAGTGATTCTCGAATACATGAAGCAGATATAGCGGAACTGGAGATAGGAGATTGGAGCCCGCGGCAACTGACCGCCGGCTCTAATCTTCCGTCGTCAAGCTCTTGACATGGACGGACTCGTATTTTTTTATCTCAGCCCCGAGCTGATACTGATTGTAGCATCCCTGTTAATTTTGGGATTGGACCTGCTGTGGCGCGGCAAGCGCGCGCAGACGTTGGGCATCGTCGCGTTGGTCGCGTTGGCTGCCGCGCTAGCCATGAGTTTTGTGTTGGGCTTTCGCGTCAACCCCGCTGAATTCTTGGGCATCCAATGGGGCAATCAGGTAGCCATGTTCTGCGGCGTCTGCGGCGGCTCGATTGCCGATTTGTTGTATTGGACGCCGCGCGATTTAGCGGATGCGATGTATGTTTCGGACAATCTGACCAACTTTTTCCGTATCGTCGGGACGATTACGGGCATTCTCGTTTTGTTTGCGTCGTTTGAATATATGCGGACGCGCAAATACGCGGGCGAGTTTTACGGTTTGTTTTTGCTGGCGGTCGTATCCCTCATCATGCTCGCGGCTTCGACGAGCTTGCTCATGATTTTCATTACGCTCGAATTTTTGAGCATTGTGTCGTACATCCTCACGGGCTTTTTACGCGAAAACAAAAAATCGAACGAAGCCGCGCTCAAGTATTTTCTCTTTGGCGCCATCGCCTCTGCCGTGATGCTGTACGGGATGTCGCTGTTTTACGGCGCGACCGGTTCGCTCAATCTCGGCGAAATCGGCAAGGTCATTACCGGCGATACGAACTATGAAGTTTTGGCGCTCTTTGCGCTCGGGTTGATGCTCGCGGGCATCGGTTTCAAAATTTCGCTCGTGCCGTTTCACATGTGGGCGCCCGACGCGTACGAAGGCGCGCCGACGCCTGTCACCATGTTCCTCTCGGTGGGTCCCAAAGTCGCGGGTTTCGCGGTGTTGCTGCGGCTCATTTTGCAAGTGGTCTTGGTGTACAAGAACGATTGGGTCGCGCTCTTGGCGTTATTGGCTGTTTTGACCATGACGCTCGGTAATGTCGTTGCGTTGGTGCAAACGAACGTCAAACGCTTGTTGGCGTACTCGTCCATCGCGCAAGCGGGATACATGTTGGTCGGCGTGGCTTCGATTTCGCTCAGCCGCAATCCGTTTGACGGAATCAATGCCGTGCTGATTTATATCGCGGCGTATCTCTTTACCAATCTCGGCGCGTTCCTCGTGGTGATTGCGATTGAAAATAAAACGGGCGCGGTGGATATTTCGCAATATGGCGGCATGATCAAACGCGCGCCGGGGCTTGCCGTGCTGATGGTTTTCTTTATGTTGTCGCTGGCAGGCATTCCGCCGACCGCCGGATTCATGGGCAAGTTTTTTGTATTCGGTTCCGCCATCAACGCGGATTTGGGTTGGCTGGCGGTCATTGGCGTTATCAACAGCGTGATTAGCTTGTTCTACTATATGAAAGTGATACGCCCCATGTTCTTTGACCCCGCGCCCGCCGACGCGCAGCCGATTACATATAGCCGTTGGATTCAAGCGGGCTTGGTGATTGCGGCGGTCATGACGCTGCTCATTATGCTTTTCCCGATGCCGTTTTACAATCTCGCTTCCGGCGGCGCGTATATCTTTGGCGTGGCGATGCGCTAGCCGCAAATGCCCGGACGGTAAATGAAAAACACCTGCTCTCGATGCGAGGGCAGGTGTTTTCTTTTTGGGGGGAATGGGCCGCAGAATCTCACACTGCCTGCCCAGCGCCTGTCGAAGGGTCAGGCGCGCGCTTTGTTGGCGCGCTTTTGACTTTAAGACTCACTCTTGCTCGTTGCCTTTTCCGATTTGAGAATTTACAAACTGCGGAATAATTTCTGCAACATCAACCAATTGAACCACAGATTTCCGATACTCAAAATACTC
>JAJVIA010000093.1 GCA_022072245.1 Anaerolineae bacterium
ACCTGCCACGCGTGCAGGTAGGCGCGCGTGAGCAGGGCGTTGTCGTACAACATTTTCTCGTAATGGTGTACCCAATCGTACAAACGGAGTTGTGTTTTCAGCACGGTTATCAGTCGGTAGTTATGGTTTGATGGCTCACTAAGGATTTGAGTTACCCGCCAGCTGGGACTCCATCTCAGTTGGCGAATTGACTGGTTGTAAACAAACAAATCCTTGACACACATAAGCTGTTGGAAGATCATTCAATAAAGGTCTATCCTTCAGCAAGGCTGGCGCATCCGGCTCCGGTGGGTAAGCGGAAATCGCTGTTACCTGTCGGGGCCGGAACGTTTTCCAGAGGGTATTCAACAATTCTTTGGTTTCGCTATGCTGTGCATCGCCGATAATTGCCACCTCACGAGTTGGACCGACAGCAAAGTCAGCCGCGCACAGCCACTGGGCGAAAGCCGTTGGATAGCGTAGCATCGCTCCATATACTGAGGAAAGCATCTCCTCGGCAAGATCTCGCCAATCCGTCCGATCCCCATACGCTGCTAACTCGAGGAGGGCAGCAACAGCAAGTGCATTTCCAGATGGGGTGGCATTGTCCTGAATATCTTTCGGACGTACAAGGAGGGTTTCATGATCATCGCGTGTGTCGAAAAAACCTCCATTGGGGTCAGCAAAGTGTTCAACCATTTCATCGGCGAGTTTTAAAGCCGAAAGATACCATTCCTTATTCGGATCGGATTGATACAACGCCAAAAGCGCCAAGATCAGACCGGCATAATCTTCCAGGTAGCCATTATGCCTTGCCTGTCCCTCCCGCCAGGATCGGTGCAGCCGATCATTTGCATATAGATTATTCAACAAGAATCGTGCGTTACGAATGGCAACCAGTAGATAATCCTGCCTATTCAGATAACGTCCTGCCTCTGCAAAGGCTTTGAGCATCAGGGAGTTCCACATCACCAGCACTTTGTCATCGGTGGTAGGGCGGATGCGTGAACTTCTTGCTTCTAAAAGTTTTGCGTGACATTTGGACAATTTCTGCCAAAGTTCTTCTTGCTCCATTTTGAAGCGGGCTGCAAGTGTTGAATCATCCAGAGCACGTTGCAGGATGGTTTTGCCTTCCCAGTTCCCTGATGGGTTAATGCCATAAGCAGTTTTGAAAATGTCGAAGTCCGAACCGAGTACTCCCTCGAGTTCGTCTTGTGTCCAGACATAGAATTTCCCTTCTTCACCATCTGAGTCGGCATCCAAGCTACTGAAAAATCCGCCTTCTGAATGGGTTAATTCGCGCAGGACAAAATCCAGTGTCTCCTCGCAAACCCTGCGATAATCAGTGTTGCCAGTGACCAAATACCCATGTAGATATGCCAGGGCTAATTGGGCGTTATCATATGTCATTTTTTCAAAGTGAGGCGTTCTCCAAAAATTATCGACACTATAACGGGAGAAACCGCCGCCGACAACATCATACATCCCGCCGCGTGACATGGCTCTCAATGCATGGGTGACAGCCCTGATTATTTGTTCGCGTTGAGTTGTATCGATGGTAGCTCGACGTAAAAGAAATTCGATGGTCATGGGTTGCGGAAACTTCGGCGCCGAGCCCCAGCCTCCATACCCCCAATCGTAGGAATCGAGCAAGCTTTTTATTGCTGCTTCAAGAACTTCAGTGGTAATTTCATTCCTGTTCTCGGGGCTGTGTAGAGGTGGGCGAATATGTTCGAGTACCTGATTCCCAACTCGATCCACTTCCTGAACATCTTCACGCCATGCTTTGGCAATATTACTTAAGACTTCCTTGAAGGAAGGCATGTTGTAGCGTCGAACGGGTGGGAAGTAAGTGCCGGCAAAAAAAGGACGCAAGTCGGGTGTGAGGAAGACGGACATGGGCCAGCCACCAGAGCCAGTCATGGCAACGGTAGCTTGCATATATATTCCGTCTACATCTGGACGTTCTTCCCGATCAACTTTGATATTTATAAATTCCTGATTCATCAGTAAAGCGGTTTCAGGATCTTCGAAACTTTCCTCCCTCATGCGATGACACCAGTGACAGGCAGCATAACCGATACTCAGAAAAATTGGCTTGTTTTCAACTTTGGCTTTGCTCAGTGCTTCTTCACCCCAAGGATACCATTCCACAGGATTGTTTGAGTGTTGAAGAAGGTAGGGAGAGTTTTCCGAGATAAGATGGTTAGGCATAGGCAACCTCTATAGTAGACACAAAGTGAACTTGCAGAGGATTATAGCCCATGCGAATAGGCGGTAACTGATAAAATTGAATCAGGATTTATGTTGGGTGTTATTGTATACGGATATTTATCATGATATATGCCACACTGGGTTGCTCCAAATACGATTATAGGATCATCTGCCTCGTCTCATTTAAAAAATGATAATAATGATAATGATGCATGAGTGTTTCAAACATGTCGCGAAGTTTAAATTTAGAATTGCTTCTTTTCCACACTGACCTTAGTCCCACCTGGCATCTCCACGGTAACATCCCCAGGGTCGTAAGATACAATTGGTTGAGACCAGCGAAAGATCCATTTTGCATCCTCCGGACTGGCGTTAACACATCCTCGTGAGGAGGGTTCCCCATAATTATTATGCCAATACGTGGAATGGATTGCCACACCTGACCCGACGAACAAGCTTACCCATCCAACTGCCGGCAGACTCCAGCCTGCTGATGCGCTTCCACCGCTTAATGGCAAGGAGATCGCCTTCCGCCAGATCGGGAATTCGCCTACCGGGGTCGCCCACGCATCCACAGGATTGCCCCATGCATCGTACAGTGCGCCGCTGGAAATACGCGCAAAATACACCTCATTCCTTCCCTCGTAGCACGATAAGGTTTGGTAATCAATGTTGACCACGATCCTTTTCTCTTCGGCTTCCGGATTAATGGGAGCGATTTCATCCGGAGTCAATGGGCGAAACGCCTCCGCCGGACCCCAGAACAGGTCGCCGGACCCGAAGCGTTCATTTAGCCGATACCAGACTCTTCCATCCGCCTCAGTGCGGAACTGATCCACCCAGACCACCTGACTATAGACAAAGCGCGCTGGCAGCCCAATCGATTCGCGGTATTGGAGCCACGGTGCGCGCGATGGCGGGGTATCGAGAATCAAGTCTACATACGGGACTGTGACTTCAACCCACATACCGGAACCCAAACTTGTATTTGGCAAGTTGGATACTGGCGAGTTCGGCAAGTTGCGAACAGGTTGCAGGTTTCCGCCCCACACATAACCATAGGGAGTCTCGACCCAGCGTTGATTGATCCTGCCGGGCATGGTTCCAACCACTTCCCGAATCCAGGGAACAATTTGATCCTCATACAGGGCACCAACGATCTGTTCATCCCCATCAGGGCGGGCATACACGTCCACCATGCCGACCGTAACACGCCCCAATAATTCCGACGGTTGCAGTTCGGAAAATCCCTGCCAAACAAAAGGGCGAAAGGCGAGTGTGCCAATACCCAGCGCAGAGATTTTTAGAAAATCACGGCGAGTGAGTGGATGTTTTGTCATGGACGGAATGATTGTGACGCTGATCCGGCTGGTGGTTGTGGTTGTGCATGTTGCCCATCATGAAGAAATGCGCCAGCGGGCAAAGCAATGCCAGCCCCACATAAACCACGGTATTGACAGGGATTTTCAGGAGAAAGACGGCTGCCAATCCCAGAATGGGAAGCAGGCAGCAAAGCAACATGATCCATTTATGTAGTTTATTCATTTGAGCTTTCCTTTCTTCACCTTGATAGGCGGAAGAAATATTGTTAGATTACCTTATTGACTTCTATTTCAACTCCCATTCAAAAATGCGGGTGGGTACATCAACATCGGTGATGGTAAGGGTGAGTTTGGTCGCTCCTTCCAGGATGGGTTTGCCGTCCTGTGTTGCCGGGAAGATCAATGTTCCTTCCACATGATGCCCGCCACGTGGCGCGTCCCAGAGGGTTGAGTTGACACTGACACCCGTATCGGTCCTGAGGGTTGCGGTTGTGGCAAGGTCCATAATGAGGTCAATTGAATGGGTGGTTAAGACAATATTGAACTCAAAGGATTCAGCAGTTTGGTCAAGGTTAGGCGGGGTCACTTCAAAGATGATCGCTCCCTGGTCGTCCATGCGGGTGGCAGAATCAAATTCAGGCGAGGTGGATTCGGTTGGAACAGGATCAGTCTGTGGTTGAGAAGGAAGCGGGGTCGAAGTTGCACTAGCGCAGGCTGTGATGATAAGGGTCAGAATCAGAAGAATGGGGATCACGAGTCGTTTCATCTTGTCTCCAGAAGAACAGGTTGTAGTTTTTGTTGTTCGCGATAAAGAACAATGAGCATGACGCCGATGCCAATCAGGTTCATGGCAATTCCGATGAGCATGAAGGGACGCTGGTAACGAGTGAGGAAACTGGCAGCCGCGCTCAGACCCAGAATTGGAAGGACATCCGTGACATGGTGAATGCAACACGCGACCATCGCAGTGGCGGATGTGCCTCCGCTCGCGCCTATCATCGAGCCGGCATGTCCCGCAGATGCGATTGGAATGAACAGGCGGAATCGCAGGATCGAATAGAGCGAGGCTTGAACACCAAAGCCGAGGATGATCGGGATGACATACCATCGGTCACGGATGAATTGAGACGAGGCGTAGTCCCAGCCCTGTGCCCAGGTGAGGATGCCAATGTAGAACGCAGCGATAAAGGTTGAACCAAGCAGGAATGCCACTAAGGGAATGAGAATTCGTTTCACCGTGTATCTCCTTTGATGTCATCATAGCCCCATCAATGGCAACCGTCTTGCGCCATGTGGCTGAAACAGAAATAGGCAAAAGTGCCTATGCCCATCTTCAATGAATCTTTATAGGTTCTTTATATTCTTCGGGTAGGATTTGTAATCAAAAAGGAGTTCCCATGTGCGGTAGAGGATTTGGCAATCTATTATTTCCGCTTGTTGCAGCAGGTGTCTTGGCGAAAGGATCGGTACAGCCCGCTCCCATAACCGCTTCACAGGTAACATGCCCGAATTGCAACACGCGAGTTATGTCTTCCTACAATTGGTGTCCGCAGTGCGGAACGGGTTTGAAACCCCATGTCTGCACGTTTTGTGGAACTCAAAATGAATCAAATGTGCGCTTTTGTTCGTCATGTGGCGCGCCAACAGTAGTACCAGTAAAATAATGAATAGTTTCAATATGCAACGATATTATCCAGCCGGACAGGAGTTTGAAATCGATCCTGTGTGCGAAATGAAAGTTGATCCAAAGAACCCGCCCTTTCAGGTCATACACAAGGGGAAGACCTATTACTTTTGCTCCGAGGTCTGTAAACATCTGTTTGAACGTGTCCCCGATAAGTATATTCATATAGAAGAAGGTAAGGAATGAAATCGAACACGCCGTCTCTGCCCATCGTTTTGAACTACAGGTCGCTTTATTTTGGCTACACCCTTCAACTTTCAATAAAGTAGCAAATTAGGTTCATTAACCCGGGCAAAGGGCACATGTTTTGAGCACTTGGCAACATATATATTAGCAGGGCGCTATGTATAAGACTCGTCCAAATTAGCCATCAAGAATCCCTGCTCCTTCCTTGAGTAAGAAAGTGGTTCACAGCAAGAATACCCACTCCACCCAACACACCTATCAAGTGATATGGTAAATAGTTCATTACTTCCACAGATTGCCCGGTAGCCTTCAAGTAAAAATAGGGCGCCCAGATCAAAATGCCGGCAAAAATCGCCCCATGTCCAATCATTTGTAGGCGGTTCTTTTTAGGGGATGACTGACCCAGCTCCCTGCGGGCAGATGCACGCAGGCGCGAACCACCTATGACCCCGAGAAGATGAAAAGGCAAATACCAAAATAGGGATGGTTTTTCACCCACCAACCGTAAGCCAATGAATGGCAACCAAACCGTCACGCCCAGCCAAATCAATACAGACCCCAGGTGATATCGTGCCAATGCCCCTGAAGATGTTTTTTCCTCTGTTACCATGTGTGAAATGACTCCGTTACTGCTTCAATTGTTCTATCAATGATCTCATCTGTATGCAGGGTTGAAATAAACCCTGCTTCAAATTGCGACGGCGCAAGATAAACGCCATTTGCCAACATCTTTTGAAAGAACTTCCCGAACTGAACCTTATCCGCCACTTTAACCGTATTCCAATCTACAGGCTTTGTTTCGCTAAAGAAAGTTGTGAACATCGTGCCGACCCGCGTTTGCTGAATGGGGACTCCCGCATGTTTTGCCACGGATGAAATTCCCGCTTCTAACTTTGCTGCAGCCTGTTCCAGTTTTCTCCAAACTTCCTCTCCCCGAATCAGATTCAATGCCGCGATCCCAGCGCTCATCGCCAGCGGATTTCCCGAAAGCGTCCCTGCCTGATACATCGGTCCAAGCGGCGCGACCATCTGCATGATTTCCTTCTTCCCACCATATGCGCCAACGGGCAGACCGCCGCCGATGACCTTGCCCAGCGTAGTCAAGTCGGGTTTGATGTTGTAGAGAGTTTGCGCCCCACCTTTGTGAACGCGGAAACCAGTCATCACTTCATCGAAGATCAGGACTGCACCATAGTCAGTGGTTAATTTTCGCAAACCTTCGAGGAAGCCAGGTTGCGGCGGGACAACTCCCATATTCCCAGCCACAGGTTCAACGATCAGCCCCGCAATTTGGTCAGGATATTTTTTGAACAAAGCTTCGACGGATTCCAAATCGTTGAATTGCGCCACCAACGTGTCCGAGGCGACCGCGCTCGGCACGCCAGGTGAATCGGGCAACCCTAAAGTCGCCACGCCCGAGCCTGCCTGCACAAGCAACATATCTGCGTGACCGTGATAACAGCCATCGAATTTGATGATCTTCTCGCGCTTGGTGTACGCGCGAGCGAGTCTCAGCGCCGACATGGTCGCCTCCGTGCCCGAATTGACGAAGCGGATCATCTCGATGTTCGGCATGAATTCCATGATACTCTTTGCCAATTCCAATTCCAGCGGACTTGGCGCGCCGTAGGATGTCCCTTTAAGTGCGGCTTCCTGGATGGCCTTCACCACATCAGGATGCGCATGCCCTGTGATGAGCGGACCCCATGACAAAACATAATCAATGAAACGATTTCCATCCACATCGAAGAGGTATGGACCCTCGCCGCGTTCGATGAAGAGCGGCTGTCCGCCCACCGCGCGGAAGGCGCGTACGGGCGAGTTCACCCCGCCAGGGAACAGGGTTTGTGCTTCTTGAAAGAGAGAAGTGGATTTAGTGATATTCATAAGTCCTCCAGTTTTTTTCACCACGAAGGGCACAAAGAGACACAAAGTGCTTAACTTCGTGTCTCTTTGTGCCCTTCGTGTTTAAGAATCTTTTCAACCGCCAATTCACCCGAATGAATGCAGTCAGGGATGCCGATGCCGCGATAGCCGTTGCCAGCCAGCACCAAACCAGGGTGTTTTTCGAGTGCCGTATCAATGCGCTTGAGAATTTCAGGATGACCAAGATTGTATTGTGGCATGGCTTTATCCCACATGAAGACGCGCGAGAGTAGTGGTGCCTCGGTGATACCGAGTGTCAGTTGTAGTTCTTCTTTTGCCAGTTCAAGCAACTCATTTTCATCCCACGGAATATCCTGCCCTGCCCGACCAACGAACACGCGAATAAGTGCATATCCCTCTGGCGCGCGGTGCGGGAATTTAGTGGAAGTCCATGTGCAGGCGAGGGCTTTGCGTCCTTCGCGGCGCGGGATGACATAGCCATAACCGTCGAGATCGCGGGGAACATCGCTCAGACGATATGCGAGAGAAACGGTGGCGGTCGAGGCGTAGGGAATGCTTTGCAGGGTGGAACCAAGTTCGGGGTCGAAAGAGGCGAGTAATTGTCCGCTGATGTAGGCGGGAGTGGCGAGGATGATTCCTTCAACGTCAAGTGTTTCGGTGTCAAGTGTCACGTTCCACTGCCGCTGCTTGGCGCGGCGTCCAAGGTCCAAATTTCGGTTTATGGAAGTGACGCGGGTGTTAAGTCGCAAACTTGCACCCTTCAATCTTAAACTTTCAACCAATGCTTCAACAATTTCGGCAAGCCCCGTAGTGGGTGTGAGAAACGCAGAGCGCGAGCCCTGCACAGCTTTGCCGCTGGATTTTTTGCGCATTTCGAGCGCACCGCGCGCGAGGCTGCCGTGTTTGGTTTCGAGATCGCGCAGATATGGGAACGTGGAGGCAAGGCTGAGTTGATCGCCGTCACCCGCATAGATGCCAGACATGAGCGGCTCGATGAGATTCTCGTACGCTTCACGCCCAAGCCGACGACTGACAAATGAACCCAAACTTTCATCGCCATTGACGCTTTTCGCAGGGAGCAGGAAATCGAGTCCCATACGCGTTTTGCCAAACCATGAAATGAGACGTGAGCGCAGAATGGAGGGCACATCCGAGGGGATCATCATGGCGAGACCTTCGGGCAGTGGCAACAAACGCCCTTTGTTTAAAACATACGTGTTCTTCTTGTTTTGATTCGTGCCATGCAGTCGTTCGTCGAGACCGAGTTCCTTGCACAGCGCCACGCCCCAAGGTTTGGATGCAAGGAAGGTATCGGGTCCGCCTTCGATGATGAATTGACCATCATCAAAAGCGACGCGGTCTGTGGTGATCTTGCCGCCCCATTGCGAAGCGGACTCGATCAGAGTGATGTGCGCGTCGGGGATGTTCTTTTGTGCGTAATACGCGGCGGAAAGACCTGCGATCCCGCCGCCGACGACGATAATGCGATTCATAGCCAACCTGCTTCTTTCGCCTTCTCGTGGATCAATCCTGCCAGCCCATCGATCATCTCTGGCGCGGTGTTGAGCATTTCGATGCGTTCGAGATGAATGCCAAGTGATTTGGCAAGATTTTGATAGACGATGTCAATGTCATACAGAATTTCAACATGCTCGCATACGAACCCAATGGGGCAAAGCAGGATATGTTTTTTGCCTTCCGCCACAAGGCGTTCGATCACTTCGCCGGCATCGGGTCCAAGCCAGGGGATGGTGGAGATGGCGGCAGATTGGAATGCAAACTCATGCGGTTGTGAGCTGAGTTTTTCCATCACCGCCGAGACGGTTTCACACAGTTGCACGGGATAGGGATCATTCCATTCCAGAATCTTCTCGGGCAGGCTGTGCGCGGTAAAGATGACAGGAACATCTGCGCGGATTTCTTCGGGAAATCGTTTCAACGCTTCACGCACGCGTCCCGCAAGTGCATTGATGTATCCCGCATCCAGATGCCAGTTTTCGATACGGGCAAATGCAATCGGCGCGTTGACTTCATCGAGCCGTAGATAATATGCGCCGATGCTCATGCGCGAATAATGCGGCGCCATGACCACGCTCACCGCCTTCTCAATTCCTTCCGCTTGCATGTTTGCCAGTGCATCCTTGATGAAGGGATGCCAGTGACGCATTCCGATGTAGGCTTTGAATTGACCGCCACTCTTGTTCAACACAGACTCGAGCGCGTCTGCCTGCGCTTGCGTTTGCTCCAGAATGGGGGATCGTCCGCCGATCTCGCGGTAGCGTTCGCGCACTTCGTGGATGATCTCCTGCGAAGTGGGACGATAGCCACGGACATCCAGGAGGTATGGCTCAACATCCTCCAGTTTATCGGGACCTCCATATGCCATTACCAATAATCCGATCATAGATGAGGAGCCTTCCATTTCCTAATGATTTCTTCATAGGGCGGTTTTATCTTTTTTGAATTGAACGGGAACCAGCCCAACTCCGCACGGACAGCCTGCTCCTTAAGTTCAGTCGAGCCCCAGACGAAGGTTGCACCCAGTACGCCAACGACAATAGACAACCAATCTGATGAAATGAAGAGGGATGTAAACACGATTAGGAAACCCAGACCCATCATGTAGGGCCACCATAGGTAGCCTAAGTATCGTTCGCCGCGGATGACAAGCGGAAACCCCAGTCCGATGATTAGCAGGGTCGCCATACCGATGATCAATCCAAAAGCGTTCATGGTGTTTGCTGCCCAGTGATCTGTGAGCCAGTTGGTTCGCGATTGAGCAGGTCAACCGTCGTCGCGGAGGGATGTTCTTTGAGAATTCGGGCATGGCGCGGGTTGTTCGGATTGGCGGGAGCATGTCCATGCTTGACGCGGTTTTGCTGCCGCGTGAATTCAAGCGCATCCCACAGGAGAGTGATGCCTGTGATGCCGAAGGCAGTCTTCACCAACAGGTTGTCCACGATCAATGAGAAATATTCCAGCGAAACACCCAGGACAATCGCCACCACCGTTGGAACCCAAATCGTCCGTGAAGAAGCTTCAATCTTACGAACAGCCACATGACCGACCCATATGCTCAGGAAAGCGGTGGCGGCAGCAATGAGACCAAGCCAATTCATCAGACCTCCGCCTTTTCAGCAGAAAATTCATGCACCATGTCCACGACTGCTTTGACACTATCAACGGGCGTGTGTTGCAGGATGCCGTGTCCGAGATTGAAGATGTGACCAGGTCTGCCATTTGCGCGGCGTAATACATCATAGACACGCGCCTTGATTTCAGGGAGCGGCGCGAAGAGCGTGATGGGGTCAAGATTCCCTTGCACGGCGACATCGTCTCCGAGCAGCGACCAGCCGTCGTCAAGCAGGATGCGCCAGTCGAGCCCGATCACGTCGCCGCCCGCACGTTTCATCAGCGGCAGGAGCGTCGTCGTGTTCGTCCCAAAATGGATAACAGGCACGTTCATGGACTGCGCGGCTTTGAGCAGTTTTTGCGAATACGGCAACACGAACGTTTCGTAATCCGATGGGCTGAGCGCGCCGACCCACGAGTCAAAGACCTGTACCGCCTGCGCGCCAGCGCGAATCTGCGCCGTGAGGTAATCGCTGAACACATCGGCGAGCTTGTCCATCAGGGCATGGAAAACGTCAGGCGCGGAATACATCATCGTTTTGGTCTTGAGAAATTCGCGTGACGACCCGCCTTCGATGATGTAGGATGCAACGGTGAACGGCGCGCCGCAAAAGCCGATGAGCGGCGTGTCCGTGAGTTCCCTGCGCAGGATGCGAATCGCTTCCATGACATAGCCAAGGTCTGTTTCTGCATCGACAGGTTTCAATGCCCTGACATCGTCCATCGTGCGGACAGGATTCTGCAACACGGGACCTTCACCTTTGGCAAACTCCAAGCCGACGCCCAGCGGAATGGCGGGGAGCAAAATATCGGCGAAGAGGATCGCCGCATCCACGCCAAACGCGCGGACGGGCTGGAGGGTCACCTCGGCGGCGAGCTCGGGCTGATAACAAATTTCAAGTAATGAGTATTTCTCGCGGATGGCGCGGTATTCGGGCATGTAACGCCCTGCCTGGCGCATGAACCAGACGGGAGTTGTATCAACGGGTTTGCGTCGGCAGGCTTGTAAAAAACGGCTGTTCATTTCCATAAGGCAAGGGTCTCTTCGGCAGGGTGATAGATGGCGGTGTGTAGCGGCGTGTCGTGCAGGGTGTAACGGCGCGCTTCGGTATCACGCAATTCGTTGACCAAATCAGAGAAGCGGGTCAGGTCGTCGGTCTCGTACACCACGACAAATTCCTGGTTTTGCAAACCGAACGAGTAAAGGAGCAGTTGGCTGATGTCTTCGTATTGTTTGCCAATGCGGATGTGTTCGTTCATCATGCCCTGACGTGCGTCGCGGCTCATCAGATACCATTCGGTCGTTTTGGAGAACGGATAAATGATCAGGTACGGCTTGTGCTCATCGGAGAACGGATCAATCTCCTGCTTCGAGCGTGCCTTTGAATACTGAGACGGACGCGTAAAACCCCAGAGCGAATCCTTTTGTTCGATCAGATGGCGATAGGGAGCCAGCGCCTTTGCAAACTTCTCGAAAAAGACGGCAGCATCCTGATTATTTTTCACAGTTAAAGCAGACCATACGATCAGGTCCACATCATGTTCGGTGCCTTGAAACAGGTCCACTTTTTGGGCGGAGGCGCGTAGGGCAGCCAGCCAATTTTTATGAAATTCTGCACGTTCATCCACGCTCAAAGACCAATACGCGTCCTTGAAAGAAAATAAAGAGTAGTGGTTGAACGTGCGCAGGGATTGTTCGGCCGTCTCCGTGGTCATTTACGCTCCTTGGGGAATATACAAACAGGCTGGGTCGGATTCAAGATAATCTCCAGTCACACCATACGCGCGCCCGCGCTGACCACCGCACACATCGCGGTATTCGCAGATACCGCAACGTCCCTTGATCTTGTCAGGGGTCCGCAGGTCGGTGAATAACTGTGAGTTGCGGTACACATCGATCACATCATCCGTGCGGACATTACCTGCCGTGAGCGGCAGGAAGCCAGAAGGTTGAATATCACCCACATGGGAGATAAACAAGAAACCGTTTCCGTCATTGACGCCGCGTGTTGGGCGATTGAGTCCATCTGCATATTGAAAACCAGCGCCCTGAAAAGTGACGGGGTTATCACCGCCCTGTTCTGCGCGTTTACGCTCGATCGCCACACGGCGATACATAGGTGCAGCCGTGGATTTAATGTCAAATGGAGCAGTCTTGGAAAGGTCATACAGCAAATTGAAAGTACGCTCGTGTTCTTCAGCGGAGATCATGTTTTTGACCTGAGCACGTCCCGTCGGCACAAGGAAGAACAGCGACCATTGCACCGCACCTACCTCCTGAATGAATGGCACCATTTCATCGAGAATATCGACATTATGTTTTGAAATGGTCGTATTCACCTGCACACTGATCCCGATCTCCTGAGCACGGTGCAAAATATCCATCGTGCGCTGCCATGAGCCGGCAACCTGACGAAAATTATCGTGGATCTCTGCGCTGGGCGCATCCAGTGAGAGTGCAATGCGGCGAATCCCTGCATCACGCACTTTCTCAAGCCGTGCGGTTGTTGGCAGTGCGGTGGCGGTCGGGGTTAACGAACAACGTAGACCTTTTTGCGTGGCATACGCGATCAACTCATGCAAATCCTTGCGCATCATCGGGTCGCCACCTGTGAAGATCAGGATCGGGGAACCAAAATCCGCCAGACGGTCGATGAGGTGAAGCGCTTCTTCCGTGTTCAATTCGTTTGGGTCGGGCGTGTGCATCGCATCCGCGCGGCAATGAACACAGGCATACGCGCAGGCACGTGTCACTTCCCAGGCGATGGTGAAGGGCGCCAGATTGAAATCGGCATGCACCATGCGTTCGTTGTGCATCGTTCGCTCAGATGCGGCGCGGGGAGTTAGATTTTCTAATGACATGATATTTTCCTTTTTATTTCAACCACTTCGCCGCATCGACGGCATGGTAGGTAATAATTACATCTGCGCCTGCACGCTTGATCGAAGTCAATGTTTCGAGTGTGACTTTTGCTTCGTCCACCCAGCCATTCGCGGCGGCGGCTTTAATCATCGAATACTCACCGCTGACGTTGTACGCCGCCATCGGTAATTCTGGGAACGCATCCTTCACCACACGAATGACATCAAGATAAGCCAGTGCAGGTTTCACCATTAACATATCCGCGCCTTCTTCCACATCCAACGCGGCTTCACGCAAGGCTTCATGCACATTGGCAGGATCCATTTGGTGAGATTTTCTATCGCCGAACTTCGGAGCGCCTTCTGCCGCATCGCGGAACGGACCATAGAACGACGATGCGTATTTCACGGCATACGACAGGATCGGCAGGTTCTCATACCCAGCACCATCCAACCCTTCACGGATCGCCGTTACCATTCCATCCATCATGCCTGATGGTGCGACAATATCTGCACCACACTCGGCATGTGAGATTACCACCTTCGCCAGCACATCCAGTGTCGGGTCGTTCAACACATACCCCTCAGGTAGACCAGCATGAAAATGTTTACCCGTATTCAAAATACCGCAATGTCCGTGATCGGTGTATTCGCACAGGCACACATCCGTCACCACAACCATCTCAGGAATTTCCTTCTTGATCGCCCGAATCGCCTGCTGGACAATTCCATCTTCTGCAAAATTCTCCAGCCCGATCGGATCCTTCTCTTTGGGTATTCCAAACAGGATGACAGCGCTCACACCCGACTTTGCAGCTGTTTCTGCTTCTCGAACCGCTTCCGCCACGGATAGTTGATACACGCCAGGCATCGAGCCGATGGCAGTCCGTCCCGTTCCATGCCGCACGAAGAGTGGGTAAATAAAATCATGCGAGTTGAGTTCCGTCTCCCGTACCATCGCGCGGATGGCAGGGTTGGCACGTAAGCGGCGCGGACGAACCAATTTACGATTAACGATTAACGATTGACGATTTTCAAGTTCAATCAGAGTCATAATTTCTCCGTATGTGTGATGGCTTCGATCAAGCCTTCGGTTGTGTATTCTTTTGCAACAACAAGTTTGAGCAACCCTTCCTCTTTTGCAGCTTGTTCGGTAATGGGACCGATGCAGGCAAATAACGGATTGTTTGGAAGGTTCAATGGATCGAGTCCGTTTTGTTTCGCAATCGCGAAGAAGTTTTCAACGGTTGACGCGCTGGTGAAGGTGATAACATCCACGCCTGACTTCAATGCGCTCAATCCATCTTCATCAACTTGAGCGGGCAAGGTTTGATAAACGATGATCTCGTGTGCAATACCACCTGCATTGGCAATCGCTTCAGGCAGCACCTGACGGGCGATCTCAGCGCGTGGGAGCAGGACCCACTTACCTTGCAGATCACCCAAGCCAGGCAAAATGGCTTCTGCAACATATTCCTCGGGGACAAAGTCTGGTTCGATGCTGTATTTGCGTAATGCCTCGGCGGTTTTTGGTCCAATGGCGGCGAACCTCACGCCTGCGTTCTCTTTCAAAAAGAAGACGGAATACTCATCAAACACAACGTCCACGGCATTGACCGATGTGAACACGACCCACTCATAGCAGTTCAATTTCTCAAGAGCGCGTTCCAGTGCAACATTATTTCCAATCGGTTGGATTTCGATGACTGGGAAAAAGTTCGGTTCGAAGCCCGCAGAACGCAGTTTTTCTGCGAATTCATCGGCTTGAGTACGGGGGCGGGTGATGAGGACTTTCATAAGAACCAGTTATCAATGGACAGTGATCAGTTTGAGGATTTTGTCTGCACCATTGTTAATTGCCTTTTGTGCAAGTTCATTACCAAGTTCAAGTGCATCAATCTCTTCACCAGTCACTTTCACAACCTTTTTTCCATCTTCTGAAATTACCAGACCAGTCAGACTGATCACTGATGACTGGTCACTGTTTGTTGCATACGCTGCCACAGGCACGGCACACCCACCACCTAACCCTTGCAAAAATGCCCGTTCCGCCGTGACTGCTTTGCGGGTGGCTTGATCTTCGAGTTTGGAAAGCAGTGTGAGCGTTACTTCGTCGTCCGCGCGGCATTGGATCGCGAGAGCGCCTTGCCCAGGCGCGGGGAGCATGACGTCGAGTGAAAGCCATTCGGTGACGTGACCATCCAAGCCGAGGCGGGTCAACCCTGCACCAGCAAGAATGATCGCATCGTACTGACCGTCCAATGCTTTGCGCAGGCGGGTATCCACGTTGCCGCGCAGAGATTG
Organism: Anaerolineae bacterium; assembly: GCA_022072245.1. GTDB lineage: Bacteria > Chloroflexota > Anaerolineae > UBA4142 > SHND01 > SHND01. Next base: position 15,571 of record JAJVIA010000093.1, read on the forward strand.
GATGCGAAGGTCTGGACGGAGGGAAAGGATTTGGGCAGCACGACGCAGGCTTGAGGTCCCAACTGAAGCGCCGGTTGGAAGGGTGGCGAGGGTGTATCCGTTGGCAGAGATCAGCGCGTCACGCACTTCGGCGCGGGCGGGGATACATCCGACTGTTAATCCAGCGGGGTTTTCAACGGGCAGGTCTTTGAGCGAGTGAACCGCGCAGTGGACGCCGTCATTGAGTAATTCAGATTCAAGTTCTTGTGTGAAGAGTCCCTTGCCGCCAATCTCGGGCAAAGGCTTGTCGAGAATTTTATCGCCCTGTGTAGTGATGACTTTTTCTTCACATTCAAGGTTGGGATAAATATTTTGCAGGACATTGATGACCCATTGGGTTTGCCAGCGGGCGAGGGCGGAGGGGCGGGTGGCGAAAGTAAGTTTCATGATTACCTAATCAGCAGCATTTGAGATGGGGCAGGCTTGACCCGAGAAACCGCACAAGCCTTCGCTTTGTAAACCGAACAAGGTGCGGGCGACGGCGGCATATTCGGGCGCATGAGGACAAGACGCTTCAGCACGCAGACGGTTGGTGGGCGCGTGCAAAATTTGTTTGACCAGCGCCTGAGTCATGGCTTCGATGCGGGAACGTTCGGCTTCGGTCAGGTCGGGCAGGCGGCGCAATGTTTTCTCGAGCATCTCTTTACGGATACCCTCAGCTTGTTGGCGAATATCGGAGATAATCGGAATCATCTCAAGTGATTTCATGTATTCAGAAAACTCTTTGATCTCTTCATCGAGAATGGATTTCACTTGCGGCACTTCTGCCATGCGTTCGGCAAGCGCACCTTCGAGTTTTTCATTCAGGCTATCGATGTCATACAATTTGACGTGGGGAATATTTGCAGCATCAGGGTCAATGTCGCGCGGCACAGCGATGTCGATCAGTACCAACGGACGCTGCACACGCGCTTGCATTGCATGTTTGACCATTTCGGCAGACAGGATCGTGTGTGGTGCGCCAGTGGAGGAGATCAAGATGTCGGCAGTCACCAGTGCAGAATCAAGATTTTCAAAGGTTGTGATTTCAGCCCCCCAGCGGTCTGCAATGGTGTGGGCGCGTTCCAAGGTGCGGTTGACAACCAGGATGCGGTTCGCACCGCGCTTGCGCAAGGCTTCCACTGCCAATTCCGCCATCTCGCCCGCGCCGAGGATGACCACCTGCGCTTCAGAGATGGGATGAACGACTCGCTCCGCCAATGAAGCGGCAAGGGACGATACCGAGGCAGGGTTGCGGCTGATAGCAGTCTCTGTGCGAGCGCGCTTCCCCGCATGGATGGCGGATTGGAAGAGGCGGTTCAATACGGGTCCTGCCATGTTCTGTCCACGGGAGAGTTCCAGTGAACGGACGATCTGTCCCAAAATTTGCGGCTCGCCAATGACGAGCGAGTCGAGTCCTGCCGCAACTTTAAAGAGATGACGGGCGACATCGAGATCTGCGTATCGGTAGGCATGAGTGCAGAACTGCTTCGCGGGCACGCCACTTGCGTCTGATAAAAAAGCCTCCAATTCGGCAATTGCCATATGACTGGAGGCGGCGTAGAGTTCAGTACGATTACAGGTGGAGATGATGACCAGTTCCGCGATGGATGCAGAGAGATGCCCGCATGAAAGACGGGCCAATGCAGAACGGATCGCATCCTCGCTGAGCGAGAATTGTTCCCGAAGTTCGACTGGTGTGGTGTTGTGATTGAGGCCGAGACAGTAGATGTGCATAACCAACCGCTTTTGATAATGAATGTCCCAACTGTATTATCAAAAGGCGGATGGGGCTAGAGAGTTTTGTGATGGATTTCTTTAACAATGAATGAGAGTATTTAGATTTACGTTGGGTAGATAGAACTATCTGTAGAATTATGTCATCTGTCAGAAAAGAATGAATATTTGTCATTATCAATTGCACGAATTAATGCAGGTGATGATTTATGTTCAAGGTGTTTACAATTCAAGACACACAGTAACAAAAATCGGGAGGTTACGCCACACCATATCAAAGCAGTGGCTGGAGCATCTTGGTTTAGGAGCGCATTTGAGGTTTCTGGATAGGGGATGTGGGAGAACCTGCCCCAAAATATGATCCGACAGATAGGCAATTTCGCCTACCCGGAAATACGCCACGCGGCTCTCCAATCCAAATGGGAACCTGTCTACAATGGAGAACATCCAATAAAAGAGGCGTTCCATGACCACACTTTCCTTCCTGATTGTTGACTTACCCTGCGATATGGCTTTGCAGACGGCGAAGAAAAAATTATCGCAGAATGGATTGCGGGCTTTGCAAACTTTTGATCTGCACACAGCGCGACATATCCAGCAGGATTGTCCCTGCCCAAATCACGGCACAACAGAATGCGACTGCCAGATGGTCGTCCTGATGATCTATGGGGAGTCTGCTGAACCTGCCACCTTGATCCTGCATGGAAGTGACGGACAAACGCGCTTCTCCATTGCGGATGACCCATCCCAACGGGCGGACAGAAAACTGGTTGCCTCCATCAAAGAAGCATTGGATATCAAGGCGGTAGTATCTGTCTGACATTCACATAGGCAATATTGCCTATATATTCCCGCGTCAAATTGCGCTGGATTGATCAAGGGGAAATCCTTATATTTAAGCGCTATTCCAACTTTGCAGAGGAACCATAATGAAGAATATTTTATTTTTTACAATTACGAGTCTCGCTTTGATATTGTCGGCTTGCGCGCCAGCCACAACCTCCAATGGGGACATGCCAATGAACAATGACAATTCAGGCATGGCGGATGGGACGCCCACCCCGGGCAGTATGATGATGGACAACCCTGAAGCGGCTCATATGATGGAGCCGATCACTGCGCCAAACGTCCAGCCTGCCACCGAAACAGAAGGCGGACAGCCCCTGGATTACCGGCTGGAAGAAGGGGTCAAGGTCTTTGAGTTGACCACCAAGGCTGTTCAATGGGAAATCCTGGATGGTGTGACCGTCACAGCCTTCACGTATAACGGAACCGTGCCTGGACCGATGATCCGCGTGACCGAGGGGGATCAGGTGCGGGTGATCGTAAAGAACGAATTACCCGATCCAACCACGATCCACTGGCATGGAGTCGAAGTCCCCAATGCGATGGATGGCGTACCGGGTGTCACTCAGGACCCCATCGAATCTGGCGAGACGTTTACCTATGAATTCACCGCCAAGCCGGCAGGAACCTTTATGTATCACTCCCATTATGAAGGTGATGTGCAGGTGGGCGCGGGGCTTTATGCGCCATTCATTATTGACCCCAAGGAACCTCTTGCCAATCCACCCGCTGTGGATAAGACCCTGATGATCTCGGAATGGCGTATGACGGATGGAACGACCTATGCCGCCATGCCCATGAGTGGGATGGAACCCAATTACTTCACGATCAACGGCAAATCCTTCCCTGCCACCGAAACCATCACCGTCAAGAAAGGGGATCTGGTGCGGCTACGCTTCATTGCTATTGGTCAGTTCATACACCCTATGCATCTGCATGGTGTGCCCTTCAAGATCGTGGCGACGGATGGGCATCCTGTCCCCGAGGCAGCGCAGTTGACCAAGGACACGGTCAGCGTTGCTCCGGGTGAACGCTACGACATCGAGTTCGTCGCCACAGAGACCGGGCAATGGATGTTGCACTGTCACATCCTGCACCACACTACCAACGATAACGTCGAGCCGGGCGGCTTGATGTTGATGATCAACGTTGTTGACTAAAAATACTCAAGGAGAGAGTAAAACATGAGAAGGATGTTCTTTATCAGTATGTACTTTGTATTGGCGGCTGTATTGGCGGCTTGCGGTGGATCTGCACAGCCTGCCGCGCCGGTCGAGTCAGGATCGTCGAATCTGGTAAATATCCAGGTGGAGACCAATCCCAATCCTGCCATGATGGGCGACATGGAATTGATCCTGACCATCACGGATGGAGACGGCAAGCCCATCGAGGGCGCAACAGTGGATGTCTCTGCCGATCATACGGACATGACCGGCATGGGGATGAGCGGTCTTGCCACCGAGCAGGGTGGAGGGCACTATTCCATCAATGCCAATTTCAGCATGAGCGGCAACTGGAAAATAACCGTGTATGTCCGCAAGGATGGTCTGGATTACAAGGAAGATATCGAGTTCAAGGTGCAATAATGAGCCATCGGAAGCAGGTGTCACTCCATGTGGCATCTGCTTTCCAGCCGGCAGGGTTAATTCATGAACAACAAACAAAGACGACAACACATTCAACAAAGAAACAAAAAACAAAAACTGGTTTCAGGGATCATCTGGGGCGGAATTGGACTCGCTGTATTGGCGATCCTTGGCGTCATGGTCTGGCAGGGAATCAAACCGGCGGCAGGCGATGCTGTTCCGATCATGAAGAGCGATCCGCATCTTCCCACCGACTCTGACCCAGGACAATATAATTCCGATCCGCCAACGTCCGGATTACATTATGCAACCGAAGCACAGGCGGGATTTTTTGATGAGAATATCTATACGTATCCTGCTGGTTATCTTGTCCATAACCTGGAACACGGATATGTGATCTTCTGGTACAACTGCGACTTGTTGAATGAGACGGGATGCGCGGAATTGGAATCACAGATCCGCACGGTCATGGATGACCTCGGTGGCGTGAAACTGATTGCGTATCCTTGGAATTCCCTTGATGCCCCCGTTGCCATGACCTCGTGGGGGCGGATACAAAAGTTCGAGAGCTTCGACGCTGAACAAGCGAAAGCCTTCTATCGCGCCAATCTTAATCGCGCGCCCGAGCCAAACGCTCCTTAAAGGAAAAAATGTCCACCACCACCGCGAGCATTCATTCGAAACCAAGCATCTTCCACTGGATTAGTACACATTGGTTCGAGACTTTCCTGATCATCTATGGTTTGTGGGTGTTCGTTCCCTTTCTTGCACCGGTCTTTATGGAACTCGGTTGGACGGGCGCGGGAAAGGCGGTCTACTTCACTTACTCGTTCTTCTGTCATCAACTGCCGGAGCGTTCGTTCTTTTGGTTTGGCGAGAAGATCATGTACTCATTGAACGAAGTCCAGTCCGTGTGGCAAAACACAGACAACCCCATGATCCTGCGCCAATTCATCGGCAATCAATCGATGGGCTGGAAAGTGGCATGGTCTGATCGAATGATCTCATTTTATACAAGTGTCTGGCTGCTTGCGGCAATCTGGTATCCCTTTCGTCGAAGAATCAAGCCGTTGTCATGGTGGGGATTTGCGCTGCTCCTGCTCCCGCTTGTACTCGATGGCGGCACACATGCGATCAGCGATTTCGCCGGCATAGGGTTGGGGTTTCGTGATACAAATATATGGCTGGCTCTATTGACAAATCATGCCTTCCCTGCGACGTTTTATGCAGGCGACGCGCTCGGTTCATTCAATTCCATCATGCGCTTCATCACCGGAATTTTGGCAGGACTGGGTATCGTCTGGCTGGCATTCCCGTACATCCATCAAACGCAGGCTTATAATCAACAACTGGACGAACTAAACTATGCCAAAGTCATCGAGCAAATCAAAACCCAAAATACGCATTCTACTGGCGGATGATCATCACATCGTCCGCGCGGGGGTGAGGCAACTGCTGGAAAGCGCCTCCGATCTCCAGGTTATTGCGGAGGCGGGGGACGGTGAAGAAGCACAAACGCTTATCCAGAAACATAAACCAGATGTCGCCGTGCTCGACATCCAAATGCCAAAAGCAAGCGGGATCGAGGTAACACGTTGGGTGCGTTCGCAATTTCCCGAAGTGGGTGTTCTGATTTTGACCGCGTATGATGATGACCCGTATGTGATGGCAGTCCTGCAGGCAGGCGCCAATGGCTATGTTCTTAAGACCGGGCAGGCGGATGAATTGATTCAGGCAGTGCGGGATGTCCACGAGGGCAAGTCTGCGCTGGCAGCCAGCATCACACGCAAGTTGATGTCTAATATTTTCAAAGGCCCTGAAAAGAAAATCGTTGAGCCGTTGACCGACCGTGAACTCGATGTACTGCGCCTTGCTGCGAAGGGCTTCACGAATAAATCCATCGGCGTTCAACTTACCATCAGCGACCGCACGGTACAGGGGCATCTCGCGCACATCTTCGCCAAACTGCAAGCCAACAGCCGCACGGAGGCGGTCATGCGCGGTGTTTCCCTGGGATTGATCTCACAGAGTTCAGGCAACATCTCCGAAGAATGAAAAGATTTCTGCCGGGCTGGCGAGGTATTACACAACTCTTTGCTGTAACCGTTCTTCCGCTTACGTTATTGCTGTTAATCATTGCATTTGGCGGCGTCAACATGCACCAACAGGACATGCGCGCGCTTGTCGGGGAACGTGATGAGCGTGCCGTGCAGTCCGCCGCCGCAGCACTGCAATCTGAACTGCATCACCGCATGGCAACCATCACCAGTATGGCGGTGCTGGCATCCAAGGATATCTCCTTTAATGATATATTCGCCACCACCAATGATCTGGCAAAGGATTTCAATGGGGAGGTTGCCTTTCTGAACTCGGACGGACACTTGATCGAAAAAACCGGGAATGACAGATTTTGGGGATGGGTATCGCAAAATCCCAACTTGATCAAACTCGCTTCCTCCTCCGACCTCAAACCTGTTTTTTCCGACCCCGTCATTGATCCCCACTCCAATCACCTTTTTGTCGTCATCTCAGCCTATTCTGAAACCCGCAATGTAATCGTCGCCGGCGCATTTTCACCCGAGGCGCTGGCTTCCGAGACCCTGACGCCCACCTATCCAGCGGGCAGTCATGTGACCATCTATTTGCTGGATAATTCCCGCCGCTTGCTCTTCGTCAGCGGGGCGCTTGAGCAGGAAAGCCTGGAGGCAGATCATCCAGGGGTGATGGAAGCTCTAAGTGGAAAGAGCGGCGTGCTCTATGTGAAGAAGGATGAGACCGAACATGTGGTTGCCTACAGCCCGATTGAGGCGGTCGGCTGGGCGTTGATCACAGAGGAGGAATGGGAAATGGTAATCAGTCCCTCCCTGCAATTGACCCAGATGGCTCCGTTAGTAATGGTGCCCGCCTTCATCCTGGCATTGATCGCCATCTGGTTCGGCGCCAAACAGATCGTCCAGCCCTTGCAGAAACTTGAGTCCAAGGCGGCTGCGCTGGCATGGGGAGATTTTGAAGCCATCAAGGAACCGGTTGGGGGGATATTGGAGGTCCAGCATCTACAACAGGAGTTGACAGAAATGTCCCGCAAGGTGCAGGCAGCACAGGAGGGATTGCACGATTATATCGGTGCGATCACCTACGCACAGGAAGAGGAACGCGCCCGTCTGGCGCGTGAACTGCATGATGACACCATTCAAGCCGTGATTGCCTTGAAACAACGAGTGCAACTCGCGCAAAAATTGATTAAGGACCAGAACGGAAGGCAATCGCTCAAGGAATTGGAGACGCTCGCCGAACAGACAATAGAGAACCTTCGGCGCTTGACGCGGGCGTTGCGTCCCATTTATCTTGAAGACCTGGGTCTGGTCACCGCGCTGGAAATGTTGGCACGGGAAATAATGCAGAACAATCAACTGGTTGTGGACTTTCAAAAAACGGGAAGTGAACGCCGTCTCGCGCGTGAAGTAGAGTTATCGTTGTATCGCATCGCACAGGAGGCGCTCACTAATGTGGCCAAGCATTCCAAGGCGACCCATGCCGACCTGACCATCGGATTTGATAATTCAGAAATTTCATTGGTGGTCACGGATAACGGCAACGGATTTATTGCTCCGAACAGCCCCACGGAATTTGCTCCCAATGGGCACTTTGGACTACTGGGCATCCACGAACGCGCTGACTTGATCGGAGCGCGGCTTGATATCGAATCCACTATGGGAAAGGGAACCAGGTTGAAAGTCCGATTGTGAAGCGCTTTAAGTCATAAGCCATTTTGCTTATTTACTTCCCCGCCATCCTGCGCTCATGCAGGGGCGGGGTTTTGCGTATCATGGAGTCAAATCCTTATCGAATAGGCAGACTTATGACTTCTGAAACCGTCGGCACGCAATTCCCAACCCAAACAGAAAGATTGAAAATATTTCTACATGCGCTCCTCTTCGTGCTAGGCTTCTCGTTGGTCTTTGTGATCGGCTGGGGCGGTTCGGTGACGGCGCTGGGTCAGTTATTTGGCGCGTATAAACAGGTCATCGCGCAAATTGGCGGGGTGGTCGTCATCATGTTCGGTTTGGCAACCCTGGAAGTGATCCGTATTCCGTGGTTTTATGCCGATACACGCGCCCAATACTCGGGTCAACGTGGAACGTATGGCGGTTCAGCGTTGATGGGCATTTTCTTCGCCGCAGGCTGGAGTCCGTGTATTGGCGCGACACTCGGTGCGATCCTGACAATGGGTCTCAGCCAGCAAACGGTGGGACAGGCAATGTGGCTGTCTTCAGGTTATTCGCTTGGGTTGGGCATTCCATTCCTCGCGATGGCAGTTGGACTGGAACGTGCTTCCGGCTGGCTCAAGCGCGTGCGCCCCTATCAAAAATATTTCAAGATCGCAAGCGGTGTTTTCATCATTGCGATAGGTGTTTTACTGTTTACGAACACCATGAGCCTGATCGCGATCTGGGCATTCAAGAATGGTTACTTCATCGAGTCATTCACCACCTATGCGGCTGCGCCCACCTATATCACAGCCATCGTCGCAGGGTTGTTGTCTTTTCTTTCGCCTTGTGTGCTTCCACTTGTGCCTGCGTATCTCGGTTATCTAAGCGGACATACGATTCAAAAGACGTGATTTATGAAAACATTGATATGCATATTATTGTCCGCTCTTATGCTGACGGCTTGCCAATCCAAAACTGTGGCGGGCGAGACCGTCAGCGTAACAGGTGGTTCCTATCAGAATATTACGCCCCATGAATTAAATACGATGTTGGAAGCCAAGGACTTCGTCTTCGTTAATGTGCATATCCCTTTTGCAGGGACCATTTCAAACACGGACTTGTCCATCCCGTATGATCAGATCAGCACTTCTGAATATCTGAACCAACTCCCTACAGATAAGAATGCAAAGATTGTTTTGTATTGCCGAAGTGGGCGCATGAGCGAAATCGCGGCGACTGAGCTTGTATCACTGGGATATACCAATATCTGGAATCTGACCGGCGGCATGGTGGAGTGGGAACAGGCAGGATTCAAGATAGAGAAATAGGATAGGCAGAATTGCCTATAAGGCTTTGGGTAATATGGCTCTCATTGAGATTGTCTTTTGATGTGATAATCAAATCCAACCAAAGGAGATAAGATCTATGACAGCTACAGTACATGATCCCGTTTGCCACATGGATATTGATCCCGCCACTGCCGCCGGCACGTCTGAATACAAAGGGCAGACGTATTATTTCTGCTCGCTCGGATGCAAGAAGGCTTTTGACAAGGAGCCTGAAAAATATCTCAGCAAACCAGCCGAGAGCGAGCACCATCACCAACACTAAAGGAGAATAGAATGTTCAAGAGACTTGCATTTGCATTTTTACTGGTTGTGGTTCTCTCTCAATTCGCAGTTTCCGCTGCGTATGCGATGGGCGAACCAAGCGGCGACTGTGCCCCAGGCTTTACACTCGAAATGGCGATGGAACACGACAATCACCACCACAAGCATGTAGGCACGGATGCCGATCAGAATGGCGATGGTTACATTTGTATGAAACCTGTGACGCCTGATGGGAAAATCCACGTTCATGTGGACAACAATGTACAGTAAATATTAATATTTAGCCGAGTTCGCCACGGAATGACCAGATTGAGCGGGTCATTCCTTTTTTTTTCAGGTAATGTGCCTTGAAATTTTCACAGACTCTTTGTCGAACATTTACACATTCTTTAATCACGTCTGTTATTGTTGAATCATCGAAAGGAGTACGTTATGTTTCTCATGTGGATCATCCCTCTGGTACTGATCGGCTTGGTGGTTTACGGTCTGTCGGGCAACAATCCTGCCAGGGCATTCCAATCTGCTTCAAATCGCACCTGCCCGCAATGCAATCAGGCGATGCAACACGATTGGAAAAACTGCCCGCATTGCGGACAGACTTTATGAAAGGAAATCGAAATGAAAAAAGTTAATTGGTGGATCGTTGGCATCGTGGCTGTTCTTGTTAGCCTGTTCCTCTTCGGGGGCGGGATGATGTGGGGCAACCGTGGTTATGGCGGACCTGGCATGATGGGCAACTGGGGCTATTCTCCCTTTGGTTGGTTCGGGATGGGACTGGGCATGTTCTTCATGTGGCTTATCCCCATCGGTATCCTCGCTCTCATTGTGTATGGCGTTGTGGCGCTTGTCCGGAATACTGGCAATCCTCCACAGACTCCAACACAGACATCCTGCACCAACTGCGGAAAAGGCACCCAAGCCGACTGGCAGAATTGCCCCTACTGCGGCTCTGCCTTGAAATAAAGACACCCACACGTTCCCCAAAATAGCCTGTCGAAAGATAGGCTATTTTGCTTATATACCACTAGGCTGAAACCCGCTACCTTCGGTTGCCTAATGGATATACACTAATGGCATCTTTAAAAAGGTAGGTAACCATGACTGTCCGTGACCCTGTATGTGGAATGGAAATCGAACCCCAAAATGCCTTCGCTCATCGCGAACACATGGGGCAGACGTTTTATTTTTGCTCGCAATCTTGCGTGGATCAGTTCGACGCAGACCCGCACCATTATGTAATGACTTCGGCAACAACGGGTTTCAATCCCGAGCGGACTCTCACACGTATCGAACTACCCGTCGCCGATTTGCCGTTTTATAAACCTGTCACCACCCTGGAATCTGGTTTGCGCGCCCTGGAGGGCGTCCATCAAGTAACCACCAATGCAGGAGCGGGCGTATTACAAGTGGAATACGATTCAGCGAAGGTGAACATCCCGCAAATGGCAGAAGTTGTTCGTGCGTCTGGCTTCCAATTGGGTGGGACGAACATCAAGATCGGAATCGAAAACTTACGCTGCGCCTCCTGCGTGAAGTTCATTGAGGATGAACTGAAATCCAAGGAGGGTGTTTTTAGCGCAACGGTCAACATTGCCACCCAGGAAGCGAGCGTGGATTATCTCCCTCAAAAGACAACGCTCTCACAGTTGAAGACAGCCATCGAGACCTGGGGTTACAAGCCCCGACCTGCGTTAACCGGTGCACCGGTGGATAAACAGGAAGAAGCACATGCGCATGAATACGGTCGCTTGATGAGAATGTTCTGGTTCTCGGCGATTGTTTCAATTCCCGTGTTGTTGTTCGCATACCCGCAGTATGTGCCTGGCATCCGGGATCTGTCAATGGAAACCATTCGCTGGGCATGGATTCTATCCGCAGCCGCTACATTGCCCGTGTTGTTCTATTCTGGGTATGACTTTTTCACAGGCGCATGGGCGGCGTTCAAGCATCGCTCGGCAAACATGAATACGTTGATCGCGCTCGGTACGGGTGCGGCGTGGTTGTATTCAACATTCGCAATTGCTTTTCCATCCGTATTCCCCGAAGGAACCTCCGAACCGTTTTACGATGTTGTGGCAGTGGTGATTGCGTTGGTTGTGTTGGGACAGGCGCTTGAACTGCGTGCCAAGGGTCAATCCAGTTCTGCGATCAAGAAACTGCTGGGCTTGCAAGCGAAAACAGCGCGCGTCATCCGCGATGGCAAAGAAATGGATTTACCCGTTGAAGAAGTGTTGGTTGGTGATGTGATCCAGGTCCGCCCTGGTGAGAAGGTGCCTGTGGATGGAGTCATCGTCGAAGGCAGTTCGGCGGTGGACGAGTCCATGCTGACAGGTGAATCGTTGCCTGTATCGAAGAAGCAAGGCGATGAAGTCATCGGCTCGACCATCAACAAGACCGGCGCATTCAAGTTCCGTACGACCAAGGTTGGCAAGGACACTGCCTTGGCGCAAATCGTGAAGATGGTACAGGATGCACAGAATTCCAAGGCGCCAATTGCCAGACTCGCGGATACCGTATCTGGTTACTTTGTCCCCATCGTGATGATCCTGGCCGTGTGGACTTTTGTGATCTGGTTTGTGATTGGACCTCAACCGCAATTGGTTTATGCGCTCGTCACAAGCGTCACGGTGCTGATCATCGCCTGCCCATGTGCATTGGGACTCGCCACGCCAATGAGCTTGATGGTCGGCATCGGTAAAGGCGCGGAAAATGGAATTCTCATCCGCTCGGGGGAAGCATTACAAACCGCTCGTGCGATTCAAACGGTTGTGTTGGATAAGACGGGGACGATCACGAAGGGCAAGCCTGAAGTGACAGACACTGTGATCGCAGACGGTGGAGAATGGACGATGGAAGACCTCCTGCGTTTGACAGCCTCAGTTGAAAAGGTGAGTGAGCATCCATTGGCGCAAGCCATCGTGGAAGGCGCGCAGGCACGGAAACTGGAATTGAGCAATGTGCAGGATTTTGAAGCCATCCCTGGACACGGCGTTTCTGCGAAGGTTGAAGGACGAAACATCCTAATTGGAAATATCAAGTTGATGAACCGCGAAAAAATTGCACTCGGTTCCCTCGAAGAAAAATCAAAAACCCTTGCCGACGACGGTAAGACTCCCATGTTCGTTGGGATTGATGGCAAAGCCGCTGGCATTATTGCCGTGGCGGACACAGTCAAAGAAGATTCTGCAGAAGCGATCAAAGCCCTGCAAAGTATGGGCATCGAAGTCGTGATGATCACCGGCGACAATCGCCGCACAGCCGAAGCGATTGCGCGCAAAGTCGGGATTACCCGCGTACTGGCGGAAGTATTACCCGAGGATAAAGCTAATAACGTTCATCTGTTACAGGCGGAAAACAAAAAAGTCGCAATGGTCGGCGATGGGATTAACGACGCGCCCGCGCTGGCGCAGGCGGACGTCGGTCTCGCGATCGGTACGGGCACTGACGTTGCCATCGAAGCCTCGGACATCACACTCATCAAGGGCAGTCTCAAAGGCGTGGTCACTGCCATTGAAGTCAGTCGCGCCACCATGACGAATATCTATCAGAACCTGTTCGGCGCTTTTATTTACAACGTGCTGGGACTTCCCGTTGCGATGGGCGTTTTGTTCCCGTTCTTTGGTTTGCTGCTCAGCCCATTGATTGCGGGGGCAGCAATGGCATTCTCCTCTGTCACCGTTGTTGGCAATGCCAATCGCCTGCGCGGCTTCAAGCCCAAATTCAGCGTAAGGTGAAATATGAAAATCGAACTGCTCTATTTCGATGGTTGCCCTTCCTGGGAAAGTGGTTTGGAAAATCTCCAAGCTGCGTTACAGGAGGAAGGCATCACCGCGGTTGTGGAAATGGTGAAAGTGGAAGGCGATCAAGACGCAACCCGCTTGAAATTTCTTGGTTCTCCGCATATTCGTATTGATGGTATGGATCTTTGGCATGAGGAACGTGAAATGTATTCATTGAGTTGCCGTATCTATTCAACGCCAGAGGGTATCAAAGGCTTTCCAACGGTCCCCATGCTGAGGGAGCAACTCAGAAAATCCCAACAGGTGTGAAATGTCCCGTTACATCCGCGCTCTCAGTTTCAAATGGCTCACGCCGCTGTATGATCCCCTGCTTAAATGGGTCATGCGCGAAGAGACGTTCAAGCGACGCCTCATTGAACTGGCAAACATTCAGCCGCACATGAAGATTCTCGATCTCGGTTGCGGCACAGGCACACTGACTCTCTTACTCAAGCAAGCGCATCCAACAGCCAAAGTCACAGGCATGGATGGTGATTCACAAGTGTTGGATATTGCGCGAGATAAATCGCGCGGTACGGATATTCAGTGGGATGAAGGTCTCGCCACCTCCCTTCCGTATCCTGATTCTGCCCTCGAGAGAGTGATTACAAGCCTTGCCATTCACCACCTCGTCACGGACGACAAACGGCAGGCGTTCAAGGAAATATTCCGCGTACTAAAACCGCGCGGCGAGTTGTACATTCTGGATTTCGGTGCGCCGCATATTCCGCTTACCCGCTTCATGGCAACTTACATGCGCCGTCTCGAAGAGACTGCCGACAACTTCGACGGGCTGATCCCGCGATTCATAGCAGAGGCAGGCTTCGGCGAAGTCAAAGAGGCGCAGCACTTCGTCACACTATTCGGTCCGCTTTCCCTGTGGCGGACTGTCAAAGGAGATTAACATGTCCAATCTACAAATCTTTGTAATCCTTTCGGGTATCGTACTGACTGTATTGATCGCCTGGTATTTCTGGTTCGCGCCCAAGGCGCAGACCCGTGCAGCTGTTTCTGCCTCCGGCGCACAAGAGGTGGCAATCACAGTCAAAGGCGGCTACACCCCCGATGTGATCGTGGTGCAAAAAGGTCGCCCCGTGCGGTTAACGTTCACGCGTCAGGAGAGTTCCGCATGTTCCGAAAAAGTGCTGTTCCCCGATTTCAATCAAAACGCATTATTACCCGAAGGCGAACAGGTGACGTTGGAATTCACCCCTGCCAAAGAAGGTGAATATGGCTTCCAGTGTCAGATGGGAATGTTGCGGGGCAAGTTGATCGTGGAATAATACCGAAAGGGATACACAAAAATGAAACACGAAAAAATCCACATGCCAAACCTTTCTTGCATCGCGGCATTTGTTATTGGCGTCATCTTGTTCGCCGTATTTTGGAGGATGATGTTTGGCTCGGCGCCCAGCCTGGTGGTTCTTGCTGGTATGATTGGCGCCGCCACCGCCGTGACTCTCTTCTGGCTCAGGAATGAAATCCAACATCATCGAAAAGACAACCAATGACACTGGATCAAAACGAAACATTCCTACCTCCTCCGCCAAAATATAAAACTGCTTGTGGAGGAATAATCAAGGATCCATCCAAATACACCAGTGCGGAGTATCGCGGCGAGAGGATATATTTCTGTACGCAGGCATGTTTGGATGTATTTCTTTTGAACCCCGACCCTTTTATGGCTGGTGAAATCGAACACCCTCTTGATTAATTCAATATGACAATCAGGAAATCATTCCTGATAAATATCATAAGCAAAACAGCGTATTTCGAAACAGGTTGAAATGCGCTGTTGATTTTTCCACATGGGTTGTAAGATGGGTCACAGCAAGACAAAATTCATCCTAAAAGGAGTAAAAATGACTACTCAAACCATGACCCGGGATTATCAACTCGCTGATGTTCCCTTTACGAAAACCCTGTTCGAAGGCAAGGTGTTTGCCTGGCTCTGGCTCACCATTCGTCTGTACCTGGGATACCAGTGGATCGAATCGGGCTGGGGCAAGATCACCAACCCCGCCTGGATGCAGGGCGGCGAAGCGCTGAAAGGTTTCTGGGATCGCGCTGTCCTCATCCCCGATGCGCCTGCCCGTCCTCTGATCGCCTTTGATTGGTATCGCAATTTCATCCAGTTCATGCTCGATAGCGGCAACTACGTCTGGTTCGCCAAACTCGTGGCGGTGGGCGAATTACTGGTGGGCGCGGCATTGATCCTGGGTATCTTCATCTGGTTCTCCGCTTTTATAGGCGGTTTTATGAACTGGAATTTTATGATGGCAGGATCCGCCTCTGTCAATCCTGTCTTCCTGATCCTCTCGATCCTGCTTGTCCTTGCTTGGAAAACCTCCGGCTGGCTTGGTCTGGACCGCTGGCTGCTGGTACAGGTAGGCACTCCCTGGCAACCCGGTTTGTTATTCCAACGCAAGTAATCAATGTACTTCATTTGAACAATCATCCCCTGAATTATCAGGGGATGATTGTTTTTGTGGGATTGAATTGAACAGAGATCGTTCCTGAATGATCTGTCATATATTTGCCATGATGTTTGACACAAGTCATTCTGCCTACTCCCTTTTGCGCCATATCGCGCTACTTCGGATGGAACAATCCTTATAAGATAGGTCAACTTTGCAGAATAAGGAGCTGGGCTGTTCATGGCTAAAAAAATTTCAGGAATCACCACCCGAATGGTCATCATCGCAATGCTTTTGATGGGCTTTCCGGGAACTGTATTTGCGGATGGCGGAGATGGTGGATATGAAGCGACCGCAGATGGATATCATATTACGCTCGTATTTTCCGAGCCTGTCAAATCAGGCATGAATGAATTTCATGTGCTGATCGCCGACTCGATGGGCATGCCGGTCTCAAATGCCATCGTGGAAGTAATCGCCATGCCAGCGGAAGAAATGTCCGATCATTCAGAAGAACCTGCTGAGGAAATGCATGGCATGGAAATGGCTACCGAAACCCCAGTCCCGGAAGATGTGCATGGCATGTCAGGAATGGATATGTCTAGCGAGTCTGAAACCAACGAGCATGAAGATGTCGAAGAGGTTGCTCATGACGAAGAACCTGTTGCAGTGAAGCTCGCAAGTGGGCATGAAGCTGGCGAATATTCAGGAGAGATCCATCTGGATGCTTCAGGCAACTGGACATTCAATATCCACTTTACTCTGGATGACCAGATGACCGCAGTCGAAATTCCCATTGAAGTTCCCCGCACCATTTCCAATTATGGGATTCTGGCTGGCTTTTTCGGCATCAATGCAACGGTGATTGCCGCAGCCGCCATCACAAAACGAAAACCCATTTCTCCAAAGGCCTAAGAGGATTATTTCATGACAACATCTCTTCCAACCCCACCCCCCTCCATGCTGAATGGCGGAAACCTGCTCAACAACAAATGGATCGACCGTTTCCTGCGCAGCCGCTGGTATCCCGGCATCATCCAATGGCCCACTCTGATGATCTTCATGGTCATCATGTTCGAGCTTATTCTGGGACCTGAATCGGCGCATGACAACTTCGGCACCGCGCTGACCTGGGTCTTGTGGTGGCCTCTCATCCCGATCATCTTCCTGTTCCTCGGACGGTTCTGGTGCGCCATCTGTCCGTTTGCCAAGATCAATGATCTTGTACAAAATTTTGTCGGCAACAATCGCCCCGCTCCACGCTTCCTGAAAAAATATGGCATCTGGATCATCGATGCGCTCTTTATCTTCATCACCTGGAGTGATCATGTCTTTGGCGTGGTGGAAAATCCGCTTGGCTCCGGTGTACTGATGTTGACCCTCACCACAGGCGTGATCGTCTCCGGTGCTTTTTACGAACGCCGCACCTTTTGCCGCTATGTCTGCTTCCTGGGTGGTCTTTCAGGCAACTACGCCCGCAACGGCATGTTGAGCCTGCGTGGAACTCCGGAAATTTGTGCGACATGTACCATCGCCGCCTGCTATAAAGGCACGGACCAATCCATGCCCTGCCCCTTGTATGAATTCCCCAAGACCATGACCTCCAGCGCCAACTGTGTGTTGTGTGCGGAATGTATCAAGGGCTGCCCCAACAACTCCATCCAACTGACCGTGCGTCCGCCTACCAAGGAATTATGGTTCATCCGCAAGCCGAAGATGGAAGAAGCCTTCCTTTCAGCAGTCATCATGGGCATTGTGTTCGTCCAGAATGTGACCATGCTCGAAATCTGGGAATCCATGTTGAAGTGGTTGGAGAACGTGACCGGCACGACTAACTACGCTGTCACCTTCAGCATAACCTTTGCGACTGCCATCATCATCCCGGTGGCGTTGCTCGGGCTGACCTCCTGGATCGCAAGCAAGTTCAACAAAGCTACGCTCGTTGAAAATTTTGCCCGCTTTGGATATGCCATCATTGCACTGGACATGGCAGGGCACATCGCGCATAACCTGTTCCACCTGCTGGCGGAAGGCAAGTCCATTCTATACACCGGTATGGCATTGTTTGGGATGGAAATCCACGGCGCGTCGCCTGCCATTCTCGGCATGCAGGAGATCCAGTGGCTTCAATTTGGCTTGATCGCTCTTGGCTTCATTGGCTCCCTTTACACCGCCTATCGCATCTCCAAATCGAATCATTCCGGCGAAAAAGTCTGGGGAACATTCGCGCCCTTTGCGGTGTTGATGGTCGTCCTGACCATCATGAACGTCGTTCTCTTCACCCTGCCGATGGCAATGAGAATGTAAATATCTCGAAATAAATAACAGGAGTAAAGATCATGGATCAAAATTGTCATGTCGAACCCATTCAAAAGACTGTCTTGGATAGTATACTAAAAAGTGCAGACACAACTTTGCTGGCAGTATCCGGGATGGGTTGCCCGAATTGTGCCGCACGTGTAAGAAATGGACTTGTTTCCCTGGAAGGTGTTCATCATGCCGAGATCCATCTTGATACAGGATTAGCGGAAGTGTATTTTGACAGCGGCAAAGTCACCCCGGAAATTCTGATCAATGCAGTTGCCGATGCTGGAAATGATGGGCGGCATCATTATGAAGCAGTGGTTGTGGCGCGATCATTCCACATAGAATCTGCGTAATATTCGTCAAAAGTCTAGCGGCGTATAGATTTACCGCCATCCTACTTTGTAGAGTATTGTGTCGTCAGACTACTATGGGTATCCTCCGAATTCGGAGGATACCCATATGTTTTATAAGGGTAGAAAAATGCATAGCCCTGCTGCTTCTGCCCAACAACTATATTAAGGAATATCTCCTAATTGATGAAGCCGGGTTAATGCAGGTTCGAAACCGGGATGGTTATTGAGGGCAGTCCGAAGATCCGTCCTGGCTCTGTCATAATCCCCCAATGCTTCAAGGGAACGGGCGCGCCAATAATAACTTTCCTCGAGAACCGGTTCACTCATAGCCTTGAGGGTGGTGGTGGCAAGATCCATCACGTCCTGAAAACGCCCTGTGTAAAAATATGCCGAGTACGGCCCGGTCTGATACCACATCATACGCCAGGGTCTCTCTTTGTCTGGAATATCAGGATACATGGCAAATGCCTTGTCATACGCCAATGCAGCACCGGCATAATCCCGGAGTTGAACCAGACTGCTACCCAGATTGAACCATGCAAAAAATTGATCCCGTCCGGCTAATTGGACAACCTCTTCCGTTGCAACATGTGCAGAGCTGCGGTTATTGTATTCCACATCAAAATGAGGACCCAAAATTGCGATCACATCCTTCTGCCGTTCAATTGGATGAATAACAAGATACGTGAAATTAAACGCCCGCCAATTACCCTCCAAATTCTCATACTGAATAGACTGATCAGGACCGTAATACGAATCCTGGACAATAAACTTGCGTTCGGTTTCATCCTAACCGGTCACGAGAACATAATGCCCCATCCAGCCATCAAAGTCACGACCTTCGAAGCCCTTCTCGATGATAACCGGCAATTCGGCAGCCAGTAGGCGTTTGAGCAATTTGATGTCACCGCCTGTACGGTAAACAACTTCAAGTCCGGTTTCCTCCAGAACATAATCGGACAGTTCATAAGGCATTACATTCTTGTCCCGCGAATTGGGTTTGGTGAATGCGGCAATGGGTCGCTGATCGTCGTCCCATCCCCAGTAAGTAAGCGCCATTGCCAAGGTAGCCGGGCCGCAGTTATTCCAGGTTTGATATTCATGTTGGGCGCCAATGAGAGTTATCTTCTCAGGTAATGGTATCGGCGATATAACCAGGGTCGGTGTCGTCGCAGGCATAAGTTGGGGAGTGGGAACCGTCTCAGTCGCAGTTGGGGGACCCTCCTTTGGAACGAATAGTACTTTCTCCGGAGGCGATATTGCATACTTAATTTGTGCCCATGCCTCATTGACTCGCCATGCAACTTTTTCACGAACGGCGGGAATGGAATAGATCAGAGGGATCACAACAATTGACCCCAGCAGGAAAAATATTGCGAGTTTGGTGTTTTTTATCTTCTTCATACGAATGATTGTTTGATCGAAAACATTTCCATGCAGGCAACATTTGGCACTCAGCTATACCGGCATTCCTGCTTATCCAAGGGTACTCATTTCAAATGATAATTACCTGAAAAACAATATCCGCAAAATGGCGCATGCCCGGAATAGGCAAAATGTCTCTCGGCATGTAGCGACAGATCCTTTAGACTCCATTCTGCTGATTGAGATTACACCCAGCCTTTGGCGTTGTTACTTAGTCAGTTAACTTTAAAATGGAAGAAGCACATGAAGGAAAACAATTACCAAGGAGCATCCATATGTCATTCAAAGACCCCGTCTGCGGCAAACGCATCAATCGCGGCAAAGCCCACATCACCATTGAATTCGAAGGCGTAAATTATTTCCTGTGCTGCCCACAATGCCAGGCTCAATTTGAACGTTCCCCGAAAACCTTTGCCAAGCCTGAATTGGGTGAGAAAGCAAGGAGAGTCCAACACTATCCCGTCAAACAACACAATTGAGAGGAAAACAATATGAGCGATAATTGCCACGTTGAACCAATTCAAAAGTCCGCGCTGGATCATGTCATCCAATCTGCCCACCGGATCCTGCTGTCCATTTCAGGAATGGGCTGTCCAAACTGTGTCACACGAGTGCGTAATGGACTGCTGTTGCTGGATGGTGTCCATGACGCCGAAGTGCTGTTGAACATGCGCATGGCGGAGGTTTACTTCGATGAGAAAAAGGTCTCTATCGAGATGCTTGTTCAGGCAGTGACTGGGGCGGGAAACGATGGGCGTCACAATTATCAGGCGCAGGCGATCACATCGTAATTGATCTTAACCGTCAGATGACATTCATCATAAGCCATTTGGCGTATATCCCTATCCGCCGTACTGCGCTGGAGTTAACTTAATTGTCAGACTACTATTGAGCCATCCGAACACGGAGGCTCAATATGTTTTCTAAACCAAACAAATTTATTTTCCTGTTGATTGTTATAACGCTGGTAAGTACCGCAGTATCAGCTTGTTCCACATCGAGTGAAGTTCATCTCGCCATGACACCACTCGATCAAATGCCAATGGATGTTCAGTCTGCTCCAGTGGCTGTGCAGGAAGCCTACCAATTCAATACCGCCAATCCAAATATCATGCAGGATATTCCCTGCTATTGCGGATGCGGCGATATCGGTCATACCTCCAATTACGATTGCTATGTTTCGGATGTGGATGCCAATGAGAAGATCACCTTCGACAATCACGCCCTCGGCTGCTCCATCTGCGTGGACATCACCCAGGATGTGATGCGTATGTTGAATGATGGCAAAAGTCCGCAGGATGCCAGGGCATACGTAGACGCGACCTACTCCAAATACGGATCGTCCAACATCCCCTAATCTCATGCGCTATCGTTTCTCTCTTCTCCTTCTTGTAATGGCTGGACTGGTGGTGGCATTCGCGCCCCTGCCAGTTCCAACCATTGCGCCTCAAGAACGGACCTTTGAGATTGATGCACACCAATTTGCTTATTCTCCCTCTGATCTTCATGTCAACCCTGGTGACACAATAAATATCCATCTCACCAGTACCGATGTTGTTCACGGTCTTTACGTGGATGGCTACGATATTTCCGTGGAAGCCGACCCCGGACAAAGCGCCACATTGACTTTTGTTGCCGATAAACCCGGCTCCTTCCGCTTTCGCTGCAACATCACCTGTGGAGCCATGCATCCCTTCATGATCGGCAAGTTGACCGTGGGCAATAATTCTTGGTTATATCGCTCGATTGGTTTGTCAATCCTTGCCGCTATCAGCTTCTTTCCTCTTTCTTCCTTTAGTGACAGAAAGACGAAAGAAGAAAGAATCAAATGAACCGCATCGAACTTACCCGTATTCCCTTTATAAAGAACGCTCTCAAAAACCGTTACCCGCAATTGGCTGTCTTTATCGTAATGCTGATCGGATATATCTTTGCAATCCTTGCCGGACTCATCGGGACTCCAGTGGGGAGTCATAACTTTAGCATTGTCTTTGTGTGGATCGCCTGGTGGGCGATCCTGATCCTTGTCGCGGTTCCATTCTTTGGGCGGGGATGGTGCGCGGTCTGTCCGATCCCGCTGCCAGGCGAGTGGTTACAGCGCGGCGCAGTCTTGAGTCCTCCCGACAAAAAACCGAAATGGCTCAATCTCCGCGTGCCAAAGATGTTCCGCAATATCTGGTTGCAGAATATTTCATTTCTTCTTCTTGCTCTCTTCAGCAGTGTGCTGCTGACAACCCCGAATATTACAGGCATCGTCCTAGCTGCGATGCTCTTTTCCGCCATTGGACTTAGCACAGTCTTTGAACGCCGCGCCTTTTGTCGCTATCTCTGTCCAGTTGGCGGATTTATCGGTCTATATTCCCAAACCGCTCCCATCGAATTACGCATCAAAGATAAGCAGGTCTGTGTCACTTGTGAAGGAAAGCCTTGTTACAACGGCTCATCAGTAGGGTATGGCTGTCCGTGGGATGTCTTCCCTGGCGGCTTGACCAAGAACACCTATTGCGGCTTGTGCATGGAATGTATCCGCACCTGCCCTCACGATAATATCGCCGTCAACCTGCGTCCCTTCTCTGCTGATCTCACCAAACCTTCCACACGCATGGACGAAGCCTTCAAGGCGTTCATTATGCTTGGCTCGGCAATCATCTATGCAGGTGTTCTGCTTGGTCCGTGGGGCGCTTTCAAGGATGCAGCCTACAATGTTGGCTCGAGCTCATGGTTCATCTATGCCATTGTTTTTCTTGCGATCATCTTCGTTGTTCTGCCTGGCTTGTTCACACTTGGTATCGTAGACACGAAAAACGCCTTACCGCTCAAACAACGTTTTGCGTCGCTCTCAACCGCCCTCATTCCATTGGGGTTGATGTTCTGGGTGGCATTTAGCCTGTCCTTCGTTCTCACCAACGCCTCCTACATCATAGCCGCCCTCTCTGATCCGCTGGGTCTTGGCTGGAATCTTTTTGGCACAGCCAATGCAACGTGGCAGCCGATGCTCACCTCCATGCTTGCACCCGCACAAGCATTGGCGCTGGTCGGCGGCTTGATCTGGTCTGCCCGTACCGCGCAAAAAGCCGCAGGAGAAGTGAAAGTCTCGTCCATCCCAGTGATCGTATATTGTTTTTTCGCCACATGTTTCATGCTCTGGTTGTTACTATGAAGCGACCTGAACTCATCTCCCGTTTTCTGATCGTCACAGGAATTCTCCTCGCGGTTGGCGCGCCATTATTCTTTTGGGCACGCACGCCTTTGATCCACGCGCGCATGGCGGAGGACGGCGGCTGGAATCCCGATGTTATTCAAGCAGAAGTTGGCGAGCCGCTTCATCTAAAGATCACTTCCGATGACGTTGTACATGGCTTTGCAGTCGGTCAAATGGAGATGCAAAGTGTGGACATCCTCCCTGGCAAAGTCACCGAGGTCACATTGAACTTCGACAAGCCCGGGATTTACACTTTCTTCTGCACGCGCTGGTGTGGACTCAACCACTGGCGGATGCGCGGCACGATAGAAGTCAGCGGCTCACCTTTGGACCCTGAGCCTGCCACTGTTCCCCTCTACGTTTCCCTCGACCTTGACCTTGACGCTCCGCACGACGCGTCTGCTGTCCCAAATGGAAAACCTTCGGCGACCAGCGGTCAATTACTGGAAACCAATCTGCCAATTGACCAGTCTGCCGAATACTATCGTTCTCATTCACCTTATGAGGTTTTTGAAGGTTTACAAAACACATCCCTTACCGAAGCCCAACGTTGGGACGCAGTCGCCTACTTCTGGCAATCCAACACCACCCCTGAATCCCTTGCAAATGGCAGACAGCTCTACGCCGAAAACTGCGCCGCCTGCCACGGCGAAAATGGCGCAGGGGATGGCGTTTTTGCCGACGACCTTGCTGCCGCAGGCGAGTCCTCCTTGCAAACAATGGAAGGCGCTATGGATATGGCCATGCAGACCCCTGTGGATTTCACTAATCCACAACGAATGCTTGGCGCCAGTCCTGCATTATTACAAGGGAAAATCCTGCGCGGCGGCATGGGCACAGGCATGCCCATGTGGGGGTCGATCTTCACCGAAGACCAAATCTGGGATCTGATCGCATACATCTATTCATTCCAGTTTGAATATCAACATTAAGGAGGCTCTATGAGCAAAAAACATAAGAGACAGAAACAAAAGCAAAAGTTTCCGTGGCTGCTTCTGGCGCTGGGCGGAGTGTTCGTTGCCCTTGCTGTAATCCTGTTCGCGCGTCAAGGAGGTGATGGAGGCGGTACGCCATCCATCGCGGTGGATCAACAGTTGATTGACTATGGTGACGTGAAGTTCAACGTGGAAAAAACCTTTGCCATCAAGGTCACCAACACCGGGGATGGTACACTGCGCTTCAAGGAAGAACCATATATCGAAGTATTGGAGGGATGCTGACCTCCTCAATTAACCATCGGTTCGATGGTGCTCAAACCCGGCGAAAGCACAATCGTTGAGTCTAGTATTTTCATGATGCATGAAGGCATGGACGGTCCGCATAACTTTGCAGTTCACTTGAAAACAAATGATCCTGCAAATCCTGATCTAATTGTGAACGTATTATCCAATTGGATCCCGTAAAACCTGGAGGTTTATATTCAATGTTAGCAAGTTTTCTTTTATCACTGCGGGAGGGTCTGGAAGCCGCCCTTATCATCGGTATCGTGTTGGGCGTTCTGGTGAAGTTGAAACGTACCGACTTGAATGCTGTTGTCTGGCGCGGGGTGGGGGTGGCAGCCTTATTGAGTCTTTTCGCGGCTATCGCCCTTAACCTGCTTGGAATGGAATTCGAAGGCAAAGGCGAGGAAATTTTTGAAGGCATTGCCATGCTTCTTGCCGCAGGCGTTCTGACTTGGATGATCGTATGGATGAAAAATCATGGCAGGACACTCAAGCGTGAAATCGAGGAACAAACCAATCAGGCGGCGCTGGGGAAGGGACAGAAAGCCTTGTTCGCGCTGGCATTCTTGGCTGTATTCCGTGAAGGGATCGAGCTGGCGTTGTTCCTGCTCGCTGCGAGACTGACATCCAGCCCATTGCAGACCATTTCAGGTACATTACTCGGGCTGATCGGTGCAGCCGTTCTTGGCTGGATATTGTTTACATCTACCATGAAACTCAGCCTGCGCAAATTTTTTAGTACAACCAATCTTCTACTGATTATTTTTGCAGCAGGTTTGGTTGGATTGGGAGTTCACGAGTTTAATGAAGCAGGGATCATTCCTTCAGTGATCGAAAATGTATGGAACATCAACTCCATTCTGAGCGATAAAAGTGAAATAGGATTGCTTCTGAAAGCCTTGATAGGCTACAATGGCAATCCCTCCTTAACTGAAATCGTCGCCTATACCATTTATTTGGCTGGTATGACCATGCTTGTCCTGTTGAAAAGGCAAATGCCCCTTCCTGTGAAAGCCGATTAATCAATAAAAGATAATCGGTAAATTAATTTAATCTGGCAATAGGCAGTGTAAATGTGAATACACTGCCTATTGCATTTCCAGCCGACTCCACCCAGATGCGTCCGCCCTGCGCTTCGATGAGGGCGCGGGCAATCGTCAAGCCAATGCCGCTCCCGCCGCCTGCCTGCCGTGAACGGGATTTGTCCACGCGGTAAAAACGGTCGAAGATGTGCGAGAGGTGTTCAGCGGGTATTCCTATACCCGTGTCACGAATGGAAAACTGGATATCATTACTTGTTCTCTTTGCAGAAATGGTGACT
Organism: Anaerolineae bacterium; assembly: GCA_022072245.1. Lineage (GTDB taxonomy): Bacteria > Chloroflexota > Anaerolineae > UBA4142 > SHND01 > SHND01. The sequence continues at coordinate 41,105 of JAJVIA010000093.1, forward strand.
CTGCCGCCTTCTGGTGTGTATTGCAAGGCGTTGCCTGTCAGGTTGGTCAACACCTGCACGGCGCGATCTTCGTCAGCTAGAACATGTTGAAGGTCAGGATGCAGTTCAAAGTCCAGTGTGATGCGTTTTAATTCTGCATGAGGGGAAAGGCGTTTGGTCACCGTTCGCACCAGTGCGGAGGCATCCACGGGGCGAATATTCAGTTGATAGGCGCGGGCTTCAACACGACTGAGTTCCTGCAGATCGTTTACGAGACGATTAAGCCGCTCCGCTTCCGCATGGACCTGTTGATAGGTCTCGTCGGTAGCGGGCAGGATGCCGTCCATCAATCCTTCCATCGAGCCTTTGATGGCAGTTAGCGGCGTTCGTAGTTCATGACTGACATCACCGATTAGCCGCCGACGCATGGATTCAACTTCATTCAGTTTTTCAGCCATCTGATTGAAATACACTGCAAGTTGCGCGAGTTCGTCATTACCATTGACTTGCACGCGCTCGTCGTATCGTCCATCGGCAATTCGTTGTGTGGCGAGTGACATGGCATGGACGGGAGAGATCACGCTCCGACTGAAGAACATGCTTAGAACGAATGCGGCGAACATGGCTGCAAGGGTTGCGTACATCAGGGCTTCATTGAAACTGGCGCGGTAATCAACATAGAGTTGCGACATTGCGCTATTGCCGTTCATCCCCATCATCATGCCGTCATTTCCCATGCCCGCCATGTGGCGATTGAAAGAGGCTGGCAGGATGAACTGACTGGCAATCACCAACACGAGCACTCCGACTACAATGATTACAAGATAGGACAGTAACAACCTTGCACCCAGGCGCCGGCGGAAATATTCAATCATCATTCCTCACTTACAAGGGTTCATCTTCAAATCTATAGCCGACTCCGCGTACCGTGGCGATTAAGTCATCATGCCCCAACTTCTGACGAATATGCCCGAGATGCACATCCACAACGCGCATTTCGCCGAAGTATTCGCCGCCCCACACCTTCTCCAGGAGTTGCTCGCGTGTAAGGACCCTGCCACGGTTTTCAGCCAGCGCTTTCAACAAATCGAATTCAATGGCGGTCAATTCAATCGCTTGATCGTCTACCTTGACAATACGCGCGCCAACGTCCATATGCAAGTGATGGAAAGACAACACGCTCGTTTCAGACCCCGAACCTGATCCCGTTTGAATACGCCTGACCGCGGCTTTGACTCGTGCCACCAATTCGCGCGGACTGAAAGGTTTGGCCACATAATCATCTGCGCCGACGGAAAGACCGACGACCTTATCGGTCTCTTCGGTCTTCGCGGTCAACAGGATTACATACACTTCTGATTCGCGGCGCAAACGTGAGAGCAGTTCGATTCCATCCAGTCCAGGGAGCATGATATCCAGGATGATAAGATCGGGCTTCAATGTACGGGCAGACTTGAGACCTGCCAGACCATCTATCGCTGTATAAACCTCATAACCTTCGGGTTTGAGGTATGCGGTGACCAGATTGATGATGGATGGTTCGTCGTCGATGACCAGGATTTTTGTCATGTGCATCTCTTATAGTTGGATAATTGGGCGAGAAATTTGCCAATATTGTAACTTTACTTGTATGAAAGCGAATGCGCCGAATGGCTTATCTCGGCGCATTTTTTGTTTGGGACTGTATCTTACTCGGACTCTTCGATGAATGTGCCATGCCAGGTGTGGAGGAAGACCTGGCCACTGTAGCCGTTGACGCTCAACATGCCGATGATCTTGCCGTCTTTTTCAAAGTCCAAAGTGTAATAACCATAGAAGTGCATCGGGTGTTCGGTGGTCGCGCCCGCAAAGTTTGCAGCGAGATATGTTTGGGCATATTCCACAGCCTGCTCGGGCGTGACGGTCATTTCGGCAGTGACATCAAGAGGAATTGCGTTATTCCAACCTTGCATCATATTGCCAGAGCCGCCCATCATTCCATAACCATTTCCACCCATCATGTTATCGTGGTTGAGTCCGCTGTATTTCAGGTTCCACATCATATTGGGACCATGTTCGGGATATGCAGTCTGCGAAACCGGGTCAACAAGAAGTTCGAAGGCACCGACACCCGTACTGGCTTCTTTGACGATAACATAGCCGTTGTTATCAAAGATCATGATCTCGGAGATCTCCAAGCCGGAGTTGTTCAGATTCGCCAAATAATTTTCGGCGGCGGCTTTCGTCTGGTCAATGGTGAGAGGCGTGACGTTGGCGGTATTGTAGCCGTAGCTGCCCATCATCCTCTGTCCATTCATCATTCCGCCGTTGCCGCTCATCATATTGGGTCCACGACCGTTCATCATGGAAGGTCCGTAAACATTGTTATTGCTCCAGCCGTAACCGTTCATCATGGATGAGCCAAAAGCGTTCATGCGGGCATACATACTTCCCGCGAAAAAGATGACCGCCGCCAGTGCCAGGACTGCGAGGATGGTCAAGGTTGTGGTTAAAGTTTTGTTCATGGATAATCTCCTATTTTGGTGTTTCACACGGTTGTGTGTTGTTGTTTTATGACACCAGTATAGGATTGACCATTGAAGAAGGTGTAAAGCGACTATAAAGATATAGTAAAGGTTATTTTGCTGGAATCTCCTTGATTCCAAAATTTTTTAAATTACCTTATCTGGGAGGTAAAGAGGCTCTAGCCTTTGAGTCATGTGGACTTAATAAAATCTCCAATACCATACCCAGTTTCCATCAATTCCCGTAATCGTTTGGCAAATCGGGTGGCTGGAGCGCCATCCACAATGTCGTGATCCACACTGACCGTGAGACTCAGATACTCACGGATTTCAATCCGCCCTTCCACCACGCCGGGTTTCTCGCCTATGCCTCCCAGCGTTACCATCAAGGTCGGGAAGGAGATGGGAATCCCCCAGCCAGCACCGTCTGCGAACATGCCAATGGCGCTCATGCCGACCGTCCCACCGAGTTTCTTGAAGATGCGAGGCTGGCTGGCAATGATCCGCCAGAAACCACTGCGGATGAATCTCGGCAGGGAGAGAAATAATTGCATGGAGTGGTATTTCTGCTCTTCCTCCGGTTTTCCCACCTGGGAGGCACGAATCTCATTGTGAATCTCACGGAAGGATTTCCTGTTGGCGGCACGTACCACGTGCGGCTTGACGATCTTGTGTCCATCCACCTCTACTTCGATCTGCGTGCTGACATCCACTTCATCAAAGAGAACCAGCTTGCTCCTGTCCTTTCGCATGGCATGCAGGATTTTGTTTTCATCCACAGCCTACCCCAGGCAGTGAATGACAAAAGCAGTAAAAGATGGCGTTTCGCCCGTCCTGGTTTTGTATTCTCCCAGTCTCATACGGACGTCGGTCACGTCCACTTCAAACAAGCCGTGGATGAAGCGCTTGTGCTGCCCTTCGCGCAATACATCAATGTAGCCGTGGCGGATCCTGGGAAACTCCTTGAAAACAAAAGTATCATGTGTCATGCAATTTTCTTTTCTTTTAGTTGACGCTTGAATACCATACTCAACAATATTCCATTAATGATCAACACCAACCAATCGATGGAAATGACTGCAACCTCAAAACGATCCTGCCTGTCCAACCCATTGTTGAATGAAATGAGAATAAACGCTATCACGGTCAGGATGAAGCTGATTACGAATACCCAGCGTATGCCAGACTCCAGGCGGTTCATGTTGACGAACACAGGCGCCATGAACAGGAAAGAGAGACTCATCAGCAAATAGCCCAATTCCTCCAGAACGATGAAGACGCCGTGCGCATTGTATTGAGTCAACATGGTGATCCCTTCCGTTTCCCCGCTCATCAGGCTGATCGGAACGACCGAGAACTGCACAAAGTAATCGCCCACCAGAACCATTGTCGCCAGGAGCGCAAAGGATAGTCCGATCTGGCTGAAAATCTTTCTTTGGTTGGAAGCGTACACATGAATGGAAACCATGAGAATCAGATAGGATAAGGTCAGGATGATTGCAAATGGCATCCAAAGATAGTCTTTAGGAAATTGGGACAAGGTGTTCAAGTACGGATACTCGATGCAGAGCTCGCCGCAGTTGGCGCCAGAGATGGGGATGGCGGTGATCGCAAAGCCGAACGTGATTACCGTCATGATCACAGTGAAGATCGCCGTGTAGAAACCAACCGAGTTGGAAATCTTTATTTCAGAGCCGATATCAGAAACGCTTGGTGTTGACATTTTTCCTCTTTTCCATATTTTGGATATTCACTGTCTGCGGGCGCGAATGTATTCGCTGACATCCACGTTGTAAGTTGTTTCTTCCAGTGTGAAGAATGCCCAGGGGCTGCCCTGATCCAGCCAGGTAGCGGAGCCGACCGCGCTGATCTTCATATCAGGCAAGGTGTTGCCTGGTTCATTACGTGTGATCCACAGGATCTTGGATTTGCCCTCGCCGGCTTCGCGGTAGCGCATGGCTTCCAGTGTGTCAATCAAACCGGTTTGTGGATTGAAGCGCACAACAAAATTCTCGACTTGATCTTCGAACGGTACGAACAACAAAGCTGTGTTCTCATCCACTGACTCCCAGCGGACCCGGGTATCGGTCAGCCAGATCGAGGGGAACCATCCCGCCTCTGCCCAGACCGCCAGGTTCGCGCCCTGATTGGTGTTGGGGTCATCATAGAACGTACCCATCGGACTCTCAAAGAAACTCTCGCCGTCCAGATAGCCTTCGTTTACTTTCAGGAAAGGCAATCCAAAAAAGGTCGCCTCAATATAGTGACGGTAATCCTTTCCAGCATTATGGACAAAGACAAAACGAGCCGGAAGCCAGACCCCAAAGGGACGAATCCGTCCGTGCCCGATAAACACGGCGGTATCGATCACGGGTATTTGATCGCCATACACGGTGCGATAAAAACGTTCGACAGGTGCAGGCAAGCCACTGGGAAGCGGAATAGTTTTCAGGTCCGTTTTTTGAAGCGCGGGCATGGCAAAAGATTTGGATTGAATATTCAATCCGATCCAGCCGATGAGGATCAGGGCTGCGAAGATCGCAGCAAGGATGTATAAGATTTTCATTTTTTTCTCTTTATGAAGGGATGGCTAGTTGCCATCCCTGGAATTTCCCAAGGTAAACAGGCGAATGGTAAACAGGATCATCCATACCAACAGAAGAAGACCGCCGGGCATTGCAAATGCCATCGCCATGTCCTTGACCGCTGGCGCGAAGGTGACCAGAATGACATAGATCAGCATCAAGGCGTTTCCGACAATGCCAATATAGGCATTCGCCTTGCTAAAGATATTACCCTGTACCATCACCAGGGACATCATGAGCGCTGCAAGCGTCGGCAGCAGAAAGCTGAAGAAAGAACCCAAACTGCCATGCTCGCCCCGCGCCAGCATGGCTTCACCAGCGGCGGCAAGCATTGCCTTTTGAGGTTCTTCCGCGGCGGCATACTTATTGCTTAATTCCAACATGGGCAGGGCGGTATTGTTGGCAACGAAGATCGTTGTGCCGAGCAGAAAGATGATCAAACCAAACATTGCATAGGGTTTGTTAGTCTTGCGGAGGGCTGCATACAGGGCGAAATAGACAGGGATTGAGATCAGTTGGTTGACTGCATTCAACAGATCGAGATTGTATAAACCCAACCAGGCGTTCTGCTGGAATTGCGAGAACCTCTCCACAGCCGTTTGCGGAAGCTGGGACAGATTACCGCCTGTGGATGAGCCGATGACAATATCCGCCACGACCGCGACCAACGACAGGATGGCGGCAACCCCGCCAAAGATATAAACACTTTTCCATTGACTTTCTTTTTGTTGTAGCTCAGACATTTAGATGTTCCTTCCTGCAAGATTTACTTCAGAAAACGGATAATGATGACGATCAGGATTGCCAGTGATGCACTGAGGTAGATCCAGCGAATGTACCTGCGGCGGTTTGCCAGTTTCGGGTTCAATAACTTATTGGTCGAGAATAGAATCACGCCATCCATAAACAGGAATGGCGTGACATACAACCATTCCATCCAGCCCAATACAAACGGCACGATGCTGATGACGATCACCAGCAGGAAGATTGCTGCGCTGAAGCGAAGTGCGGTTTCCTGACCAAACAATACCGGCAGTGAACGGGAACCTGCCTTGCGATCGCCTTCCACGTCCATTGCATCGGCAGCGATTTCCTCTCCAAGGTTGATCAACGCTGCCAGGATGCCGAAGAACCAAACCACCGCTTCAAGGGGTTTGCCAACCGCAATTCCCCCGAAGATAAAAGTCGTGCCGACTGAAAAGCTGACCATAAGATTCCCTGGCAAGCCGCTCTTCTTGAAACGCCAGTTGTACAGAAATCCAACGGTCCATGCCAGAATCCCGACCCAGAAGGATATAAAACTTAATAATGTACTGGCAACCAGCCCCACGAAAGTCACGCCAATGAAAAGCAGGATCACATCGCGCCCGGTCACAAGTCCAGCTGGAAGCGGTCTTTCAGGAGCGTTGATCCTGTCACTTTCAAGATCGAAGTAATCGTTGAGGATCAGGGAGGAGGCGGAGATCAGGAACACACTGGCAAAGCCAAGCATCAATTCCCTGGCAGCGGGTATTTCGCCCAATGCCAATAGTTCCCCAAGAACGACACATATCCCTGCTGTGAAAGGCAGTTCAAAACGAAAGAGACGAACCAATCCCTGCAGTTTTTTCCTCAACCTGACTCCAACCAATGGACTAACGGATCATTAGGGATGGCAATTCCATCGCCCACTGGCGGATTGCATTCCAGTCACGGTGGTCGCCTTCCTTCCAAACGCCAAAGAGTACGCTCAATCGAAATTTCAGACGGTCGCTGAACGAGGGAATTTTGTGGATGTCCAACCCGCCTGAGAACAAACCTTCACTCACGGGTCTCACCAACGCGCGGACAGGATCCAGCCATGAGGACACATGACTGCGGTATTGCTCGCCTTTCTTCATGGTCAGCGTCATGCAAACTAAGAATGATGCAAACTGTTTATGCTTCAATTCAGCTTGATGCCTGCGTACAAACTGCATAGCTTCAGGCAGCCATGCCCCGCCATTGACAGCACTTCCCGCGACCACCGCATCATACGGGGATAGGTCCTTGACATCGCGCATCGGCAACACATCCACCTTCGCGCCGTTTTCAGCGAGAGTCTTACCAATGGCTTCCGCCACTCCCACCGTCCAACCTGTGTTGCTGGCATACGTTACAAGGAAATTTGGTTTCATCTTTTTTCACTTTCATTTTCTGGTTCCATGTTGACATAGAACAATACACTCGCGATCAGTCCAAGCGCCGTCAAAGTGCCCCAAAGAGGGAGTTCACTGGTCTTCGAGATGCCCGCATTCACAACCAGGACCGAGTTCACAGCAAGGACAAGCGTGTAGAGAGGACCCTTCGCATTGAGAATCCCGGCGATGACGTAGCCCCAAGGCTGGCGTTTCACCAGCCAGAGCGCACCAAGAATGAGCCAGGGAATTAGCAGGGTCAGGTCGAGGGCGAAGACCACATTGGTGGGATGTCCGCTCATCGTCACAATGGCGGGGACGTTGCCAGTGGCGATAAAGTTGATGGACTGGATCAGGTACACGAGTCCAAGCCCTGAGGCGACAAACAGGAAATAGCCTCCGATCCACTTGACTGGCGCTTCCTTCCGCATCCGCTGGCTGATCCTGTTTACATCGAGATTTGCCAACCCGAAGATCAAGGCGAAGATCGAGAGCGCAAGCAGGGCAGCATACAACAGAAAAAATACATTGAACGCTGCGCCGAAGAGATAGAAGGCATAGTTGTAGAGCATGTAATCCAGCATGCCCATCCAGATCAATTGCCCTTTGGATGAGCCCTTTGCCGAATACACCAGCGCTGCGATCAATATTGGGATTGCAATAAAGAGGGTGACTGCGTCATTACCGAGCCAGGTCGTTTTGACAAAGGAATTATCGCGGTACATATTCGGCAGAAACAAGCCGCCAATGGAGGTGAGCGCTGAAAGAATTGCGATGATCACCGAGAGAATATATGCTTTTTTTAATTTCATACGCGTAATATCCTTGCTGTCTGAAAAATAAAAAGTACATCCAGAAGCGAATCGCTGGATGTACTTGATTTGGTCAAACCGTATTACCCTCTTCAACACTGAATAACGTGTGGACGGGAATTGCTCCACCCAGTGCAACGGTCGTAGCATAGAGGATCGGGGCAAGCAAATCACACAATGAGAGAGATCTGTATTTCATGTCGAAAGCGAATTTTAGATTGTCTGACAGGTGAGGTAAGGGATGAATGTAATTTGTTTTTGCGCTTACTGTCACTCCATTGGAATCTACAAAATCTTCAGTGAGTAAATGAGAAATATCATCTGAAAAATCCTTTGCATGATATACAACAAGCTGGTCTTCAGCGATGCTTTCAAGCTGAAGACCAGCTTGATCTCTTATGTATCTACAGAATCATGAATATTCGTACATCCAGAGTCTGGCTGCCATTTCCAGATCACAGCCTGTCAGCGCCTTCCACGCTAGTGATAGTTCCAAGTCAAACAAATGACCTCCATTTAAGACAGACAATTCATGGACATCCACATTCCTGGGAAGAAGCAACAAGGGGTGATGCCTGGCAAATTGTGATAATCGGTTTTGTTTGCCGTCCTTAATTCGGCGTATATCCGCGGGCGAGAGCGGCGAAAAGACAACCCGTATGCTACCGTCCCCAGAAGTACAGACCAGGGATTGCGGCTCTTCGAATATTTCTAGAACCTGCAATTTCAGATCGTAGCCGCAAATTTTTGAAGCGGTCTTATTGAGCCAACCCAAAGGATCGGGAACCTGAACGGTCCGCGTCAGGTGTTCGCGCTTGATCTTCAGATCCTGGACTGCCCAGAGCACGACTTGTTCCCTCAACCCATCAATTGCCTTCCTCTGTCGTTCATTGCCCATGCTGATCAATGCGCCAAAGAAGATCACGGCGGATGCCACTACTATTGCAAGAAGTATTTCCATTTTTTTTCTTTTCCTTGTATTTAATTGTTTTCGATGGAGTCGTCTTTTGCGCTGGAAGACATGATCCAAAATGTCTCGCCCAATCTTTCCAACGCTTTGGGACGGGGATCCACCAAACTTGCAGACGCAATTACCATGAATAAACCAAGCAAGCCAATAATCTGCCAAAGCGGTAGGGAGGACCGACCAGGCTCAGGTGTTTCTTCTGGCACAGGAGTAATCAATACGAATGTTGGCGTCGGCGGTATTTGGGTTGCTACTGGCGTTATTGAAGGCATCAAAGTGCTGGTCGCTGTTGGAGATGGAGTCAAAGTGGCAGTCGACGTTGCCACCTCCGGGATCACGATCCTGCCCGTGTCCTGCCCACATAATCCATTCACATCACATGCCACTGCCATAACCGGGTATTCCCCAACTGGCGCCAATGTTCCATCCCCAAAGCGCCGATCCCATTTCACGATATAGGAATTCCTGCCGGGATCGAAACTCAATTTCACTACCGGCCAGCGGTTTTGCGGATCACGGATGGTCACCTGGATGCTGGCAATCGGAAAGTGATTGGGGGAAACCTTCAGTACGCCGACCTCCCAGATCCACCATCGTTCTGTGATCGATACAGCGGGCAGGGCATTATCCACAGTCAACGTAGACGAAACCACATCGCCAACATTACCGGCACGATCCCTGCCGCGCATCTGGATGATGTATTCTCCATTCGGCACTTCACCAGAATGCCAGTTGTAAGACCAGCCATCTCCTGCGCTCATCGAGACTGCCTGCCAGGTATTCCCTCCATCGACCGAGATGTCACCGCCCTCCGGACCGGATGTGTCATCCACCAAACTTCCAATGATGCGTACATCACCCTGCACAACCTCACCATTGAAATGGGATGTGATTTGAGCGACCGGAGGAACCGTGTCTATACGGATAACTCTGGATGCCGTCACTTCATTCCCAGCCACATCCCTGGCGTGGATCAGGACAGCATGTGACCCATCTGTGAAGTGAATTGATGGAGTGACCCAACTTGCGCCACCATCGGTGCTAATCAAAAGGGATGCGAGTCCCGAGATCGCATCGGTCGCCGTTGCAGATAGATCCACCTCCGATACATGCCATCCGTTCCTGCCGTCCACAGGCGGAAGGCTGACTTCGAGATCAGGCGGAGTTCCATCCCGTTGCCAGGCGGATGAACCACTGGCAATTCGCCCGCTGGTGGAAGTCGCAGTGTAATTGGCTGTGCCTGCCCCTTCTGGTAAAGGCAAGTCACATGAACTTCCGCAGGTAAACAGTACTCCGTTCAAATCACCGGTGATGGTCACATCTAACCCCTGCGGATCACTGGCGATGAGTTCCAGAGTCTCATTCCCTCGGCACCAACCGGCATCACCCCACAGATCACAAACCACGACTCCTATAATTTGCGGCGGCAGCGGGGTCGGTGTGGGCGATGGGGTATTGGTATAGGTCGCCGTGGGCGTATACGTCAGGGTCGGCGTGAAGGTCAACGTCGGCGTAAGACTGGGCGTAAAGGTCGCTGTCGGAGTGCGGGTCACGGTTGGCGTGAACGTGGGTGTCCACGACGGGATGGGTGTGGCAGTGGAAGGTGGACCGATGTATTCCACGTCGATGGAACGAAAATCCACATATCCACCTGATGCGGTTAAAGACCATGAACGACATCCTGACGGAACAGCAATCGCCATACTCACAAACCCTGGGAGTCCAGAGCCTGTCTGCAAGTACCATGTATCCACAGAGGAGCACGCCCGCAGCACTGCATTGCCCACACTTGAGTCAGGCGTAAAGCCGACCATGATCTCGAAGTATGAAACATCACGGTCAAAGGATCCGCTGGCAACGCTACCATTGCCCAGCCGCGTGACCCACTCGGAACAATTGGAACCACAAAATGTTCCACCTTCTTCGGGTGGAAGCGAGGATCCATCGCGATGGGTGATGTACACATACTGGGCAGAACCACTCCAGTCGATGTAGCCAGTATTGTGAGCCTGGTCATAAGTGCGTCCCTCCGGCAATGAATACGCCGCCAGAGGCGCTGCATGGGTGGACGCGGATGTCCACAAAAAGAGA
>JAJVIA010000064.1:0-31533 GCA_022072245.1 Anaerolineae bacterium
AATTCGCCCATTACCGGCGGACGCGGCGTCATCGAGGGCCGTTTTTCGATTCCCGAAGCGAACGCGTTGGCGGTGCAGCTCAAGTACGGTTCGCTGCCGATTCCGCTGCGCATCGAAACGACGACTAATATCGGGCCGACGCTCGGTCAAGATTCCATCAATCGCAGTTTTGTCGCGGGCTTGATTGGCGTCGCCATCGTCGCGTTTTTCATGATTGCCTATTATCGGATGCCCGGCGTGTTGGCGGTGATTGCGCTGACGATTTATGGTTTTATCGTCTTTGCGATTTACAAAATCGGTATTCCCGGCCTGTTTGAATATGTGACGTTGACGCTGGCGGGCATTGCCGGTTTCATCTTGTCGCTCGGCGTGGCGGTGGACGGCAACATTTTGATTTTTGAACGGATGAAAGAAGAACTGCGCGAAGGGCGGCCGTTGGGCATCGCCATCGAAGCGGGCTTTGAGCGCGCGTGGCCCTCGATTCGCGATTCGAACGCTTCGACCTTGATCACGTCGTTGATTCTTTTGTGGTTTGGCTCTTCCTTTGGCGCCAGCATCGTCGCCGGTTTTGCGATAACGCTCATGATCGGCGTCTTGGTCGGGCTGTTCACCTCGGTTTTTGTCACCCGCACCTTTTTGCGCGTGGTGTACGACCTCTTTCCGAATATCGGGTTATGGTGGTACGGCGTCAATAATATGCCGCGTCGTTCCAACAAATCATATGCGCCAACCGCAGAATGAAAGGATTTTGAGACGTGATTGATTTTGTCGGACGACGTTATCTGTATTTTTTCATCTCGCTCCTGATTATCGTGCCGGGGTTAATCGCGCTGGGCGTGCATTGGGTTCAATTCGGCGTACCCTTTACGATGGCGATTGATTTCACCGGCGGCACCAACTGGGAAATGGTGGACATTTCCGGCGTGCCGACGACGGAACAAGTGCGCGCGATTTACGAAAAATATGGCATTCGCGATGCAGTGCCGCAGCCCGAAACTTTGGAAGGCAAGCCGGGCGTGTTGATTCGTTCCAGCGAAGTGCGCCCCGAAGTGAAACCGCTGATTGCGGCAGAGCTCAAAACGCTGCTGGGCAATTTCACCGAAGTGCGTTTTGAATCGGCGGGTCCCGCCATCGGCGCCGAAGTTTCACAGCGCGCGGCGCAAGCCGTCGGTCTCGCCGCGTTGGCGATTTTGCTCTTTTTAACTATCGCCTTTCGCAAAGCCCCGCATCCCTTCCGTTATGGCACTGCCGCCGTTATCGCCATGTTCCACGATATTCTAGTGGTGCTTGGCTTGGCTGCCATCTTTGCGCTGTTCTTTGGTTGGCAAGTGGATGCCCTGTTCCTCACAGCTTTGCTGACGGTCATTGGTTTTTCGGTGCATGATACGATTGTGGTGTTTGACCGCATCCGCGAAAATCTCACGCGTTTGCGCGGGATGCCGTTTGATAATGTTGTGAATCACAGCATCATGCAAACCCTCGACCGTTCCCTCAATACGCAATTGGTTGTGTTGTTCACGCTGACCGCGCTGGCGTTGTTTGGCGGCGTCACGATTCGCCAATTCGTTTTGACGATGTTGATTGGCATTTTGAGCGGCACGTATTCGTCCATTTTCAACGCCGCGCAAATTTTGGTCGTGTGGGAAGATGGCGATGTCGGCAATTTTTTCCGCCGCTTGTTTGGCAAAACGGAAAAAGCGCCCGTGTCCTAAGCGCGCGTCCTTTGCACGTTTGACTCAAGAACCTTCGAGGCGTTTCCAGCCCGAAGGTTTTTTTGTGATAAGATAAACGCCGTGAGCGCAGCGACAATTCAAATCCGCGCGGGCCGCTTGGACGACCTCGACGCGTTGTCCAAATTTACGCGCAAAACGTTTCGGTGGGGCGATTACATTGTGGAAGCGTGGCCCCATTGGGTGGAATCGGCGCGCGGCGAATTGTTGGTCGCCGAATTGGATGGCGCGCTGGTCGGGACGGTGCATGTGCGCTATGTGGGCGCGCGCGAGGCGTGGCTCGAAGGCGTGCGCGTGCATCCCGCCTTTCGCCATCAACGCATTGCGACGACTTTGATTCAAGACGCGCACCGCCGCGCAAAACAAAAACGCTGCCGAGTGATGCGTCTCGAAACTTTTTCCTATAACCGCAGAGCGCAGCGGCTATTTGAAAAATTGGGTTATCGCTGCGTGGTTCAGTACGCGCGCTATCGCGCGCGCGCGGCGCAAGAACTCGCGCCCACCATGCGCGCGGCAAAACGCGCGGACGCGGCGCGCTGTTGGGAAATTTGGACGACGGCGCCGCACGGCCAACGCGCGCAATCGTTAACGCGCGCGCCGTTCGGTTGGTTGTGGTGGGAATTTTCACTGCCGCGATTGCGCGAGGCGATTCGCGCGCAAAGGGTGTGGCTCTCGGCGGACGCGCGCGCGTTTATGGTTCTGGGGCGCGAAGAATTGCACGCGCTCGTTTTGGCGGGTACGCCGCGCGGTATGCGAGAATTGCTGCAAGGCGCGCAGGGACTGGCGAAACGGCAAAAATTGTCGCGCGCGTATTGGTTCGCGCCTTACACGGCGCGGACGCGCGCGCTGGCGGCGCAAACGCGTTTTACGTTGGACGAAGCGGGCATGTTGATTTACGAATATGTTTTGTAAAATCGTTGTGTGGGCTGGCGCGTTGTGCGCGCTGCTCGCGCTCGCGGGTTCGGCGGCGGCGCAGCAAGATATTGCCGCGCAGACTTTGACGCGCATCAATCAAGCGCGCGCCGACGCGGGTTTGCCGTCGTTGACCTTGAACGCGCAATTGAACGCGGCGGCGCAAGACCATGCGAACGATTTACAAAACAATGGCGTGAGTTTGGGACATCGCGGTTCGGATGGTTCGACCATCAAACAGCGCATTGCGCGCGCGGGGTATGGCGGCGGAACGACGGGCGAAAATTGGGCGGCGTATCGCACGTTCGACCAAATCATGGATTTTTGGTTGAATGACCCGCCGCATCGCCGCAATATCTTGCATCAAAAATTTCGTGAAATCGGCATCGGCGTCGCGCTGCGCGCCAACGGCGGTCTGATTATCGTCACCGATTTTGGCGCGCCGGATAACGCGCCCGAACTTGCGATAGCGACGGCGGCGCCGACCAAAGCGCCGCGCCAAGCGCGCGTCGCGCCCACCAAAGCAAAACCCGCTACGTCCAAACCGACGCGCGCGCCGACGCGTCAGCCGACGCCGCACGCGACGCGCGTACGTACCCAAGCCGCGCCGCCCGCGCCGACGCTTGCGCCGCAACCTGAACCGACGCGTCTGGCGCTTGCCGCCGCGCCGCCACCGCAGCTAAAATTAGCCGCGCCATTGCGCGCGCGCGGCCGCGTCGCGCAAGGCATTGTGCGCGGCAGCGCGTCCGCCCTGGTCAACGCGCCGCCCGACGCGGACGCATCCTCGCGGATGGCATTGGGCGCGATCATGGCGGTGAGCGGCGCGCTCGGCTTGGGTCTGGCAATGGCAGGCCATTGGCGTTTTCGTAATCGGTGAACCGCTATGGAAATCACAAATCCACTCTTGAATCCACTCTTGGAACGCTATGTGCGCGAAACCGCGCCGCTTTTGATACCGCATATCAATATCTTGCGTCGCGTGCGCGCGGCATTGAATAACGGGCGCGCCGAATTTGTGGCGCAGTACCGGGCGCTGGTGGAACAAGAAGAACAGCATCCCGCGCGCTGGCGCACGCGCGGCAGTGAATTGGCGAACCAGATGACGGTGGTCTGGGCGGACAGTCTCGCCGACCACACGCTGCCGGATGCTTTGCAGCGCGGCGCGACATGGAGCGCGGAATTGTACGCCGACGGTTTGGATTTTGCCGACCAATATGTGTTGTGGAAACAGTATCGGCGCGCGTTGTTGCCGACGCTGCTGCGCGAATTCGCGGCGGGACCCGAGCTCGCGCTCGCGTTTGAGGCGTTGGACGCGCAAGAGCGCGCGGTGATGGGGCTGGTGGGCGTAATGGGGATTATCGGCGCGCGCGAACAATTGACGCAGGGCGTTCATTTGCGTTCGGTGGGACGCTTGACCGGCGGTTTGGCGCACGCCATGAATAATACGATGGCAGTCATTGTCGGGCGCGCGCAAATTGTCGAAGAGCAATTGACGAATGAAGATTTGCGTCAAGAGCTGCGTTCGATTCAACGCGTCGCGCGCGCGGGCGCGGAATCGTTCCGCCAACTGCACCAGTTTGCGACAGAGCACGATGGTCACGCGCCAGAGCGTGTGGATGTCAATCTCATTGTCAATCAAGTGATTCAATTGACGCGTTTTCGTTGGCGTGATGACGCCGAAGCGAGCGGTATTTCGATTGATATTGTCAAAGATTTGGATGTGACGCCCCAAATTTGGGCGCAGTCCGCGTTATTACGCGACGCGCTGGTGGAATTGATTTTGAACAGCGTCGAAGCCATGCCGTTGGGCGGTATCGTCACTCTACGCACCGAACGCGCGGATGACAAGGTGGTGATTCTGGTCATTGACCAGGGCGAAGGGATGGACGAGACGACGCGCACGCGCGCGCTCGAACCATTCTTTACGACTAAAGCGGTGGGGCATGTCGGTTTGGGCTTGGCGACTGTCGCCGAAATCGTACGACAGTTGAACGGCGCAATGGAATTGGAAAGCGAGCGCGGGCAAGGCACGACCGTGCGGATTGCGCTGCCGATTGCGACGGGTCCAGCCACGCCGACGGAACGGCAGCAGGCGCGCATGGCGCGTTGGGCGAGTATTTTGGTGGTGGACGACGAACCGCAAATCCGCGATGTCGCCGCGCGCACGTTTCATCTGCGCGGCTTTCGCGTCGTCGCCGCCGATTCGGGCGCGGACGCGCTGCGCGTGTTCCAAGAAAAAGGGCCCTTTGAAGTGGTCATTACCGATTTGGGGATGCCGGGGCTGAATGGCTTTGAGCTGGCGCGCGCGCTCAAAGACCTCCATCCACAGACGATTGTGATTTTGATGACGGGTTGGGCGGCTGAAATTGACCCGGTGAAAATGCGCGAGTCCGGCATTGACCGCGCGATTTCCAAACCGTTCGACGTGGACCAAGTGGTGCAGCTCATCGGCGAAGCGTTTGCGATTCAAGAGAAAAAATAAATTTTGACATTCGTTTCATTTATAGCGGCATGAATTTTTCTGACCTTGTTAGTCTCGCCGTACTGTTTCTTGCCGCGCTGGCGGCGGGCGCAATCAATTCTATCGCGGGCGGCGGCAGTTTGATTTCTTTTCCCGCGCTGTTGGCGTTTGGCGCAACGCACGGGATTTCCGCCAAGATGGCAAACGCCACCAATAACGCGGCGCTGGTGCCCGGTTCTGTCGCGGGCGTCTTTGGATTTTGGGCGGAGGTAAAGCGTTCCCGGCGCTTGGTGGCGTTTATCGCGATACCGAGTATCGTTGGCGGTTTGTTGGGCGCGCTGCTCTTGTCGCGCACGCCCGAAGAAGTTTTTCAAAAACTCGTGCCGTTCTTGATTTTGTTTGCGACGCTTTTGTTTGCGGGGCGCGATTATATTAACAAATTAACGCGGCGCGGCGCGGCGGCGGACGACCACATTACGCGCGCGGGCGGCTTGTTTGGCTTTGTGTTTCAACTCATCATCGCCACATACGGCGGCTATTTTGGCGCGGGCCAGAGCTTGATGATGATGGCGGTCTTTAGCATCATGGGCATTCGAGATATTCACGAAATCAATGGCTTGAAAACCGCGTCGGCGGTGATGATTAATGGCGTCGCGCTCATTTTTTTTGCGACGCAAGGTTTGATTGCGTGGAACATTGCGCTGTGGATGGCGGGCGGCGCGATTCTCGGCGGCTATTTCGCGGCGCGCATTTCCAAACGGATTCCGCAAAAGTATTTGCGCTGGACCGTGATTGGCGTCGGCTTGGCGGTTTCCGCGATTTTATTTATCCGCGCTTTTTAAACGGACGCGTTTGCCGCGCGCACAAAAAAATCTCGCCGACGCTCGGCGAGATTTTTTTTGTGGAAAAATTTTTTTAACGTATTCCCAACCCGCTGCCGCAGGTTAAATAGTTGCCGATGCGGTCGAGCAAACAGCCCTGCACATTCACCGCGTTTTGATAGCCGCTTGGAATGCTGACAGTGACGTTGGTAAATTGCTGCGCGTACGGAATCGCGCCCACGTTGCTGCTGCCGACGACTTGGCCCATATTGTTGAACGCGGTGATTTGCACTTGGCCCGGCGCGTTCGTATTGTCGTAAAAATATTGCACCGGCACATTGATTGCGCCGTAACCCGCTTGCTGCGCGGGCGAAAGCGTGATGGTGTTGCGCTGCGGCGGCGGCGTAGGCGTTGGCGGCGGCGCAGCGCTCACATACACGGTTGTAACCGAATCCACGCGCTGTCCTTGACACAACGCGGTGAGAATGTACGTCGTGGTGACATTGGGCGAAAGCGTGGTTTGCCCCGGCGCGGTGACGGAACTGCTGCCCGCCGGCGTTTGCAATCGAATCTGGTCGGCGTTATTCACCGCGCCCCAAATCAAAGTCGCGGCTTGGCCCGCGCGGATATTTTGCGGACTGGCATAGAAACTTGTGATTTGCGGCGTACCGTTGCAGCCCGCTTGCGGCACGTTAATCACGGCGTCCATTTGCTGCCCAAAGGTATAACCATTCGGCGCGCGCAATTGCCAAACGCTGCGATACGAGCCGGGCTGCTGCGGCGCAATCATATTGACGCTGATGTTGGAAGTTTGCCCCGGCGCAATCTGGGGAATGGACGACGGCGATTGCGCGCCCAACGGCGTGTTGTTAATGTTGACAATGCCGTACGTGTTGACCCAAATGCACGTGCCGGTATTTTGCACTTGCCATGTTTTTTGGAATTGCGTTCCCGGCTGGATGACCGAATTGTCGGGAATGGTCACGTCGCCCACAACGCGTGAACCGACCACACAAGGGTTGGGCGTGTTGGTTGGGCTGGCCGAGCCGCCGACGTTAATGGAAACGGACGCCTGTCCGGTGACGCCTTGCGAACTCGTCGCACGCACCACAATGTTGTGAACCCCCGGCGTCGTGATCCAATACTGTACGCTCGCAAACGGCGATTGCGGCACGCCGTTGGGCGGTTGGCTGGTGGCGATATACGCATTGTCAATAAAGAGCTGCACGAACGAGATGCCGCCCGCGCCGCTTGCCACAGAAGAAATGCCAATCGTTTGACCGGGTTGAAACTGCATGCCATTAGTTGGATTTTGAATCGTGACCGTTGTGCCGCCAAATTGTAACGGTGGCGCGGCGCGCGCGCTAGCGGGCGCGAATGCCGCAAATAGCGCGCACGAGACGAGCAGCAGGAAAGCGTAAAGTTTTTTCACAGCGTCTCCCAATGAATGGTGATGTGCTGATTATCTATCAAACGCGCACAGATGGCAATGGGGGATTTCTGACGCTTGTCCACATCTTGAAAACCACGTCGGCTCAAGACCCCAAGTATTTCTGCAAATGTTCGGGCGTTTGAATTCAAGGAATCGGCGCGGGATTTGTCAGGGCAGCCAAGCGCTCGGAATATCATCGGCGCGGTCCGTTGTAACTGCCGTCAAATTTCCGCCTCCTTCATTCGCCAGATACGCGTTCCAATTTCCATTCCATACGGCGAGCAAAAGTTGATGTCCCGCCCAGGTCACGGGCTGCGCGCCATTGTTGTTATCGCCGGGCGGATTGATGAAAACGCGTTGATCCGCGCCGCTCGCGTTCATAACCCACACGCGCCAATTTTGACGTTTGAGAAAATCGCGCGCCGCCCAGGCAATTTGATTGCCGTCGGGCGACCACACGGGCGCGGTGTTGATGAGGTCGTTATCGGTGAGCTGTCGTTCCGCCGCGCCGTTCGCGTCTATGACAAAAATGTTGGGATACAAAGCCGCGCCCGGCGTTTGGACGCGCGCAACGGCGGCATACGCGATGCGTCCGCCGTCGGGCGACCAGCGCGGCATGGGCGAATACTCGCGCGCGGCGCCGGTGGCGGCGGATAATTTTACAAGCGCCCGCGCGCTGCCGCCGTTTGCATCCATCGTCCACAATTCCGGCGCGCCCGCGCGCGGCGTTCGCACAAACACAATGCGGCGTCCATCCGGCGACCAATCGGGGTCGGTATCGCTAAAAGCGCCGCCCGCGCGCGCGGAAAGGTCAACCACATTGCCGCCGTCAAAATCCATTGCGAAAATATGATTGACGATATTGGGCGCGGTCGCAATCGTACGATAAAACACGATGCGTTCGCCATCGGGCGCATAGCGCGCGCCAAAGGCGTTGCCGCTGCGCGTCAACTGTTTGCGGACGACGCCATTTTCGCCCAACGCAAAAATATCGTACGCGCCGTTACGATTGGAAGAGACCAGCACGCTGCCGCCGCTCGGCGCGTTGGCGGCGCGCGTGGGACGCGGCAGCGCGGTGGGCCCCGGCGTCGGCGTTGGCGGCGCTTGCGCGATTTGCAGCGACGCGGCAGAACCGGCGAGCGCGAGAAATTCGCCGCTGACCCAGCCGCGTTGACCCGAATCGGGCGGATACAAAATTTGATACCACGTTTCATCCGGCGTTTTGGCAATCACCAAAACGCGCGCGGCATCGGGAATGCGCGTTACGATTTCGTAATTTGTGCCAGGCCCCGCGCGCATCCGCAACGGGTCGCCTTCGGTTTTGACTGTGGCATAAATTGCGCCTGCGGGCGGTTTCGGCGCGTTCAAGCCGATGGGCAATGTATTGATATCGCCTTGCGGCGCGACGACCTCGCCAAAAATCCAACCGATGCGGCCCGACGCTTCGGGATATTCAATCGAGAGCCATTGACTATCGTCGGTGCGCGATAATAACGCGACGACGGTTTGCGGTTGCAGGCGGCCGAGAATGCGCGCGGCGGTGTTGGGTTGTTCGCGCACGCGCAGCGTATCGGTCACGACCGCGCGCAGCGGCGCAAAGGTTGGCGAAGGCGAGACGCGCGGCGTGAGCGTCGGAAAGGGCGTGCGCGTATTGCGCCGTGTGGGCGTGGGCGAAACGGATGGCGTTGGCGTTGGCGTCACTTGGCACGCCGCGAACAATGTCACGGCGATTGTAAAAAATAAAAGGACGCTCCAAGAAACGTTCGGTGGATGGGACACGAATTATTTTCGTGGAAACCGGCGGCGCGGGCGCTGCGCCGGAAAATCTAAACTGCGGAATGTAACGCTGCGATGCCGCGCGGCTTGACGCGGCATCGCGTGTTGGCGAGGATTGAAAAAAGCAGAGTGAGAGAAATTTTCTCTCACTCTGTGAAACTATACGTCACGGCGCGATTGCCATTTTGGCATAGACCCACAAGTCGGGATGCACCTGCGATTCCACAATCAAACGCGCGTCGGTCCCGTTGGTGCGAATGGCATAGATTGCCCAACCTTTGCCGCCCTGGTCGGTGCGATAGAAAAGCCATTGTCCATCGCTCGACCAAATTGGCATGCCATGCGTGCCGGTATCTTTGGTGACTTGGGTGCGTCCAGAGCCGTCCGCGTTTGCAATCCAAATTTGCGTTTGGCCATTTTCGTCCGGCGCTTGGAATGCGATTTGTGCCGCGCTGGGCGACCACGCGCCCGCTTCGCCGTTTGTAACGAGATTGGGATTGTTCGGGTCGCCTTCAAACGCGTGCAGCGTCAAAACTGAACCGCAATTGGCGCCGCCTTTGCAGCCGTCGTACAAGATATTGGCGCCGGGCGCGGGCTGCCATGCGGGCCGCCAGCCATCGGCAATGACGATGGGCGTATTATCGGGCCCAATGCCGATGCGTAAAATTTGACTGGTGAGGCGATTGCTTGGCACCACGTTATACGCAATGTGATTGCCGTCGGGAGACCAGGTGGGATAGCCCGCGGCAGATTCTTCGGTTACGGTACCGAGAATTTGTCCATTAGCCGAAGCGAGACCAATGCCCAAACCGCCGGTATCGCGGCGCATCCGATAGGCGATGCGGCTGCCGTCGGGGGATAACGCCGGTTCGCTGCCGTTCGGAATGAGCTGCGTCAAGCCCGAGCCGTCCGCGTGCACGCGATAAATGTTAAAGCCGCCGTTTTCGAATGAATCGAAAATAATGCTGCCCGGCGGAACGCCGCCAGCGGCGGGCGGCTGCGCGGTTTCTTGCGCGGTGGTAGTCGGCGCAGCGGCGGTTGCTTCGACGGTCGCGGTCACCGATTCAGTAGTCGTCACGGTTTCGGTGGCGACAGCGGTCGCTTGAGTCGTGTCCGTGACAACGGGGCTGGTTGTCGCTTGAACAGTCGTCGTCACTTGGGTCGAGACTGTCGGTTGAATGGCGACTTGGGTTGCCGCAGCGGTCGGCGCGGTTGCCACCGCCGGCGTCAAGGCGTCAAGATTCGCGGTGGTCTCGATGCGTTCTGCAATGACCCATGCAGTGGTCGTCTCGCCCAATGGGAAATTGATTTGCAGCCAAGCTTTATCTTCGGTGCGACCGACGAGCGTTACGACGTCGTCTTTTTTCAGGACGCCCAAAAGTTTTGCTTTGGTGGTCGGTTGTTCGCGCACATTCAAAGTGGATTTAACCATCCCCGTGATGGGCGTCGGTGTGGCTGTCGGCGCGGTGGTATTGGTCGGGGCAACTGTTGGAACGTCTGTCGCCGTTGGTTCTGGCGTATTGGTTGGCGCTTCGGTTGGAGCCGCGGTTGGCGGTTCGGGTGTTGGCGTGGGCGTGGGCTCTGCCGCGCAGCCAATCAATACGACGCTCAAGATGAGCAAAAACGCGAGGATGCGGTACATAAAGTATTCCTCCCTTTCGATTCAGCAAACAAACGCGCACAAGAACGGGCGAGCCGCGCGCGGGGTGAGCCAATGCGTCTGTGGTCCACCGTTGCGCGAGTATATGGTCATTCAAAAAGCATGTCAACTTGCCGCTGTACCGCGAATTCGAGAATGAAATTATTGACAATGCTTTGGACGCAGTTTAGAATAGCATATTGTGCCGCGACATGGACAGGCACAATGATTCATGCGACTCGAACGAATCCCCGAATTCCGCGCACGCGGAACGCGAACATGACAGTGACGGATATCCGATTTGAACCCGGTGCTGTTTTTCCCTTCGCGCGGCGAGAGCCGTTCTTTTTTTTTGCCCCGCCGTCAATGCGTTGCGCGGGCGGCAAAACAAGCTGCGGCGCGGCGTCAGGACGCGGGCGCGGCGCAAGGCAAATTTCCGACGCGGATGAGGTGTGATGGAAGAAAAACTACAACGAATCCTTGTGCCGGTCGAAGGCGCGGAAACCGATACGGAAGGCGCGGCGTTGGCGTGCGCGCTGGCGAAAAAAGACAAAGCCGAAGTGCTGCTGCTCTATGTAATCGAAGTGCGGCGCAATTTGCCGATTGATGCCGAGTTGAGCGCCGAAGTGGAAAAAGGCGAACGGGTGTTGGCGGAGGCGCAGCGTTTTGCCAGCAAGATTGGTTGTAATGTGCAAACTGATTTGCTGCAAGCGCGCGAAGCGGGGCCCGCGATTGTGAACGAAGCGGTGGAACGCGAAGCGCAGTTGATTGTGATGGGCGTGCCGTACCGCGAACAGTTTGGCGAATATTGCGTCGAACCGCGCGCGCAGTTTGTGTTGGAACACGCCGAGTGTCGCGTGATCCTCAATCGTGAACCTTTGGCGCGCGCGAACAACCAGCGCGCGTAATTTTTAAGGCGCTAAATTTGCTATTTCATTGTCGCGCTGAAACAGACATGCTATAATCGCGCGCGGCAGAGGATGTGCTAATGAGAATTATTATTTTGGGCTGCGGCCGCGTCGGCGTGCATCTCGCGCACGCGATGGATCAAGCGGGGCATGATGTGACGGTGGTGGACCGCAATCGCGAGTCGTTCAATAAACTCGGCTCGGATTATGGCGGCAAAATGGTTTTGGGCACCGGCATTGACGAAGATGTGCTGCGGAAAGCGGGCATCGAGCAAGCCGATGCTTTTGTGGCAGTCACCAATGGCGACAATACCAATGCGATGGCGGCGCAAATCGCGCAGCACGTTTTTCAAGTGCCGCGCGTCGTGGCGCGCATGTATGACCCGGTACGCGAAGAGACCTATCGCTTGCTCGGTTTGGATACGGTGTGTCCCACCGTGATGGGCGCCGTCAAAATCCGCGAAATGGTGGACGCATAGAGATTGCAGATTACAGATTGTAGATTGCAGATTATCCGCTTTGCCGCAGATTCATCTGTCTCTGTCTAGTCTGAAATTTGAAATCTGAAATCTGAAATGTATATTATCGTTGTGGGCGGCGGCAAGGTCGGATATTATTTGACTCAACATTTGCTCGCCGCCGGGCACGAAGTGGCTGTCATCGAAAAGAATCCCAAAAAAGTCGAAAACATTATCAACGATTTGGGCGGCATTGCGATTTTGGGCGACGGCTCGGATGCCAGTCCGATGTTGGAAGCGGGCATGAATCGCGCCGATATTGCCGTCGCGGCGACCGGCGACGATGAAGATAATCTCATCGTGTGCCAGATGGCGAAAATGAAGTTCGGCGTGAAACGCACCATCGCGCGCATCAACAATCCCAAGAATGAACACATCTTTGGCGTGTTGGGCATTGAAACGACGGTCTCGTATGTGGACGCGCTGGTCGCCCAAATCGAGCGCGGCATTCCCACCCATGCGTTGGTGCATCTGTTGACGCTGCGCGATGTCGGCGCCGCGTTCGTCGAAAAGCAAGTGCCGCCCGCTTCGCCCGTGATTGGGATGACGATGAGCGAAATGAATCTCCCCGAACATTTCTTGATTGCGCTCATCATTCGCCAGAGTCAAGCCATCATTCCCAAAGGCACGACGCATTTGGAAGAAGGCGATGAAGTGGTGGCTGTGACCGCCGTCGGAAATGAAGACCTGCTCGAACAGCTCTTTCGCGGCGAGTTGATAAAGAAACCCTAGTACTATTCAGCGCTCATTTTCGCCCCGCTTGGTTTTCACGCCGCCCGGCAAAGTCAGCGTGTGAATGAGGTTGGTGCCGTCGCATGAAAAAATTCAAGGTCGCATTGCTCTATTCGCTTCAAGCCAATGCGCCGCAGGAAGCGACCGACGACGATACGCCCTGGGACAGATGGAATGAACTCGATTCAGAAAAAAGCGTTGCCGGTTACGAACGCGCCTTGCGTCAAGCCGGGCATGAGGTGATTCCCCTCGAGGGCGACCACACGCTCATTGACAATTTGGCAAAGTACAAACCGGACATTTGCTTTAACACGTGCGAGGGTCATTTCGGCCGCTCGCGCGAAGCGCAAATTCCCGCGCTGCTGGATATGCTGCGGATTCCGTACACCGGTTCGGGCGTCATGACGCTCGCCATCGCGTTGGACAAAGCCATGACCAAACGCGTGCTCCAGTTTTACAGCATCCCCACGCCCGCGTTCCAAGTTTTTGTGACCGGCGACGAGCCGACGGACACGCGCTTGAATTTTCCGCTGTTTGCCAAACCGTCGCTGGAGGGGTCCGGCATTGGCATTACGGCGAAATCCATTTGCCACACGCCGCGCGCGCTGCGCGAACACGTGCGCTATTTATTGAACGCCTACAAGCAGCCGGTGTTGGTGGAAGAATATATCGAAGGGCGCGAAGTGACGACCGGCATCTTGGGCAATTTAATGCCGCGCGGCGCGTGGATCAAAGAGAAAAAACGGCGCGAAGCCGCGCGGGCGCTCGAAAGCCAAACCGCCGCCGCGCCCGACGCGACGCCGATTGTTTCGGGCAATGGGAAAAAACCGCCCGTGCGCGAGTATTATTATTCGGGCGTGCGCGTGCTGCCGCCGCTCGAAATAGATTTTTCGCCGCTCCAAGATACCGCGCCGCTCTATAATTCGGAAATCAAAGCCAACAATCCGTGGGGCCCGCGTTATTTGTGTCCCGCGCCGTTGACCGCGAAATTGACTTCGCAGATTGGCCGCTTGACCGTCGCCACGTTTCGCGCGCTCGAATGTTATGATTTTGCGCGCATAGATTTTCGCATTCGCGCCAGCGACAATCAACCGATGGTGATTGAAATCAATCCGCTCGCCGGTTTGACCGAAGCGTTAAGCGACATTGTGTTGGAAGCCGATGCCGCCGGCATCAGCTATAACGAATTGATTTGCACGATTCTGGATGCCGCGCTGCGCCGTTATGGTATGTTGGACGATTAAGGTTCGGCGTTGATTTTGCTTTCGGCGCAAAACGCATTTACAATGCCGCGTATTCTGTTTGTGATGATGTTCACTCGATAGACCGTTTCCCTCATGACTGCGTTTCTCTCGCTGCTAGATACGTTTGCAATTTGGTTCTACCTGCTCGGCGTGGTCGGCATCCTGTTTGGAATCAAGATGCTGTTCGACGCGCGCCGCGCGGCGCGCACGACGCTCTTTACGTTGGAACAGGAACAAGCCAGCGACCGCGCCTTTCGCGCCGTGTTGGTCATGGGCGGTTTTACGCTCTTGATTGCGGTCGTGGCAGGCATCAATGCGTTCGTCGGCCCAAACGTGACGCCCGAACCGACGGATGTGCCGGCGCCGACGACTGTGCCGTACACGCCGCCGTTGATTTTGCCGACGGTAACTTTACAGCCGACGGAAACGCCAGAGCCGCCGACCGCCGCGCCGACCGCCAAACCCACTGAAGGCGCCGCGCCGACGCAACCGCCTGCGCCTACCGCCACCCAAGCCGCCGCCCAAGTCACTCCCGTCGCGCCGCCAACCGAAGAGCCGCCGCCGACGCCGCAATTTGTTTATCTGGCGCCCGCGCTCAATGTGCCGCCGAACGGCGATAGCATCGGCTCGAACAAAGTGCGCTTTAGTTGGGGCACGGATGAATTTGGTAATTTGGCGGTACCCGCGAGTTTGCCGCCCGACCAATTTTATCGTTTGGTCGTCTCTTTTACGGACAAGGACAAGAACGCGCCCGCCCGCTTGGTGTTGTGCGCGCACGAAAATAGCGTGGACCAACGCAGCGGCGTGAACGTGGACGACTATCGCACGCAGGCGGTCAATGCCGAATTCCAATGGAATGTGACGATTGTCCAGGCGCCGAGCGCGCAGGCATGTCAATCCGGCGATTTTTCGCCGCTCAGTCCGACCAGTTCCACTTTTACGTTCAAACTGCCGTAACAAAAGTACGCGTTACAATGGACAAGGGCGACAGCTGGACTGTCGCCTTTGTTGTGTACCGCGCGGTTTCAGCGCCGCGCTAGTGGTTTTAGCGCCGCGCTAATTGTTTGTATAATTTCGGTCTATGAATGAATTTCGTTCGCGGCTGACGCGCATTTCATGGCTTGGATGGCTCGCGCTCGCGTTTTTGGGCATTGCGTTGGGGCTGCGTTTTTTTGCGCTCGACCAATTTCCGCCGGGCGTTCAACACGACGAAGTTTTTGTCGCCAATTTCGCGCAAACCATTTTGCAAGGCCACTATCCGATTTTTTTTGAATTGAATCGCGGTAACGAGCCGCTGTTTATGTATTTCACGGCGGGCATGTTCAAATTGTTTGGCGAAACGGTTTGGGCTTTGCGCGGCGCGGCGGCGCTCTGCGGTTTTGGCGCCATCGTCCTCACCTATTTTTTCGCGCGCGATATATTTTCGTTCGAATTTGAAAATCCGCGCGCGCCGACGGAGGCAGCGCGAACGCGCGGCGCGTTTATCGCGTTCGTGACCGTCGCGGGCGTTACGTTCGCGTTTTGGAGTTTGTACGAATCGCGCATCGGTCTGCACACCATCAGCGTTTATCTTTTTGCCGTCGCGACGTTTTATGCGTTTTGGCGCGGTTGGACGCGGCGCCAAAGTTGGTTGATTCTATTCTCTGGCGCGCTGGCGGGCGCGGCGACATACACGTATCGGTCGGGTCTTTTCGTGCCGTTCGCGTTGCTGGCGTTCATCTGCTACACCTTGATTTTTTATCGCAAGCAGTGGCAAAAAATTTGGTGGACGATTCCGCTGACGATTATGCTTGCGGCGCTGATTTACGCGCCCTTGTTTCAGTTCATCACGGCGCATCCCGAAACCGCGCTCGCGCGCTTGGGCGATTTGAGCGGCGACATGGACGCGCTGCGGCAGGGCAATCCCGCGCCAATGTTGACGAATGTGGCTAAAGTGTTTGGCATGTTTGGCGTAAGCGGCGACCCCGAATGGCGTTATAACGTCGCGGGGCGTCCGATTTTTGACCCGTTGTGGGCGGTATTGTTTTACGCGGGGCTTGGCGTCGCGTTGTGGCGCTTTCGACGCGCGGCATACGCCTTTGTGTTGATTTGGCTGGCGGTCATGTTGCTGCCCAGTATTTTGAGCGGCAGCGATTTGTCGCAGCATCGCGCAGTGGGCGCAATCGGCGCGGCGTTCATTTTGCCCGCGCTGCCATTGGATGAAATTCGTACGTTCGCGTTCAAGCGTTGGGGCAGGAATGGCAATATCGCGGTGGGCGCAGCCGTCGCGTTATTGATTTTGCTCGCGGCAGTCGGCGGCATCAACGCGTATTTTGTGACGTGGACAAACAATCCTGAAGTGCGCTTGATTCAACGCGCGGATTTGGCGACGGCGGCGCGCTGGTTGGATGAACATCAGGGCGACGCGCGCGCGTTGGTCTCGGCGGAATTTGCGAACGATTTGGATCGCGGCTCTTTTAATCTCGTCGCGCGCAAACAAAATCGCGCGCAATTTTTTCAAGGCGCGGATACATTCGCGCTGCCCGCAAACGCGGATGCTTTTGTCGTGGACACGCGCAGCGGGCCCATCGCCGATTCGTTCCGCGCAAAATTTTTCCAAGACGCGCCGACATTGGAAACGACGCTCGCCGATGGTACGCCCGAAGTTCGGATTTATAAATTGACCGCGCAACAATTTCAAACTTGGCGCGCGGCGCGCGCCGAAAATACGATTGCGCGAACGACGGACGACCAAATCAAAATTCAAGCGGTGGATTTGGCGGACGCCAAAAGCGGCGAGACGTTGGACGCGCAATTGTGGTGGCAAATCGCCGCGCCGCGCGCGACGGATGCCGACGGCTTGCAATGGGTGGGCGCGCTGACGGATGCGAATGGCTATGAATGGAGCGACGCCGCGTCGTTGGGTTATACGCCGTCGCAGTGGCAGCGCGATGATTTAGTTGTGACGCGTTTGTCTTTGGCGGTTTCGCCTGACGCGCCGCCGCAAGACTATACCTTGAATCTCCGCTTGGCGTCCGCGCACGGCGACATTCCTTTGATAAAAAATGACGCGCCCCCCGCGTCGTCAATTCCGCTCGCCACGCGCGCGCTGACGCGCGGCCCGGTTCCGCAAACGAAACCCGAACTGCCGATTGTGTATCCGTCCAAAGCAAAATTTGGCGCCATCCAATTGTTGGGGACCGACGCGGCGGGCGAAGCGGCGCGCGGCGGCGCATGGCGGTTGGTTTTGTTTTGGCACACGGATGAAAAACTTGGGGCAAACTATAAATTGCGTCTCGTCGCGACGACGGAAGCGGGCCAAGAAATCGCGCGCCTAGAAGAAACGCTGCTCAAAGGAATTTATCCGACGCGGCAATGGCGCGCGGGCGATTATGTGCGCTCGGTGCATGATCTGGAAATTCCCGCCGACGCGCCGAACGGCAAAGCGGTCGTGCGCGTTTCGTTGTGGACGCCGGACGATAAACCGGTCGGACGCGCGGACGGCGCGCCGATTGCGGGCATTGAAGTTGGCGGACGCGCGCACACGTTTGAAAAACCGAATCCGCAAATCGCGCGCACGGCGCGTTTCGGCGACGCGATTGAATGGGTCGGTTATGATTTGCCCGAAACGAATCTGCGCGCGGGGCAACCGTTTCATTTAAAATTGTATTGGCGCGCGCTGCAACCGACGGATAAACCGTACACCGCGTTTGTCCATCTGCTCGACGCGCATGGACGCGTCATTGGTCAAAAGGACGCGCCGCCGTTGAATGGCGAGGCGCCGACGGATACTTGGGTGGCGAATGAATATCTCGCGGATGAATACAGTTTTGAAATTGCGGCGGATGCGGCGCGCGGCGCGGCGGCGGTGGAAATTGGATTTTATGACCCACAGTCGGGCGAGCGTTTGCCGGTTGCGGATGACGCGGGACAGGGCGACCGCGTATTGATTGAGGGCTTGCAGCTCGCGCCCTAAATTTTTTCGAGCGCAATGCGCGCAAACGGCAAATCTGATTTATAATTGGCTTATGGCAGAACGAATCCTCATTATCGAAGACGAAACCAAAATCTCGGATTTTTTACGGCGCGGTTTGGCGTACGAAGGGTACAAAGTCGAAATCACAAATGACGGCGAAACCGGCTTGAAGGCGGCGCTGGACAATGTGCCGGACTTGGTCATTCTCGACGTGATGCTGCCCGGTCTCGACGGGTTGGAAGTGGCGCGCCGTTTGCGTTCCGGCGGCGAAACGCCGATTCTGATGTTGACCGCCAAAGATACCGTGTCGGACAAGGTGAAAGGTTTCGAGAGCGGCGCGGATGATTATTTGGTCAAGCCGTTCGCGTTTGAAGAATTGCTCGCGCGCGTCCGGGCGCTGCTGCGACGCAACAAGCCGGTGGACCAAACAACCTACCGCTTTGCGGATTTGGCGCTCGATACGAAAACGCGTGAAGTGTCGCGCGCGGGTCGCAAAATTGATTTGACCACCAAAGAATTTGATTTGCTGCATTTTTTCATCATGCACCCGCGCCAAGTTTTGTCGCGCGAATTGATTTATGACCGTATTTGGGGTTATGACTTTGGCGGCGAATCCAATATCCTCGAAGTTTATATTCGCTATCTAAGGTCCAAGTTGGAAGCGGAAGGCGAAGCGCGCTTGATTCAAACGGTGCGCGGCGTCGGCTATGCGTTGCGCGAGGAATGAGCGCGGCGCGCAGTTTTTATTTTCCGCCTGTTCCGGCGCGCGCGGCGCGCCGTCCCGTTCGCTCCGCCAGAAAGCAGTAATTATTTCGCATGTCCATTCGTTTGCGTCTGACGTTATGGTACGTCGGACTTTTGGCTTTGCTCCTCATTGTCTTTGGCGCGGCGTTGTACGCCACCGTCGCCATCACTTCGTATCAAGAAGTGGACCGTCAATTGCTCCAGCGTGCGAATGATATTCAAGCCAGTCTTGCCACCGCTTTGATGCTGCAAGAAGACCCGTGGGAGGTGTTTCGCCGCGGCGGCGTCTATTTGCCGGATGCCGATGTGTTTGCGACGGCGGAAATTTTTGTCCAGCTGGCGCGCATTGACGGCTCTGTCTTTAATCATTCCGCCAATCTCGGCAATCAACAATTGATTTTTCCGCAAGAACAATTGGAACGCGCCCGACGCGGCGAAGCGGTGCTTTCTGATTTTACCGTGAACGGCACGCGGCTGCGCGCGTTTGTTTCGCCCATCACCACGCGCGCGGGCGCAGTCGTCGGCTTTATTCAACTCGCGCAGTCGATGCGCACGGTGGACAATACGCTGCGCGGTTTGGGAACTTTGATTGTCATTATCATCGCGGCGGGGCTTGCCACCGCGACAATCGGCGGCTGGATTATTGCCGGCAACATTCTCTCGCCGATTGACCGCGTTACGCTGACCGCGCAAAACATTACGCGCGCGCGCGACTTGGGACGTCGCATTGGCACGCCCAAAACGATGGACGAAATCGGACGGCTCGCGCTGACGTTCAACGAAATGTTGGCGCGCATTGAAGAATTGTTTCGCGTGCAGCAGCGTTTCGTCGCGGACGTGTCCCATGAATTGCGTTCGCCTTTGACGGCGGTGCGCGGCAATTTGGATTTATTGAAACGCGGCGCGGCGGACGACCCGGCGGAACGCGCGCAGATGATTGAAGCGATGGATTCCGAAATTGCGCGCATGAGCCGCATGGTCAGCGATTTATTGTTGTTGGCGCGGCAAGATGCGGGCATTCCGATTGTCAAGCATCCGCTGGAACTCGATACGCTGTTGTTGGAAGTGTATCGGCAAGCGCAGTTGACCGCGCGCGGCGTCAAGCTGGTTTTGGGACCCGAAGACCAGGCGATTATCAACGGCGACCGCGACCGTTTGAAACAAGTGTTGTTGAATTTGGTGGACAATGCCATCAAGTACACGCCGCAAGGCGGACAGGTGACTTTGGGTTTGACCAAAGACGATGCGTGGGTTCAAATTTTTGTGCGCGATACCGGCATCGGTATTGCGGAGGATCATATTCCAAATTTGTTTGACCGTTTTTATCGCGTAGATAAAGCGCGTTCGCGCGATGCCGGCGGTACGGGCTTGGGGCTCGCGATTGCAAAATCGGTGATTGACGCGCACAATGGAAAAATTCAAGTGGAATCAAAAGTGGGGCAAGGCAGTACGTTCACCGTGTGGCTGCCGCTAACCGAAACGAAAAATGCGCCGACCGTTGCCGCGCCTGCGCCGACAACGCGTTTGGCTTTGAATGAAAATTAAGCGCATTTTGTTTTCACTGGATTTTTACGCGATTCTCATTTATTGCTAATCTGCGAACGGTATCCTACAGGCGACAGGTTGGGGGATGCCAAAAAGGGTGAAGCGGAGCGAGGCTACGAATATCCGGCCCTGGAATGTATCGTAAGAGCGCACCCCAGTCGGAGGGTTCAAGCTCTATTCCCCGCCTGATCCTTACAAGTGATTTACCCGGCGCGTTTGGTGGGACGCCCGGTTGAACAAGCGGATGAAACCGCATTCTCTGAAGGGTTAGTTCTCCTTTGTTGGGTGGTGAAATGACATCTCGCACAGCGCGAGATGTCATTTCTTGTACGACGAACGCCGCAAACAGAATGTTTGCGGCGTCTTGATGTACGCGCAAGGCGCGTTATAATGCGAACGGGTTCAGCCCAAGAACCAATCCACGCCGCCCGCCGCCGCGTACGCCAGCGCGACATTTTTGATGACCTTGCCCGCGATGGTAACGCCCAAGTAGAGGAGAAAGCGCATACGCAGCGCGCCCGCCACAATGCCGGCGGCGTCGAAAAATGGATTGGGAATGAGCGCCAAAATAAATATCGTCAGCGCGCCGTACCGCTGCATCCAACTCGCCATGCGCGTATAGCGCGGCGAACTATCAATCAAAGTTTGGCTACTGTACCCGGCAAGATAACCGGTCGTCTCGCCGAGCGCTTGGCCCAAACCCGCGACGATGCCAATCGCCAAAGGATTTCCCGCCGTCGCCGCGAGCGCGGTCAGCGCCAGCCCCGGCACGGGCAAGATGAGCGTCGCGTTACTGATGAGCGATAGGAAAAAAATAACCGCCAAGCCGAGCGGCGAATTAATCAACGCTTCGAGCTGCGCGCGACGCGTGGGGTCAAAGAGAAAAAAAATGGTTGTCGCAAAGGCGACGACCAAAATCGCGACCGTGAGAATTTGAATTAAACGCAAGCGGCGCGGCGGTGGAGGAGGCGGGACTGCCGACATAAATGATGGGACGATTGTCCCACGATAGCGCCAGTACGTCAAAAAAAATATGAATTCATTCAGCCGATTCTTGATTCCGTTATTCTGGTGCGGCGTTTTCGCTTTGAGCGGCTGCGCCGATGGATTGCTTAACGACGCGGTTACGCCCACCGCTGCCGCCACGCGCCCGCCGCGCGTGGTCGTGGTCACAGCCACCCCTTCGCACACGCCGCCGCCGCCCACCGCGACGCCGACGCGCGCGGCAACGCCTACGTCGGCGCCCACCGCCACGCCCTTTATCACGCCGCCCGCGCCGGGCGAAGCGGTCGAGATTCCTATTTTGATGTACCATCATCTCAATCCGCTGCCGCCGGACGCGAGCGAATTGTTGCGGACGTGGACCGTATCGCCGCAGCAATTCACCGCGCAGTTGGATTATTTACAAGCGCACGGGTTTCATACGATTACGCTCAAGCAGCTGGCGGATTTTTTCGAGCGCGGCGCGCCGCTGCCGACGCGGCCGATAGTCATTACGATTGACGATGGATGGCTGGACGCGTACACGGTGGCGTATCCCGAATTGGTCAAGCGCAAGATGGTCGCCGTTTTTTTTGTTCCAACCAATTACGCGACGGCGGGCGGCGAGTTGTTTTTGGATTGGGCTCAGGCGGCTGAAATGAGCCGCGCGGGGATGGAGCTGGGCGGTCACACCATCAGCCATGAAGATTTGACCCAAACCGATTTGGGGGAAATGCGGCGTCAATTAACGGCGAGCAAGGCATTGATGGAAGAAAAAATTGGACAGCCCGTTGTGTCGTTGTCGTATCCCTTTGGCGCGCACAATGCGCGCGTGGTGGCAGAAACCCAAGCGGCTGGTTATCGCGCCGCCGTAATTTTGTGTTGCGGCTATCAGCAGCAGGCGGGGAATCTTTTGACGCTGCCGCGCATTCGCGTTTCCTACGAGGATACGTTGGAGGATTTTGCCGGTCGGTTGCCGTGAGTGAAATTTGCAATAGATTTCTTCAAGTCGCCTTAAGCTTGCGTTAAAGTAATCATGAGAAAATTGCC
Source organism: Anaerolineae bacterium (assembly GCA_022072245.1). GTDB lineage: Bacteria > Chloroflexota > Anaerolineae > UBA4142 > SHND01 > SHND01. Next base: position 22,449 of record JAJVIA010000064.1, read on the forward strand.
CGTAGAGGGGGTGCGATTATCTACAGTTGGTATAAAAACAGATAATCGCCAGAAGGGAGAGGATTATGCTTTTCCACGTTACCATGACGCACGCTGCCGACGATTGCCCGGCGTATCACACCGAAAGAATGTCGGAAGTGGTCGCTTCGTTGGCGAACCTTGAAAAGGTTGGCAAAGAATTGAATGTTAAAGCGCATGCGCTACTCTGGGGCGCGCCCGACCATGTGGCGTTCGCAGTTCTCGAAGCGGACGATTTGGGCGCTATCGGACGTTATTTGACTTCGATTGCGATTACGCAAGATTTCGAGGTCACTCCGGTTCAGCATGTGAGCGAGGTCATCGAGCTCAGCAAAGCGTTGGCGGCGCGAGCGATCAAGTAGCAAGATTGTAGAGCAAACGCATTTTGAAATGCGTTTGCTCCGCATGAGGTCATTATCATGTCACGTTCATCCGGTTGGATTGTAATTATTGTAATTCTGGGTATTCTGCTCGGCATGGTTGGCGGCGGCATTATGGGCGGCTTGGTCGGGATGTATGTCGCCGGTAACGCCGCGTCGCGCGACGCCGCGCCGGTCCCGCAACAAGTCAGGGCGGTCACGTCGGGCCAGGCGCCGGTGGTGCAAAACATGACCGTCAATTCGGCGTCCGAAGTGATTGATTCGGTGCGCGCCGTCGAACCTGCCGTCGTCACGGTCATTTCCAATTTGGGCGGTTCATCCTTTGGACAAGGTAACGGTCAAACCGAAGCGTCCGGTTCCGGGGTGATTATTTCCCAAGACGGTCACATCATCACCAACAATCATGTGATTGAAGGCGCGCAGAGTGTCTTTGTCATTTATAGCGACGGCGGGCGCGCGGATGCAACCGTTATCGGCGCGGACCCGGTGACCGATATCGCGGTGCTCAAAGTGAACGGCAAAATTCCGGCGGCTGTATCTTTTGGCGATTCGAGCGCGCTGCAATTGGGCGAGTGGGTCATTGCCATTGGCAGCCCGTTGGGAAATTATCGCGGTTCGGTCACGGTAGGCGTGGTGAGCGGTATGAATCGCACGGTGCAAGGAACCGCGCAAGATGGTTTGATTCAAACGGACGCCGCCATCAATCATGGTAATTCCGGCGGGCCCTTGATTAATTTGGCGGGGCAGATTGTTGGCATCAATACGCTCGTTGTGCGCGATACGCCCGGCGGCGACCAAGCCGAAGGATTGGGTTTTGCCGTGCCGTCCAACACGGTGCGCGCGGTGGCGGAGCAATTGATTGCGAACGGACGAATTGAATATCCGTTCATTGGCATTTCGTACACCGAAATCAACCCGCAGCTGGCGGCGGAAATGAATCTCACTTCCAAAGCGGGCGTGGTCGTGACTCAAATTACTACGGGCAGTCCGGCGCAAAAGGCGGGCTTGCAAGCGCGCGATGTCGTCGTCGCCATCAACAATGACAAGATTGACGAAAACAATTCGCTGCGTTCGCTGTTATTCAAATATCGCGTGGGCGATACGATTACGCTCTCGGTCGTCCGCGACGGCAAAACGCTTCCCGTCCAAGTGACCTTGGTGAAACGCCCGACGTAACGCGCGCATTTTGCAAGAACTTGAACCGCAAAGGAATTTTCCTTTGCGGTTTTATTTTTAATGCGGACGGGGCGCCAAAAATTTTCGTCAGCAAACCGAAAGCAAATTGCTCGCGCCACAAGCTCGCTGTCGGCGGCGCGCGATAAATACGGCGGCGCACAAATAGGTACAGTACGCGAGCAGCCACGCGAGACGCATTTGATAACGCCCCGCTGCGCCGTTTAATGTGCCGACGAGAATTGCGTTGGCGACGAGTACGCTACATGTCGCCAGCAAAATTGCGGCAAGGTCGTACTGTTTGAAATAAAAACCGAGCGCGCAACAAAGCGCTGTCGTCATCAAAAAAAATAGTTGCGTGGACGCTTCAGGCAATGGCAAGAGCGATATACGCGCCGCGTTGCCCGACTCTTGGCTGCTGTGTAGAAAGGCGCTTACATCATTCGGATAGATGCGGCGTATGGCTTGGACTGCGTTCCAGTGTTCGTCCAGATAGGCGATGTGGTCGCCGCTGCGCGCAAACCAAAATTGCTGCCACGTCTCTTGCGCGCTGCTCACAATAAGTTGTCGCAAACAACAGCGCAGCGCCGCGCCGATGATGGCGTTTTGTTCCGACGCGCCTTTTTCCCAACCTACTTGCTCAACCGGACTGCCGGGGCTCCACAAGAACCAATCATTGTTCGCGTGCGGCGCGCTCAACACGGCTTGATAATTGCACAGCGTCCAATTCTGTTCGCCGCAAAAAGTAGCTAGCGTGTCGCGCATTACCCCCGAAGCGACCAGGCGATTGAGGAACATGGTCGCGCTTCCGCGCGCCAGAGTCCATTCGTGTTTGGCATAATAATTCAAAGCGAGCGTACTGGTCACAATCAGTACGACCAAGCCAGCCAAGATAAGCGTGGGGCGTCTCAAGCGCGCGCGCCAAGACGGTAATGCGAGATAGAGCAAACCGCACGTCGTCAGCGCGAGGAAACCGAACGCGAGATGTGTGTAGTGCGATGCCAGCGCGATTAAAATCAAGAATGTCGCCAGCGCGCGGTCAAAAGAACGTTTGGATAGAAAAAGCAGGACGCCGCCCAGTACGCACCACGCGGCAAGAATATCGGGCGAGATAAACCCGACAAAGGTCGAGACCGTTGTCGTCAACGCCGTCGCGATGACGATGCCGCACGCGATGAACGTACGGACGCGCATTGGCGGCAAAAGCAGCTGCGCGTTTCGAAACAAGAGATAGCTGGTCGCCAGCGCTTGCAGCGCGACGACGCCCCACAAAGAGGGCCAGAGATTTACATAGTGAATGAATAATCCATAAGCGAGTGGTCGGTCGGCGGGGACGAACAAACGCGCGCCCGAAAAAATGTACGTTCCGCTATCGCTATGAATGAGTGGATACCCATTGAGCGCGGGCGTCCACGCTAACGCCGCGCCGCCGAGCAAAAGCAAGCCGAGCGTGAGGATAAACTGGCGCATTCGCGCCAACGAGTTCTTTGGGGCAGCGGGTAGCTTGACTGCCATCTCTCAAGTATTGACAAGTTTTTTTGATGGCTCTTTGACCCCGGGACGCGCGAACCACGCAAAAGCGATGCCCAAGAGATACAAGCCGAACATGGGGAGCGCGACCAGCGTCATGTTGAAAACGTCCACCGTCGGCGTAATCACAGCCGCCGCAACCGCAATAATTACGATGGCATAGCGCCATTGTTTGGCAAATTGCCGCGCGGACATGACGTTAAAGCGCGCCAAAAAGAACATGACGAGCGGCAGTTCAAAGGCGACGCCCACCCAAAAAATCAATGCCAATGCAAAATTGATATATTCTTCCAGCGACGGCAGCGGTTGAACCAGCGAACCGCCCAACGAAAATAAAAAGTCCAACGCGCTGGGCAAAATCAAAAAATAGGTGAACAGCACGCCGCTGGCAAACAAGATAAATGCCATTGGCGTCAACAAATACATCGGACGCATTTCTTGCGCGGTCAAACCCTCATACACCGCCGCGCGTTCCTCTGTTTTCTCTGCCAACTCTTCGGGCGAGAGCGTCGCCTGATACGCGCGCCATTCTTTGGCGTTCAGCGCGGCGGCGGCATATTTTGGTCCGCGCAAAAAGAAAACGATTTGCAGCAAAATGACTGGCAGCGAAACGGCAAAGCCCACAATCAACGCGATTTGAATATAGACGGTAAATAATTCGGTCGGTTTCAAAACGACGGGCGTGGTGTTGGTCAAGCCCAACGGCAAAATGGTTCCCTTGGGCAGCGTAAGCGTTTGGCTTATGGTTTCGGTTCCCTGCACGACCGTGGTTGTAATTTGCACATCCTCCGCCAATGCGTAATTGCTGATGGGAATTTGCGCGGGGGTCGTCGGCGCGATGATGCGGACGGGACGAATGATGTATCCCAATAACGGCTGCGCGAAAACGAACGCAATGCCGAAACCGATGCCAAATGCAATCAAGACAAAGAAAATACGTCGGCGCAGTTCTTCCAAATGCGCCGTGACTTGGTACAAAATTTGAATGCCGGCATAGATATTGTTTTTGGTGCTAATCCAGTAGCGGCGCGCGTTGTGCAGATTGCCGAGCAGGGGTTGTCCGCTTTGCGCGCGCCGTAGGTCGGTCAGCGCGAGCCAGAGCGCTTCCAAACTTTGCGGCAAGCGACGGGGCCCAATCGCGAGCAGCGCCACAAAAGCCAAAACGACTAGCGAAAGAATTTCGGTCATGGGGCGGGCGGGTTTGCGTCGGCAGATTGGGTTAGCGCAGCGGATGTTTCGGGCGCGGTTTCAGATTGAGAAATTACAGCGGATGTTTCGGGCGCGGTTTCGGATTGAGAAATTGCGGCGGATGTTTCGGATGCGGTTTCGGATTGAGAAATTGCGGCGGATGTTTCGGCGGCTTTGGATTGCAAAGTTTCGGCGGGCGGGGCAATGGTTGGCGTTTCGGTTGGCGCAGGCGTGTCCGCCGTGGGTTTTAGCATTTGCGCCTTTTCCATTTCCATCGAGGTTTCGAGCGCCGTGTTCATTTGTTCATTGATGGTATTCAATCCATCGCGCAATTCGCGCGACATGCCGCCGATTTTTTTTGCCAGCTCGGGCAACTTGTCGGGACCGAACAACACCAAAATCACAATCAGCACGACGGCAATTTCCGTCGGACCGATGCCAAACAAATTCATTACACGCCTCGCTTTGCCAAAGTCGGATGTCCGGCAACGTATGCGCCCAAGACGCCATTGACAAAACGCGGCGCGCTGTCGCTGCCGTACAATTTTGCCAACTCGACCGCCTCGTTGATGGCGACCTTGACCGGCACATCGCCCATCGCGCGCAATTCAAACAGCGCCAGCCGTAGCACATTGCGGTCCACAATCGCGAGTTGGTCCACCGGATATTCCGGCGCGAATTTCGCAATCAACGCGTCGAGTTCCGTTTGCGTTTGGACGACGCCTTGAACCAATGTTCGCGCGAACGCTTCGCCTTCGGGCGAAAGAGACTCGCGCTGCGCCGCGGCGTCTTCGGCGCGTGTGACGTCGAGACGGGACTGGAGCGCCGTTTCGGCGGAATGACCCACCGAATCAATTTCAAATAAAATTTGGAGCGCCAAGGCGCGCGCTTTACGCCGAACTTTCATGGGTGAACCACTCGTATCCGATTACACATCAAACCACCGCGCCGCTTCCCGTCGCGTCAAACGGGTCTTGGACATCCACAAAATGGATATTGACGGAATGAACCGGCATCCCTACCACATCCGCAATCGCATGGTAAATCGCTTGCTGCAAGGCGCTGCCTAACGCGGGCAGCGCCGTATTGGGCATGGCGACGACATATACTTTGAGCGAAACTGCGCCGTCTTGGATGGCTACATCTACGCCCGCGTCGGAACGACTGCCGCGCAGAACGCGACTCATGCGTCCCGATAAATTACTCGCCAGCCGCGCGACGCCGGGCGTCGCTTCGGCGACTTGGCGCGCGACGGTTACAAGCGCTTGGGGCGCAATAATGACCGCGCCGATGGTTTCATCCATTTTGCTTTTTTAGACCATTCCTCCGTCCACCGCCAACACTTGGCCCGTGATGTAACTCGCGCGGTCGGACGCCAAAAATGCTACGGCATCCGCGACTTCTTCTACGGTGCCAAAACGCTGTTGCGCGACAAAGGCGACGATATTGTCCTTGACCTGCTGCGGCAGCGCGTTCGTCAATTCCGTCGGGATATAGCCCGGCGCGACCGCGTTCACCGCGATATTTTTGGACGCGTATTCTTTAGCCATCGCTTTGGTAAAGCCGATGATGCCCGCTTTGGCGGCGGAATAATTGGTCTGTCCGGGGTTGCCCATAATGCCCGCCACCGAAGTCATGTTCACGATGCGCCCGTATTTTTGTTTCATCATCTGGCGCAGCGCGGCTTTGGAGCAATTGAACACGCTCTTGAGATCGTTCGCGATAATGAAATCGAAATCTTCTTCTTTCATCAACGCGAGCAAATTGTCGCGCGTGGTCCCCGCGTTATTGACCAAAATATCAAGCCGTCCGAACGTGTCGAGCGTTACTTTGACGACGTTCTGCGCGTCGGCAAATTGACTCACATCGCCTTGCACCGCCACCGCGTGGCCGCCGTGCGCGCTAATTTCTTGAACGACTTGCTGCGCCGCGTCCGCGTTTTTGTGATAATTGACCGCGACCTCGGCGCCCAAACTTGCGAGCCGCAACGCCACCGCGCGCCCGATGCCGCGCGACGCGCCCGTGACCAATGCGACTTTACCATTCAAATCAATCATGCCGTCATGCCCTCCACGTATGTGACAATGTTTTCGCGCGTGCCGAGCGGATACGCCGTCGCGCGTTTGGCAATGCGTTTATTCAAACCCGTCAAGACATCTTTGGGTCCGATTTCGAGAAACTTGGCGACGCCTTGCGCTTGCATAAATTCTACGCCGCGCACCCATTGCACCGCCGAGGTCAATTGCGCCAACATTTCTTGGCGCAGCGTTTCCGGCTCGCGCAGCGGTTCCGCCGTCACGTTGGAAACAATCGGGATGCGCGGGACGTTGAGCGGCGTATTCAGAACGGCGGCGCGAAATTCTTGAACCGCCGCGCGCATCAATTCGGAATGAGCCGCGATGCTCACCGCCAAAACAATCGCGCGTTTTGCGCCCGCTTGTTTCGCCAATTCGACCGCGTGCGCCAACGCGGTTTTTTCGCCGGACAGGACGATTTGTCCGGGCGCGTTGTAATTGGCGACTTGGACCGCGCCCGCTTCACGACAAATTTCTTCCAGTTTGGCGTCGTCCAAACCGAGAATCGCCGCCATCGCGCCGGGGCGCAATTCGCCCGCGCGTTTCATTGCCGCGCCGCGCGCGCGAACCAATTTTACGGCGTCGGCAAAATCCAAAGCGCCCGCGGCGACCAGAGCTGAAAATTCGCCCAAGCTGTGACCCGCGCACCAAGCCGCCGGCTCTAATTCGTACGCGGTGGCTTGCTGCAACGCCGCTAACGCCGCAATGCTGTGCGTCAATAACGCGGGCTGCGCGTTCAGCGTGTCCGTCAATTCTTCTTCGGGCCCCTGAAACATCAACTTGGACAGCGAAAATCCAAGAACCGCATCCGCCGCGTCAATCACCGCGCGCGCGCTCGCATACGTCTCGTACAAATCGCGCGCCATGCCGACAAATTGTGAACCCTGTCCGGGGAAAACCCATGCCGTTGTCATGATGTATCTATTGTATATCAAATGTGTTTGAATACAGAACCTTGCGGCGTTGTCCCAGCCCATCGGACTGCGCGTACAAAAAGAAAAGGTCTGGCGTGCGCGCGCGGGAGACGCGTACATTCCCAGACCTCTGCCCGGCGCGCCGGAAGGTTATTTTGTCTTTTTGCTTTCTTTGATTTCGAAAACTTGGTCGCCGTTATAGTAACCGCAAGTTGGGCAGACGCGATGCGGAATATATAGATTGTGGCAGTTGGGACATTCCGTCAGATTTTGCGGTTTGAGCGCGAGATGGCTGCGACGGCGGTCGCGGCGTCCTTTGGACGTTTTCCGTTTTGGAAGAGGCGGCATTTTTGTACTCCTTGATTATTCAATCGTGCGATTTGGATTCATCCAACAATGCTTGTAATTTGGCAAAACGCGGATCCACGTCGTCGTCATGGTGGTCGCAGACTTCTTGATTGCGGTTCTTGCCGCAAACGGGACACAAGCCCTGACAATTGTTGCGGCACACCGGCGCGAGCGGCAGCGCGAGCGTCAAGTCTTGACGTACGATTTCCGTCAAGTCGAGCGTATGCTGCGCGTCAATCAAGGTCGCCGTGTCTGTGTCTTGGGCTTGCGGCAAATGCGCGCCGGATAAAATATCAATCGTCGGGTGGAATTCTTCTTCGATTTGAAAACGCGTCGGAAAAGCAAAAGCGCCGAGACAGCGACTGCACGTCAATTCAATCGTCGAATATAAATTGGCGCGCACTAGAATGCCTTCGTTCGTGCGAATCATATCCACCGCGCCGTTCAAATCCGTAAGCGGATGAATCGCCGGGTCGAGGTCCGCAATATCGTTTTGCAATTGGTAATGACGCGTTTCCCCGACATGTCCTTTCAAGAGCTGTGAAACGTTGTACCGCATATTCGTTCGGTTCAAAAAAAGTATCTTGCCGTGTTGCGCGCTGGACGAACATTCTCGTCGCAAAATACTTTACGCGTCAAAAGGACGCGCATACGAAAGCCAGCGCAGAACGCGCTGGCTTTCGCAGAACGCTGTCAAAAACGCAACACATTATAATCGTTTGAACGTTCCCGTCAATTTTCGGGCGCCCACAAGCGACAAGGCGATAGCGCCGCGAGTTGTCATGCGCTTGAAAGCTTGAACGCGGCGCGCGGCTGCGGCGCGTCAACCGGAAACGGGACCAACAGGCGGCGTAGGCGGAGCCCCGCCGCTGACCGCCGCGCGTTTATCGTTCAAAATTTTCAATCCGTTATGGACGGTGCCTTGCAATGTGGCGACCCGCGCGGTCAATTCGTCGAGCCGCTGCTGCAAATCGTTCAGCACTTGTTGCGCGTAATCATCCGCGCCCGCGCGCGTACTCTTGGCGTCGGCTTCGGCTTGCGTCATGATTGCCGCCGAGCGCGCTTGCGCGGTCTTGACCACTTCGCTCAGGTCGGCTTGGTGCGCGGCTTCGTCTTTAGCCATTTGCACGATGCGGTCCGCTTCTTCTTTGGCTTGCGCGAGGATGCGGTCTTTTTCTTGCGTCACGCGGCGCGACTGTTTGATTTCTTCCGGCACCGCAATCCGCAGTTGGTCAATGATGTCGAGACATTCGTCCTCGTCAATCATGCGCTTGTTGCTGAACGGCACGGCAGTGCCTTTATTGACGGCTGCTTCGAGCCGGTCAACCAAATAAAGAATGTCTATGGTGATCAACCCCTTTCAAGTCACCGCATGACGCGGGGCTGTGCTGAAATTTCGGACGCGCACGGCACGACGATACTACTACAAATTGCGCGCAATGACAATCGCCGCGCGGCG
>JAJVIA010000064.1:31633-43372 GCA_022072245.1 Anaerolineae bacterium
GCCGCGCGGCGCGTGTCGCCCAGACCAAGTGTTTGGCAGTGTGAATCCCCAGCGCGTCGCGCAACGCGGCGCAACCGCTTGCGGTCTTGCCAAACGTCACTCTTGCAGCGAAACCAATTTTACTTTTTCGCTGCGGTCGTCGCCGAGCTGCGCGATGCGCTGCTTGAGGCGGGGCGCGACGAATGACGGCACCATTTCGGAAATATCGCCGTCCGCGAGCGCCACCTCTTTCAAGATGCTGGAACTGAGAAACGCATACGACGCGCCGGTCATGAGGCAGACCGTATCAATCTCTGGCGCTTGTTGCGCGTTGATGAGCGCCATTTGATATTCGATTTCAAAATCGTGCGTCGCGCGCAAACCGCGCACAATCGCCGCCGCGCCCATTTGGCGCGCGAACGAGACGGTCAAGCCGTGATACGAAAGCACTTGGACATTGGCAAGTTCGCGCGCGGCTTGGCGCATAAATTCCAAGCGTTCCATTTCGTCAAACAAGAGATTTTTGAGCGGACGGTCGTACGCCGCCCAAATCACGCGGTCGAATAATTTTGCCGCGCGCTTGACGATTTCAACATGTCCGTTATGAATCGGGTCGAACGAACCGGGGTAAATCGCAATGGTCATAATTCACGCTCTAGCTTGGATAGGATGGGTTTGCGTTTCTTGCGTTAGCGCGTCGCTTGGCTTTTCACGCCAAATCGCCCCCGGCGCGCCAAAATAGATTGACGCCTTTTTTCAATAATTGATGTTCGGGGGCTTGCAATTTGGGGTCTTGGGCGAAAATTGTTTCCGCCGCGCGGCGCGCTTGCTCTAACAATTTTACGTCGGTCAATTGCGCGACTTTTAAATCCGGCAAACCGGCTTGCTTGGTGCCAAAAAATTCGCCGGGGCCGCGCAGCAGTAAATCGGCTTCCGCCAATTTGAAACCGTCTTGCGTGCCTTCGATGACTTGGAGGCGTTCGTCGCTGGTCGAACCCGATTTTTCCGCGAGCAGCATACAAAACGATTGATGCGCGCCGCGGCCGACGCGGCCGCGAAATTGATGCAGTTGCGCCAAACCAAAACGGTCCGCGCCCTCAATCAACATCACCGTCGCGTTCGGCACGTCAATGCCCACTTCAATCACCGAAGTGGCGACGAGGATATCCAGCTCGCCCGTGCGAAACGCTTCCATCGCCGCGTCCTTGACCGCGGGCCGCATCTTGCCATGCACCAAGCCCACGCGCAAATCGGGAAAAATGTGCGTGCGTAGATTTTCGTATTCCTCGACCGCCGCTTTGGCGTCAATGACTTCCGATTCTTCAACCAATGGACAAATCACAAACGCCTGACGTCCCTCGCCCACTTGCTTGTGAATGAATGAATACGCGCGCTCGCGTTCTTTCGGTTCGAGCCATTTCGTTTTGATGGGCGTACGACCGGGCGGCAGTTCGTCCAAAATCGAGAGGTCGAGGTCGCCGTACACCGTCAGCGCCAAGGTGCGCGGAATCGGCGTCGCGGACATAATGAGAATGTGCGGATTGAAACCTTTTTGGCGCAGCGCCGAGCGTTGATTCACGCCAAAGCGATGTTGTTCGTCAATCACCGCGAGCGTGAGATTGGCAAACGAAACGGATTCTTGAATCAGCGCGTGCGTGCCGATGGCGAGGTCAATTTCGCCGGCGGCGATGCGCTGCGCCATTTCCTGTTTTTCGCGCGCGCGCAGACTGCCAATCAATTTGCCCACGCGCGGCGTGATGCCGAATTCGCTCGCCAACGTCGGCAAGATTTTTTGAATCGTATTGTAATGTTGTTCCGCCAAAATTTCCGTCGGCGCCATCAATACCGTTTGCGACCCATTGACGATGGCGGCGAGCAGCGCGGCGGCGGCGACGACCGTTTTGCCCGCGCCCACATCGCCTTGCAAGAGGCGGCTCATGGGAATCGGACGTTGGAGGTCGTGGAAAATTTCGCCAATCGCGCGCTGCTGCGCGCCGGTCAGCGCGTACGGCAGACCGCGCGCAAAGCGTTCCATAAAATTCGGCGCAATGTCCAACGCTTTGCCCGGCTCGTTTTGCCAGCGTTGGCGCTGGAGCAGAACGCCCAATTGAATATACAACAGCTCTTCGAACGCCAAGCGCTGACGCGCCGCGTTCATACTTTGGAGCGAATTGGGAAAATGGATTTCGCGCAGCGCGTTGGGCAGCGTCATCAAATGCGCGTTTTGGCGAATAGACGGCGTTAAAGGGTCGGGGACTTGGTCTGCCCAATAACCGACGACTTGACGCTCCAATTTGCGAAGCAAAGCCGCTTTGATGCCTTCGGTGAGCGGGTACACGGGATAGACCCGCGCGGTTTCCAACAGGCGCTGCAATTCTTTGGTGAGTGGTTCAAACTCTGGCGACTTGAACGAGAGCTTGTTCAAATCGCGGTCCACTTTGCCGCTGACTACATAGTGTTGGCGCAGATGAAACTGTTTCGCAATCCACGGCTGTTTGAAAAATTTTACCGTGATGCCGCCGGTCAAATCCATCAGCACCACATCCACGATATGATAACCGTTGCGCGTCGTATAGTGATTGAGGTGTGTGACCTGGCCAATAATCGTGGCGTCGTCGCCAAACATCAATTCGCTGATTGATTTCAACGGGCGATAGGCGCGCGGAAAGTGATACATCAAATCGCGTACGGAAACGATGCCCAGACGTTCAAACGGATTCTTTTTGGCGGGACCCACCCCGTTGAGGCGCGTAACGGGCGAATCCAAATCATAATCGAGACGCGCCAGCGGTTTATCGGGCGGCAGTTCGGATTCGATTTGGTCGGCGACGGCAGGCGGCGCGGGCGCGTGTTGTGGGGCGCGCGGCGCTGTTTTGGCGCGCGGGTTGGCTTGGGGCGGCGGCGCAGGCGCTTGGCGTGCGAGCGCGAGCGCGCGTTCAATCATTATTTTGCGTTGCGGCGGTTCGGCTTGGGAATAATTTTCAAAACAACCGACGATTTGCGCGACCAGATCTTGATTTTCGGGCGTGCGCGTGCGGTTTGCCCAATTGGCGACGTAGGTTTCGATTCCGCCGACAGCGCTTTTATTCGTATATCCGATGTTTTGTTCGAGAGCGAGAACTTTGGCGAGCTCGTTAAAAGTGGACATGCGCGGACTTAGAATTTTCCATTCACCCAAGCAACGCCGACGGCGCCGGGCCCCGTGTGCGCGCCAATGACCGGACCCGTTTCGCACACCATGATTTGTTCCTCGAACCACGTTTCGGCGAAATGTTTGCGCAGCGCTTCGGCCATTTCGGGCGCGGCGGCGTGAATGATGGCGAGCTCTTGAATGGGCCCCGACCCCAACACAATGTCGGCAATCCGCTCGACGGCGCGTTTTTGCGTGCGAATTTTTTCGACGAGCAGCACTTCGCCGCTGACGAGCGAAATAATCGGTTTGACATTTAACAAACTACCGACGACCGCCGCGCCTTTGCCCAAGCGTCCGCCGCGCACGGCGTAATCGAGCGTGTCGAGCATGGCGATACAATGCGTGCGCGGAATCACGTCGTCAATCAATTCTTTGATTTCATCCAACGCGTAACCGTACCGCGCCGCGCGCGCGGCATAAACGGCGAGCCAGCCCAAACCCATCGAAGTCGCGCGCGAATCCACCACTTGGATTTGCATCCCAAGCGGGTCGGTGGTTTGGAGCGCGTCGGCGGCGAGACGCGCGGAATTGTACATGCCCGTCAGCGTTTTGACCGAATGGATGGAATAGACTTGATTCGTCAAATCCGACAACTGACTAAAAATTTCGGTAAAGACGCCGGGCGACGCTTGCGATGTGGTTGGCACGATATTGCTTGCCGTGAGTTTGCGATAAAACTCGGTGGGCGATAAATCCACGCGGTCGCGAAAACTCTCTTCGCCGAAATTAACAAAGCACGGCACGCGAATAATGTCCAACTCCTGAGCGATTTCATCGGGAATATCGGACAAACTATCGGTAACAATTCGAACTTGAGACATAAGTCAATGCGCAATGCCAAATGCCGAATGCACAACGGGCAAGCCCGGATTGTTCATTGTGCATTGTGCATTGTAAATTGAGGTATTACATTCCTTCGTACACCACGACGCCCAACGCGCCGGGGCCCAAAAACGCGCCCAAAGATGGCCCATACACTTCGACCTTCATATCCAAATTGGGCAATTGCAAATTCACCTGTTCAATCAACAGCGCGACATCTTCCGGCGTGGTCGAGTGCAGCACGTCCATTTTTTCAATGTGCGTGAACTCGATGATAAACTCGACCAATTTTTCCACCGCCTTGGCGCGCGTGCGAACTTTTTCTAGCACAACAATATCGCCTTCTTCCAAAATCAAAAGCGGTTTGATATTGAGCATGGTGCCGAGAATGGATTGCGCTTTGCGAATGCGCCCGCTGCGTTCGAGATATTCCAACGTATCCGCAAACGCGGCGATATAGGTGCGCGGAATCAGACCGCGCGCCAGCCGCACGACCTGTTCCACGTCCGCGCCTTCTTGCGCCGCGCGCGCGGCTTGGGCGACGACCATGCCCAGCCCGGTGCTGATGAGCTGCGAATCAATGATGCGGATTTTGGCGCGGCCCATCAACGGCGACGCCGCGCGCTGCGCGTTGTAATGCGTGCGCGACAATTTCGACGAATTGAGAATGGCGACGATTTCGTCGGTCTCTTTCATCAATTCGTCAAACGCCTGTTCAAACTGCGCGACGGATGGCGCGCGCAATTCGGGCGTGACCGGCGCGCGCGCGATTTTGCTGAAAAATTCTTTGGGCGTGAGGTCGAGCCCCTCGCGGTAACTTTTCGCGCCCAACTGAATCGTCAGCGGCAGAACGGTGACGCCCAGCGCGGCGGCAACTTCGGGCGAGAGCTCGGCGGCGCTGTCGGTAATGATTTTAACTTGAGGCATTGGATTGGTCGCGTATCGCGTATGACTTACGCATGGCGTTCGGCGAACCATACGCGCGGCGCGAGACGCAAAAGCTATTCAATCGAAATAATATACGGATACAGCGGTTGCCCGCCGGAATGTAATTCAATGTCCTGCGCCGGATATTCGCGCTGCGCCAGCGCGCGCATCTGTTCGGCGGACGCCATATCCACATCGGCGCCATAATACAGCGTAATAATTTCATTGTCGGCGGCGCCCGCATCGCGCAGCGCCGCCATCGTCAGCGCCGCCAAATCGTCTTGCGCGCGAATCAATTCGCCGTCCAACAGCGCAATCGGTTGTCCTTCATTAATCTGCACATTATTGACGCGCGCCGCGCGCACCGCGCGCGTAATTTCGACGGTCCGCAAACGCTTGGCTGCCGCGCTCATGATTTGCAGATTGGTTTCCACGTCGGCTTGATAATTAAAAGCCAAGAGCGCGGCGAGCCCCTGCGGCGCGGTGCGCGTGGGAATGACATGCACGCGTTTGGAGGTCAATTCTTTGGCTTGGTTCGCCGCCAAAATGATATTCTTGTCGTTCGGCAGCAAAATAATTTCGGTCGCGGCGACGCGCTCGATTGCGTCGAGCAAATCTTGCGCGCTCGGATTCATGGTGGGCCCGCCGTTGACCATCGCGCTGACGCCAATGGATTCAAAAATTTCGCGCAAGCCCGCGCCCGGCGCGACGGCGATGGTGGCAATGCCGGTCTGGACTTCGGTGGCGGGCGATACTTGAATTTTGGCGTGCGGCAAAATCGCGCCGAGATTTTCCGCGCCGACGCGTTCGTCGGCGGTGTGTCCCGCCATAAAGTCAACATATTGCGCCTGCATATTTTCGATAATGATGTTGACCAACGCGCCTTGCTCGGCGCCGTATTTGATAATGTCGCCCGGATTCGGCGCGTGAACGTGAACTTTGATTAGCGTTTCGTCGCCCACAATCAGCGCGGATTCGCCCATCGCCGAAATCGTTTCGCGGATTTGCTCCACCGCGAGCGCGCTGCCGTGAATGTGAAACTGGATGTCATAGCCCCAGCCCTCTTCGCGCGTAAGGTGTTCCAGATTTTGCGCGCCGCCGTGTATAGTTTCGATTTCCAAATTTTCGCCGTTCAGAAATTTTAGCGCGCCTTCCAAAAATAAAGCCAAGCCCTCGCCGCCCGCGTCCACCACGCCCGCTTCTTTGAGGACGGGCAGCAACTGCGGCGTCCGCACTACGGCGCTGCGCGCCGCCGCGACGGTTTTTTCCAGCACGTATCCCACATCGTCCGATTGCGCGGCGGCGAGGACGGCGCGGTCTGCGGCTTCGCGAATGACGGTGAGAATGGTGCCTTCCACCGGTTTGACCACGCCTTTGTACGCGGTGCGCGCGCCTTCGCCCAACGCTTCGGCAAATAATGTCGCGTCAATTTTTTCGCGCTTGTCCATGCCGCGCGCCATGCCGCGCAAAATTTGCGAAAGGATGACGCCAGAGTTGCCGCGCGCGCCCAATAACGCGCCGTGCGAAATCGCCGCGCTAATTTCGCCCGCGTTGGGCGAATGATTCGCGTTGGCTTGGCGCATGGCGGTTTGCATCGTCAACAACATATTGGTGCCCGTATCGCCGTCGGGGACCGGAAAAACATTTAGCGAATTGATAAACGGCGCGTTGCGTTCGAGCCACACCGTGCCGGCGCCGAAAATCCTTTTCAAGTCGTTCCCATCAAGCTCTTTGAATGGGGAGCGTTCTGTCATAGAAGCGTCCAAGAGTATCCTGTCCGAAATAAATTTTATTGCGCGTCAACGGTCGTTGCTGACGCGCAAACCTTGTACATGCACATTCACTTGCGCGACGGTCAAACCGGTGTCGCGCTCGACGATATATTTTACGCGATTTTTGATGCCGACGGCAACCTCGCTGATGCGCGTACCATACTCGATTACGACATATAAATCAATCGCGATGCGTCCGTCGCGGCATGTTACAGCCACGCCGCGCCGAAAATTGGCGCGCGGCAAAAGCGCCGCCATGTATTCCGCCAAACGTTCGCGGCTCGATGAATCTTTGGGCGCCATGCCGACGACGCCATACGATTCCAACACCGCCAGCCCGGCGATGCTTTCGATGGCGCGCGGCGCTACCTCAATTCGTCCCAAATACGGTTCAGTCATTTTTTTAGAATTTGCTTGCCGCATTGGCTTGTGCTAATATACTGCCCGCCGAATTTTGGCGTTTTTTTGTTGCTTGCGCCCGAACTTGACGGGCGCGTGTCTCTGCTTAAAGGAGTCTATCAGGATGTCAATGCGATGTGAGTTGTGTGGCAAAGGTCCACAATATGGACGCGCCGTCAGTTTCTCGAAAAAGGCGACGCCGCGCCGCTTTTTGCCGAATCTCGCCTACCGCAAGGTTACGGTGAACGGTAAAACGCAACGGCTGCGCGTGTGCGCCAATTGCGTGCGAACTTTGAACAAAAGCGCCAAAGGAAACTTTGCCAAGAGTCTTGAAAAAACTGCGTAACGCTTACGCAGTTTTTTTTATGTCTCGATGCTGCGCCGCAGCGCGGCGAGATGTTCCGCAATGCTCGCGCCGGGCCCAAACACGGATGTCCCCGCAATCAAAATGTTCGCGCCCGCTTGTACGCAGCGCGGCGCGGTATGAATTTCCACCCCGCCGTCCACCTCAATATCCAATTCCGGATTTTGCGCGTCTGCCATCGCGCGCAGACGCGCGATTTTAGGCAGCATGGATTCGATAAAGGTTTGTCCGCCAAAACCCGGATTTACCGTCATAACGTTCACTTGCGCCGCGTACGGCAAAATTTCTTCGAGCGCCACAAGCGGCGTATGCGGATTGATGGCGACGCCGGGTTTGACGCCCAACGCGTGAATTTGCGCGACGACGCGATGCAGCTGTTGACATTCTTCGGCATGCACCGTAATTAAATTTGCGCCCGCGTCGGCAAAGGGCGCCAGAAAATGTTCCGGCGCGCGAATCATCAGATGCACGTCAAAGGGCAGCGTCGTATATTTCCGAATTGCCGCGACGACGACGGGCCCCAGCGTGATATTGGGGACAAACTGTCCATCCATCACGTCAATATGAATATAATCGGCGCCGGCATCGCTC
Source organism: Anaerolineae bacterium (assembly GCA_022072245.1). Taxonomy (GTDB): domain Bacteria; phylum Chloroflexota; class Anaerolineae; order UBA4142; family SHND01; genus SHND01. Next base: position 39,681 of record JAJVIA010000064.1, read on the forward strand.
GCCGCGCGCACCTGTTCGCCCAAGCGCGCGAAATCCGCCGCCAAAATCGAAGGCGCGATTTTTAACGCTTTCATGCCGCTTGTCGCTCGGCGGCGCGCTGGGACATTTGCTGTCTCAATTGTCCGCAGCCCGCCGCAATCTCGATGCCTTTTTCCACGCGCAGCGTGGTGGGAATGTTTGCCGCGCGCAAACTATTTTCAAATTGTTTGACGCGCGCCGCGGGCGTGCGGCGATACGCCGAGGCGCTCGTCGGATTCAGCGGAATGAGATTGACGTGACACAACATTCCGTGCAGCAATTGCGCCACCGCTTGCGCGTGCGCGGGGCTGTCGTTGATTCCGTCCATCAACGCGTATTCAAACGTCACGCGGCGATGCGTCGCGCGCACATAGTCGCGGCACGCGCGCATCAATTCGCGCAGCGGATGTTTCCGATTTACCGGGACCAATTCATCGCGCAGCGCGTCATCCGCCGCGTGCAAAGAGACGGCGAGATTCACTTGCAAATCTTTTTCCGCCAACTGTCGGATGCCGTCCACATAACCCGACGTGGAAACGGTGATGCGCCGCGCGCCCAAACCCAAACGCGCGGGGTCGGTGAACGCTTCCAGCGCGCGCCACGTCACATTAAATTTCATGAACGGTTCGCCCATGCCCATAATGACGAGATTGGTCAATGGCAATTCATGCCCCGCGCGTTTTTCTTGGCGCGCAAAATATAAAACTTGGGCGACGATTTCGCCGAGCGTGAGATTGCGGATAAAGCCCGCCTGGCCCGTTTCGCAAAAGGGACAGCCCACCGGACAACCGACTTGGGTCGAGATGCACACGGTGCGCCGCGTGACATGCGCGGCATCGGCGGCTTCGGCGGGACTGCCCGGCGCATCGAGATAGCGCATCAAGACGGTTTCGACAGTTTGCCCGTCGGTCATTTGGAACAAAGTTTTTTGCGTCAAACCATCCGCCGATTTTTGCGTGACGAGCGGCGTTAACGCGCCGAGACGCGTTTCTTGCGCCAGCCGCGCGCGCAAAGCTTGCGGCAGATTCGACATGGCGGCGAAATCGTCCGCGAGTTCGTGATACAACCAGCGTTGAATTTGCTTGACACGATAAACCGGCTCGTTCCAACTCGTCAGCAAGCCGGTCAATTCATGCGTATCCAAACTCAACAGGTCAATGCGTTTTTCTGTCACAACCGTTCAACGCCTTGACGCGCGATTGGCGAGCGCGACATAATACAACAGATTCAATAACGTGCTTGCCGCCGCCGCCACATAGGTCCATGCCGCCGCGCCCAAAACTTGTTGCGCGCCTTGTAATTCTTGCGGCTGCATCAAACCGCTAGCTTGGAGCATTTGCATCGCGCGCTTGCTCGCGTCAAATTCGACGGGCAGAGTCACGAGCGCAAAGAGCGCCATGCCGGACAAGAGCAGAATGCCAAGCCACATCACAATGGGATTGACGTTCGCTTGCGTAACGAGACACAAGCCGAGAAAAAATACGATATAGCCCAACTTGGAGCCGAGATTGACAATCGGCACAATCGCCATGCGAAAATTGAGCGGGCCATAATTTTGCGAATGTTGCAGCGCGTGGCCCAATTCGTGCGCCGCAATGCCGACAGCCGCGACGGACGGATTCTGCGCCACTTCGGCGGATAGAAACAGCGTGCGATTGCGCGGGTCGTAATGGTCGGTCAATTTGCCGGGCGTGCCTTGAATTTGCACTTGGCCCTGCAAGCCGACTTGGCGAATCAAAATCTCGGCGGCTTGGACGCCCGTGACGCCGCGCGCATTGCGAACGCGCGCAAAATTGCTGTACGTGGAATTTACTTTCCACTGCGCCCAGAGCGTCAAGACGATGCCGGGCAGCGCCAGAATCAAATAAAGCGGGTCGAAAAACATGGGTTATCGTGATTTGAATTGCAGAGCGTCCTAAGTATATGCGCGCATGGCGAATAGTCAATAGGTTTCTGCCCAGCGCGCGCGCAGTGCAATCAAATTGTCAAAAATAAAATCGGGTTTGTACGCATTGCGTTCGGCTTCCGCACGCGTCGAGACGCCCGTTAAAACCATAAGAGTGGTCAAGCCGATGGCTGCCGCGCCGTCAATGTCCGTGTCGAGGCGGTCGCCGAGCATGGCGGTTTCTGACATTGCGGCGCCCGCCATTTCCAAGGCGAGGTCAAACATCGGGCGATACGGCTTGCCGATAATGAACGGTTCGGCGTCGGTGGCGGCGGCGATGAGCGCGACGAGCGAACCCGCGCCCGGCGTCAAACCTTCTTCGGTCGGCAGCGTGCGGTCGGCGTTGGTGGCAATGAATTGCGCGCCGCGCCGAATCTCCAAGGTCGCGCGTTTCAATTTTTCGTAATTCAAATTGCGGTCCAAACCCACAATCACCGCGTCGGCGTCCCGTTCCACACATTCAATCTGCGCGTCGTGCAGGGCGTCTTGCAGCGCGCTTTCGCCGACGACGAACACGCGTTTGACGCGCGGCATTTTTTGCGTCAACCAGCGCGGCGTCGCGTCGGCTGCCGTCAATACATTTTCGGGCGCAATCGTGACGCCCATGTTTTGCAGGCGTTCGACCGTGTAGGCGGCGCGGCGCGTGGCGTTATTGGAAACGAGGATAAATTGAATGGCACGCGCGCGCAAAAAGGCAAAAAATTCGCGGACGCCGGGCAAATCTTTTTGTCCGACCCACAAAACGCCGTCCATGTCAATCAACAGCGCGCGGATTTGGTTGAGCGCTTTTGTCATTCGAGCGGAAGATTAAAAACGGTTGCGACAATAAATTTGAGAATGTACTGCAAAATTGCCAGCGCGATAATTGCGACCATCGGACTGATGTCAATTTGACCCATCGGCGGAATAAAGCGTTGAAACGGCGCCAGAAGCGGTTCGGTGATGCCGTAAATAAATTCCGCAATCGGATGATAGCGATACTGTGGCAGCCACGAAAGAATGATGCGCCCAAAAATCAGGACAAGCACGATATTGAAAAACAAATCAATCGTGGTATTCAGGATTTGCCCAATGTCCATGTTCAGCCCCGTTGTCCAAAAATCGCGCGTCCGATGCGGACGAGCGTCGCGCCCTCTTCAATGGCGACGGCAAAATCGTCGGTCATGCCCATCGAGAGCTCGCGCCATTGGGCGCGCGTAAAACGCCGCGCCAATTCATCGCGCAATTCGCGCAGCGCGCGAAAAAATGGACGCGCTTGTTCCGCCGTCGTGACAAGGGGTCCAATGGTCATGAGTCCTTGCACGCGCAAGCCCGGCAGCGCGGTAATTTTTTCGACCGCCTCGAAAAATTCGACGCGCGGTTCCGGCGCAAAACCAAATTTCTGTGGGTCGCTGCCGATATTGACTTGGAGCAACACGGGCATGATTTTGTCCGCCGCCCGCGCGTGACGATTCAGCGTTTCGGCGAGCCGCAGCGTGTCCACCGATTGAATCATGTCAAAGAGCGCGATGGCTTCGCGCGCTTTGCGGCGCTGCAAATGACCAATCAAATGCCAACGCAAGGGCGCGCCGTCAAGTTGGCGCTTGGCGTCGGGAATTTTTTCGCCCGCCTCTTCGACGCGATTTTCGCCCAGGTCCTGCGCGCCGGCGGCATACGCTTCCAGAATCGCTTGCACCGGAAAAGTTTTACTGACCGCGACGAGCGTAATTTCATCGGGCGAACGTCCGGC
>JAJVIA010000064.1:43472-45144 GCA_022072245.1 Anaerolineae bacterium
TTTTTTTCGTTGCGTTGCATGCGCGGTATTGTAGCACAACTCGATATTCGCGGCGTTTTACATCGTTTGCCGAACGCGCTACATTAAGCCCCGCGCGTTTTTGGAAATGTTAAAGAATTCTGCCGGGCAAGGATGCGTTTGGCAAAATAGCGAGTTGCTTTATGATGGCGTGGCAAACGTCGCGCGCGGGCAGTATCTTTTTGCCGAGCCGCTGCGTTTTTCCTAATGAGTACAGACGAAACTATGATGCCGACGGCGCATGCGCCGCAAATTGCTGCGGATTCGATGCACGAACTCTTGCCGCCCGCCGAAGCGCGCGAGTTGTTGCGCCGCGCCCAAGCGTACGAGGAACGCGCCTTGACGCGCCTCTATCAATTGTTTAGCGACCGCATCTTTCGTTTCATCTATTATCGGATTCAAGACCGGCCGCGCGCCGAAGAATTGACGAATGAAGTGTTTGTGCGGCTGCTAGAGAATGTGGAAAATTTTCGTCCGGGCGGCGGCGATGTCACATTGGCGTTGACGGGCTGGATTTTTACGATTGCGCGCAATTTAATCATTGACGATTATCGCCGCCAAAAAAAGCGCGCGGCGGAACCATTGCCCGATGACGATACGGCTTTGGCGGACGAGACTTTGGATTTGGATGTACGCCTGACGCGCGCGGATTTACAAATTGCTCTGGCGCAGCTCACCGAAGAACAGCAAACGGTTTTGCTGCTGCGTTTTGAAGAAGGATTCACCAGCGCGCAAATTGCGACAATGATGGGCAAGACCGATATGGCAATCAAAGCGTTACAGCGGCGCGCCCTCGCGACGATGGCGCGTTTGTTGACGCTGCCGCGCGCGGACGCCGCGCGCACAGGAATGAGCTGATGGAGCATCGCCAAGAAAACCGCGAACGAGATGAGCGGCTCGACCAAGAGATTGACCGCGTGTTGGCGGGCGACTCGAGCGCGCCGGACGACACGCTGCCCGCGCAGCTCGCGCGCGAATTTGCGCGGCTGACGGCGGAACAAGCGCCGCGCTTGTCGAACGCCGCGCGCGCGCAAGGATTAAATACCTTGCGCGCGCGCGCGGCGCAGCGGCGCGCGCGGCGGCGCAATCCATTTCATTTTCTATCGGCGGTCCCGCGGTGGGCGGCGCTCGGCGCGGCGATATTGATTGCGGTGTTGATTGCGAATGGCGTCTCGACGGCGGCAGCTGAAAGCTTGCCGGGGTCGTGGTGGTATCCGTTCAAACGCTTTGGCGAGAATAGTCAACTTTGGCTGCAAACTTCGCACGAACAGCGCGCGCAGCTCTGGATGAATCTGGCGAATACGCGTTTGGACGAAGTGCAGCGTTTGTTGACGAATGGCGCGCGCGTTGACCCTGCCGCGCTCGACGCGGTGGATACGAGTATCTTGCAGGTCTTGGCTGAACTTGGCGGTACGCGCGGCGCGACGCGCGTGGAACTGTTGAAAAAATTGACGGCGTTAGCTTTACGGCAGCAGCAAATTCTCGAACAGCTGACGCAAAACGCGTCGCCGCTCGAACGCGCGCGTTTTGAACAGACGGCAAAACTTTTGCAAGGCGTTGCGAGGTACGCGCAATCGCCCAACGCCGCCCAAGACCCAACGCTCGACCCCATGCGGTTTCTCACGCCCAGCCCGACGCCAACGCAATTGCCCAC
>JAJVIA010000064.1:45244-51165 GCA_022072245.1 Anaerolineae bacterium
CCGCAAATTGTTTTTCGCGTTCGGCATTTTTGTTTTGACTGCAAGCATGTTCTGGGCTGCGCCCGCGTCGCGCGCCGAGACAGAGGCGTTAAAGGGGCGCGGGCAACTTTTGACCATTGACCTGCGCGCGAAAACATTGCAGCTGCGCCAAGACAATGGGGCGACCAAAACGCTAAAATTTTCCAAAAAGACAAAGTTCGTACGCAACGGAAAAAATAGCCGGGCGAAAGCGCTGCTCTTGCGCGATGCGCTCGAAATAAAATACCAAGCCAATTTGAATGTAATCCAAGTGACTGCCACAGGACCCGCCGGCAAACGCATTGCCGGAAAATTGAGCGACGCGATCAAAGGCAGCGGTATGCTTTCAATTGACGGCAAACTCGTCCACTCTACCGCGCAAACGCATATCGTGCGGAATGGCGCAATCGTTTCGTTGAGTCAACTCACGCGCGCGGATACGGTTGTCGCGCATGTGAAACGGAACGCCGCCAATGCCAACGCGCAAACGGAAGCGTTTGACCTGATTGCCAATGGGCCCAAAGAACAAAAAGTGGAAGGCACAATCAGCGCGCTGACGGGGAATCAAATCGTCATCGCGGCGTGGAATGGTTCTGTTGTCGCGACTTGCAACATTACGTCCGAAACGATGATTGAAGTGGACGGCCGCGCCGCGACGTTGAGCGAACTTGCCGTCGGGATGCAAGTGGAGGCGCACTATGACCCGACGACGTGGAATGTCTATACGATTGAAACGGACAGCGACGGACCTTTTGACGATGTGGAAATCAACGGCGTCATAACTGCGTTGGATGCCGCCGGCGGCATTACCATTGCGCCCGCCGTTGGCGCGCCCGTCGCCTTGACGGTGAACAGCTCGACCGAAATTCAAGTGGACGACGCGCCCGCGGCGCTGACGGATCTTGCAGTGGGCATGACGGTCGAGGCAGAATATGACGCCGCGACATGGATCGCGCAAGAAATTGAAGCGGATGACGACGCGGACGATGATGACGATGACGATGCCAACTATCAAGAGCTCGAAGGTGTCGTGACGGCGGTGAACCTTGCCGCGCAAACTGTGACCATTACGCCGGAAGGCGGCGGCAGCGCGGTCACGTTGAATGTGACTGCCGAAACCGATATTGAAATCAATGATGTGGACGCGACCCTCGCCGAAATTCCAATTGGCGCCGAGGCGGATGTTACATACAACACCTTGGACTTGAATGTTCACGAACTCGACATTGGCGATGATGACGACGACGATAGCGCCGCGCGCTAGAATGGCGCGAGCAAGCACAAAATAAAAAACTCGCCATCGCGGCGAGTTTTTTATTTTGATTTATTTGTTTATGCCGAGCCAAAAATAATTGGGCATGACGGTGAGTTTGGTTTTGATGTGAATGCCTTGAACTGTGGCGGCATGGGGCGCGTCCTGTGGATTCACAAAACAGGTGTCGGGTTTGACGCCGAATTTTTGTTGATAGCGCGCGGCGGCTTGTAAAATTTTGGCGGTCGTGTCCAGCGTAGAATTGTCATACCACAACAAACCGGATTGCATTCTTGTTCCTCCTCAAAATTTTGGTTGTGGATTCAAGCGTTTGATCGAGTTCGCGCCGCCGTTACGGCTCAAGACGAATGACGGACAGCGACCAGATATTGGTTTTTACATTTTGCGTGAGGTCAAACACGCCTTGGGCGCTGCGGACGCGAAAACACAAATGCGGATTGCGTCCCGTTTTGGTCCAACAGCGTTCAACCGTTTGTACCTCGTGCGCTTGGCCGCGCCAACGAAAGCGCTGCGGAAAATAGCCAAAGCGTTTTTCTTGAATTTCTACCGCGTCGTTGCGAACGGCGCGCGCCGGGCGTTGAGTTGACGCGCCGCGACGAACGGAACGGGTCCCCGCGCCGACGCGCGGGAGCGTAGCAAGCGATTCGGTGCGTAACATTTTGTCTCCTTGATTATTCTTCGCCAATGATGCGCCATTCGCGCGCGTCCACCGCATTGGCGTGTTCGGACAGGAATGGATTTGGCGTTTGATTCCATTGCAAAGGAAAATTTTGCGGCAATTGTCCCGGCGCGAATTGACCTTGTGGCGACAACACAATGATTTGCGGCGGCGGCGGCGCGGGCAAGGTTTGCGGCGCAGGGCGATAGATTTCGCGCGCGGGCGGCGCTTTTGTTTCAAACGTTTCGTCCGACGCGTCCGCCGTCTGGCGTTGACGCAGTAACGCAAGCATCAAGCCGACGGTGACGGGAACGCTCGCCGCGACGCCGCACGCGACGCCGAACGCGATATTCAACGTCTCGGCGGAAACGCGTTCGATGGCGTGATAGCCGATAGTCGCCAGCGTTATTGCGACCACAATCAGAGTTCCTGTTTTCACGAAAGGATTCCTCTCTTTAATCCGTCCAACCCACGCAGCGCTCGTAATCCACTGTTTCTTGAAAAGCCGACGCGCTGGGATTGCCGAGCGGAGCATAGACGATATCGGAAACGCCATCCGCGTCCGGCGCCACAGCCAAAGGTTGCGCCATTTGTTTGCGCGTCAATTGGCCCGCCAGCCAATTTTGAATCTGAATGATTTTGGATTTCGGTTCGGGCGCGTACGCTGCGCGTTCTTCGGCGGCAATGCGCTGCGCGGCTTGCGCGATAGCCGCTTGCTCTTGAGCTTTTTTCTGCGCGGTCGCTTGCGCGCGCGCCACCAAAGCGGCGGTTGTCGCCGAAATGGTTTCGGACGCGGCATTGTTTGACGACGCCGTCGCAACTTGGGGCGCAGCGGGCGCGGCGCGTTTTGTCGGCGCGGGCTGCGGCGCGCGTTTTTCGCGCGCGGCTTGCGCGACGGGCGGCGCGGCAGCCGATTGTGCGCGCGCCACAGGTAAAATTCCATTTTGCGGAATCACATTCGGCAAACGCAAGGGACAGCCCGCGCAATCGCGCGGCGAATGAATGGGAATGGTTTTGGCGGCGCAGGCGGCTTGCTTGAACGCGATGGCGGTGGGCGCGTCATTCCACACCTCGACGCGTCCCGTCGCAAAGCGCACCGTGAGCGGCGTCGAAACTTGTTTCTCTAGCTCTGCGCGCAAGTTCTGACAATTGATTGCTTGGACCGGACAGGCGCGGCACAATTCCGCCGACACTTGACGGTCGCCGTTTTTGACGAGTTGACAGAGGATGCGCCCGTGCGCGTCCACTTGGCGAAACTGGCAGGGCTTGAGTTTTTCCATTGCGAATGATTGAGGGGGATTGATAAAGCGTTCCCCCGTATGTTCCATTGGAAAATGGTTATACGTCGTGTTTTCTGACGATTGCCAAAACGGCGCCGCGAATTTCAATTTCGGAAAAACGCAAATACTCGGGCGGCGCGTCGGGATTGGGCGCTTGGGCGCGCACGCGGCCGTTATCGCGATACAGATAGCGCAGGGTGGTGCGTTTGGCGGGGCGCAGATACACCGCCAACATTTCGCCGTCGGCAAAGCGCGCGCCGCGTTTGACAATGACCAGATCGCCGTCGTTCAACAAGGCGTCTTGCATGGCTGTGCCGTACGCGCGCAATAAAAAAGTATCCGCTTCGTCTTGAAACAAACCCGCGGCGAGTTCGCTCAATTCATCGCGCGGCGCGGGCGCGGCGACGTTTGGCGTGGGCAGCGGCAGAGCGAACGCGCGGCGGCGTGTGGACGGCGTTTTCAATAACACGAGACTGCGACTGACGCCCGGTGTGAAAGCGAGATAGCCCTGATGCGCCAAGCGTTTCACATCGCGCGCCACATGGTCATTCGAGACCAGACCGACGGCGGCGCCAATTTCGCGATACGTGGGGGAGCGTTGATGTTGACGTTGATAGCGTTCGACGAACGCGAGGATGCGCGCGCCGTGTTCATCCAACTGTGTCATAGCGACTCCTTTTGCGGAACCGTTCGGTTCCGAACCAGTTAAAAAATTCGACACAGAACTTGCGTTCTATTCTTGAATTATAATAGAACTTGCGTTCTATGTCAATGGGCGCGCGGTTTTTTTAAGGCAGGGGGCAGGGGCGTGGGACGAACGGAAGAAAAAAAAGCAGACCTGTTCGCGTGAACAGGTCTGCTTTTGCCATCAGGATTTGAGGGTTGCGGCATTGAGGCGTTTGGTGAGCCGCGATTTTTTGCGGGCGGCGGCATTTTTGTGAATGATGCCTTTTTGCGCCGCCGAGTCGAGCTCGATTTGCGCCTGACGCACCATGTTCGCCGCGTTCTTGTCGCCGGCGTCGATCGCTTGCGCGGCTTTTTTACTGACCGTGCGCGTTTTGGCTTTGACCAAACGATTGCGCTGACGGCGGCGCGCGCTTTTGCGAATTTCTTTTTGGGCGGCAGATGTATTAGCCAATGTGAATTCCTCCGATTTCCAATTCCGATAAAAGCTAGCGACGCAATGCGCGCGCTGGCAGAAAATTACGCTGCGCCATTCTACTTGAAAGCGAGAAAAGCGCAAAATTCGCGCCTAGCGGGGTTGACGCGTGGTTGGCAAGACCCCAAGCGTCAAGCCGAGCATTGTTTATCGAGCCGTAGTGTACAAGTTGCAAGTTGAAGGTTGAATGTTTTATGCGGCGGGTCTTTCCTCGCGCGCATGGTGTATAATTTGCGTTCGCGTATGAAAGCCACTCCTGCCGCGTCCACCGCGCGCCAGCTCGTCGCTTCGACGGGCATTGTGATGTTCTTTTTCGTGTTGAGCCGCGCCTTGGGCTTGGCGCGCGAAATCGCCATCAGCTATCAATTCGGCACCTCCGCGCAGCTCGACGCGTATGTCGCCGCGTTTCGCATCCCCGATTTATTGTTCAATCTCGTCGCGGGCGGCGCGTTGGCATCGGCGTTCATTCCGCCGTTTTCTAAATTATTGACCGACGGCGATGTGCGCGGCAGTTGGCGCTTGGCGTCCCAAGTCATCAATTTGGTTTTTGTGATTGTCGCCGCGTTGTGCATCCTCGCGGCAATTTTTGCGGAACCGCTTGTGCGCGCGACGGTGGGATATGGCTTTGCGCCAGAACGCCAAGTATTGACCGCGTCGTTGATGCGCTTGATGCTGTTGACCCCGGCAGTGTTTGCCGTCAGCGGCATTGTGATGGGCATTCTCAACGCGCACAATGAATTTTTGCTGCCCGCCGCCGCGCCGGTCTTGTATAATCTATCCATCATCGCGGGCGCGCTATTTTTGGCGCCGCGCTGGGGCATTTATGGTCTCGCGTTCGGCGTAGTCATTGGCGCGTTTTTGCATTTGGCGATTCAGGTTCCGTGGTTGATTCGACGGCGGATGCAATACGTCGCGCGTTTGGGGCTTGACGATGCGGGCGTGCGCCAGGTCGTGCGGTTGGTGATTCCGCGCACGGTGGGCATCGCGGCGGTGCAAATCAATTTTTTGGTCAATACCATCCTCGCGTCCACTTTGGTCGCGGGTTCGCTCGCCGCGCTGAATTACGCGTTCCTGTTGATTCTTTTGCCGATTGGCGTCATCGCGCAATCCATCGCGACGGTTCTGTTCCCAACTTTTTCGCGGCTCTATGCGGCGAACGATTTGAATGGTTTGCGCCGCGCGTTTTCGACGGGCTTTCGCGTGACGTTGTTTTTGACCGTGCCGGCGACGGTGGGCTTGATGCTGCTCGCGCGGCCCATCATTGAAATTTTGCTGCAACGCGGCGCGTTCACGGCGGAATCTACGGACATGACGCTGTTGGCGCTCGAACTTTTTGCGGTCGGCTTGTTTGCGCACGCGGGGCTGGAAACGATTACGCGCGCGTTCTTTGCGATGCACGATACGGCGACGCCGGTAAAAATCGGCATCGCGTCGGTGGCGTTGAATATCGTATTGTCGTTTCTATTGATTGGGCCGCTCAAGCAAGGGGGCTTGGCGCTGGCGAATTCGATTGCGACGATTTTGGAAATGTTC
>JAJVIA010000103.1:0-33040 GCA_022072245.1 Anaerolineae bacterium
CTGCGGCGCAGCCCAGCCCAACGTATCCTGTCAGGTCTCTTGCGCGCAGGCGTCAAAAAAGCGGCGCAACTTGCCACCGCATTAGCCGCGCAATTATATGCAAACGCGCGTTTTTGGCAAGTTCGGCGCGAGTTTTCGGGCGAATAGAATTCGCAGCAACAAGAACTCGAAACGCCCCTACGGGCGTTGGGAATTGCGCCGATCCCAGAATGTGGCGTGACGTGGTTTGAGCGAATAGAATCCGCAACGACAAGAACTCGAAACATTCAGGCGAATAGAATTCGCAGCAACAAGAACTCGAAACGCCCCTACGGGCGTTGGCAATCGCGCTGATCCCAAAATGTGGCGTGACGTGGTTTGAGCGAATAGAATCCGCCGCAACATACAATGAACCCCGTCGCCGCACAAAACATGCCTCTGTACATTATGCCGAAAGTCTGCAAAGGCAGACTTGGCGCACTCGGAGCGATGCATTTCATCGCACGCGATATTCTAATCGCCGAACTCGCCCCAAAAATGAACTACGGACATTAGTCTGCGAAAGCAGATTTGGCGCACTCGTTGCTGCGATTTCTAATCGCCAATCTCACCCCAAAAAAGAAACTATCCCCCATCGCGCTCAGTCATTAGCGCTTATCAACAATTGTTCCAATTCCGCGTGAATGTGCGCGTTGGACGCGATGCAATACGTCAAATCGGTGCGCGCGCGGTCGCCATATTGTTGAAACGTTCCGCCCGCTTCCGTAACCAATAAACGTCCCGCCGCAATGTCCCACTCGAACAAGCCCGTGTCGCAATACGCGTCGAGGCGCCCGCAAGCCACATTCGCCAAATCCAACGCGGCGCTGCCATTGATCCGCAGCGAGCGCGCTTTTTTGATCATCTGTATTATTTCGGCCAAGCCCCGGTCCGATTCCCACGTTTCATAAATCAAACCCGTCGCCACGATGCTTGCGCCGACATTCTGCGCGTGCCCGCACGAAATTTTTTCGCCGTTCAAAAATGCGCCGCCGCCGCGCGTCGCCGTAAAGAGTTGGTCCAAAATTGGGTCGTACACCACGCCTACGACGGGGACGCCGTTTTCCGCCAGACCAATCGAAACGCCAAAGTACGGAAAATGATGCGCGTAATTCGTCGTCCCGTCAACCGGGTCAATCGCCCAACGAAATGCGGAACCGCGCGTGTGCGCGCCCGATTCTTCCGCCAAAATATCAAAATCGGGCGTCGCGCGCGCGAGCCGTTCGATAATGACCGCTTCCGCCGCGCGGTCCACTTCGGTCACGAGATTGGTGGCGCCTTTGAATTCCAGCGCGTGCGGTTTGCCCCACCCTTCGCGCAAAATTTGGCCCGCCGCGCGCGCGGCGGCGACGGCGCTGTCGAGTAATTCAGAATATGTTTTTTGCATACGCACAAAAAAGGTCGGAGAAGATTTTTCTCCAACCTCAGTGCCCGGAGAGGGAGTTGAACCCCCATGAGCGTAAGCTCACCGCCACCTGAAGACGGCGCGGCTGCCATTTCGCCATCCGGGCAAGCAAGTCTTGATTCTACGCGAACGACCCGGATTGTCAATTTTGATTTTATTTGGAGACCTGCGTCAAATCCGCCTTGACAAACCAACGTCCGCAGGGACGTTTCGTGTCTTTGTTGCTGCGATTTCCAATCGCCTCTTCCCGCCCAAAAACTTTACGCTCCCCATTTTGCTTGGAGACGTGCATCAAATCCGCCTTGACAAACTAACGTCCGCAGGGACGTTTCGTGCCTTTGTTGCCGCGATTTCCAATCGCCTCTTTCACCACGCAAAAAAAATCAAAAACCGCCTTTAACGCTCAGGCGTCGGCGCGGGACGCGCTTGCGATTCGCTCAGAATCACGCGGCGCGTGTTGATATACCACTCTGAGATATTGCGAAAACGGTCGCCCGCGTCGAGCAGCGGCGCCAATTGCACGCCGTGCAAACGTTGGTCAATCCCATACGTGTACACGGGATAATACAAAATCGCCGCCGGCACATCTTGCATAAATAACGTTTGAAATTGACGGTACAATTCAGCGCGCTGCGCGGAATCCACAGTGCGCCGCGCCTCTTGCAATAAATCATCGGCTTCGGGATTTTCCCAACCGCTGTAATTTTGGCCCGCTTCCGATTTATCGGGCGTTTGCGTGCTGTGCCACAACGCGTACGGGTCCGGGTCGGCGGGCAACTGTGTCACGCCAAACAACACCGCATCAAACTTGCGGGGACGCAGCGCTTCTTGGACCAATGCGGGCGCGGGCATCAATTGCACGTCCACCGCGACGCCGATTTTTTTCCAATCGTCCGCCAATTGTTGCGCGATGCGCGCGCGCAAAGGGTCGTCGGTGTTGGTCACAAGACTGAACGCGAACGGTTCGCCATTCTTGTCGCGCACGCCATCGTCATTCGTATCTTGCCAGCCCGCCTGCGTCAAAAGGTCCGCCGCGCGCTGCGGGTCATACGGATATTTTTTGATGCTTTTGTCGTACGCCCACGAATTGGGCAAAATGGGTCCGCTGCCCAAAATGCCTTGCCCCTGCAAAATATCGTCAATCAACTTTTGCCGATCCATGCCGTACAAAAGCGCTTGGCGCACCATGCGGTCTTGAAACAGCGGTTGAGTCGTATTGAAAAAAACCAGCGACATGCCCGCCAACTGCGCGCTCTGCAATTCCAACGCGGACAAGGCGCGCGCGCGTTCCAACAATTCCGGCGTCACTTGCGAAATGCCCTCAATTTCGCCGCGCTCGTACGCCGCAAGCAGCGATTCGTGGTCGGGATAAAAAATAAATTGCAGCGAACCGAGATACGGGCGCGAGCCATAGTAACGCGGATTGGGCGACAAAATCGCGTGGTCAGCCGTCAATTCGTCTAAGACAAAGGGCCCCGTCCCAATCGGTTGACGCGAAAATTGCGCGGTGGGCAAATCGGCGGCGCTAATATCTTGGAGCAAATGCGAAGGCAAAATGCCGATGGTGGCGTAATCGAGAAACGGCGCGAACGGCTCGGACAATTGCAACCGCACCGTCGTCGGATTGACTTCGGTAATGGCGACCGTGCGCCATAACGACGCAATATCGGTCAGCCCCGGATAATCGGACGATTGAATGGTTTGGACGGTATACACCACATCCGCCGCGCTAAAGGGCGCGCCGTCCGACCAGGTGACATCGCTGCGTAACGTAAAAGTATAAACGAGTCCGTCCGGCGAAATATCCCAGCGGCTCGCGAGGTCGGGTTTAATGACGCCGCGTTCGTCCGCCCGCGCCAGACCGTTAAAAATGAGCGCGGACAAATCGCGGTCTACCGGATTGAATTGATTAAACAGGGGATTGACGATATTGGGCGCGCCGGCGATGCCTTCAATGTACGTACCGCCATAATCGGCTTGGGCAACCGTCGAAAGACCAAAGGCAAAATACGCGAGAAGGGCGCCGACAAAAATAATCCCGAGGACGGCAATGAGCGCCTGCCAACGGATATGAACCATGAAGCAAGATAGCGCGCTAGCAACCTAGCGCGGCAATGGAAATTTATTTTTCACACTAACGCGCCATATCGCTATTGCCCTAGGGCGCTATTGAAAATACAGCGGCGCGAGCGCGCTGATGAGCGCAAAGACGAGAAACAAAACCGAAAGCGCGATCGTGACATTGTATAACGTCGCTTCCAAGCCGCGACGTTGATGATACACCGGATTGTCGTTGCCGAATACGCCGGACAATCCTTCGCCTTTGATTTGCATCAACAGGACTGCAATCAAGGTGATGGAAATAATAATCATGACGATATTGATAACCGTAAGCATGTCCACTTCCTTTGGCGCAAAAAAATCCCCGCGCTTGGCGACGGGCAAATTTGAAATTTGTCTTGCTGCTGGCGCAGCGCTCTGGCTGCGCTTGGGCTGCGCGGAGCGCGATTATAACATGCGCGCAAACACGCGCCAAATCACAACCCCCGTTCGCCCGCGCGACCGTTTATTTCAGAAATGACGCGAACGCGCCTATAATGGCATTGTTATGCCGCAGGAAAATGCGTTGTCGAAACAACAGCTTGAATCCTCCGCGTTAGCGGAAACCACAGCAGCTCCCCGCGTTGCGCTGGTCACCGGAGTCGCCGGCTTTATCGGTTCTCATCTCGCCGAACGTTTGCTCCGCGAAAATTTCCATGTCGTCGGGTTGGATAATTTTAGCGATTTTTACGCGCGCGCCGTCAAAGAAGCGAATCTGCAAACGTGCCTGTCCGACGCGCGCTTTACGTTTGTCGAGGGCGATTTGCGCGCCGTAGATTTGCGCGCGCTGTTGACCGCGCGCCGGGTTGATTTTATTTTTCATCAAGCGGGCCAGGCGGGCGTGCGGCCAAGTTGGGGCAGCGATTTTTTGCCGTACGTCGAACGCAATATCTTGGCGACGCAGGCGCTGCTCGAACAGGTCAGCCATTTGCCCGACCCGACGCAAATCAAAAAAATTGTCTATGCCTCGTCGTCGTCAGTCTATGGCGACGCGGAACGTTTTCCCACGCAAGAGCAAGATTTACCGCGCCCCCTTTCGCCCTATGGCGTCACCAAACTCGCCGCCGAGCATTTGTGTTTTTTGTACGCCAAGCAGTTTGGCTTGCCGATTGTGGCGCTGCGCTATTTCAGCGTGTACGGGCCGCGCCAGCGCCCCGATATGTGGATTCACGTTTTCATTGACGCGCTGCTGCAAAATCGCACGATTCAAATTTTTGGCGACGGGCAACAGACGCGCGAGCTCACCTACGTCAGCGATATTGTCGAAGCGAATCTGCGCGCGTTGAACGCGCCCGATGGCGCGCCGCAGCTGTACAATATCGGCGGCGGCGAACGTTCCACGCTCAACGGCGTTTTGGAATTGCTCGGCGAAATCGCGGGGGTTCAGCCGCGTTTGGAATACAAACCGCGCGCGGCGGGCGACCACCGGCACGGCGCGGCGGATATTACGCGCGCGCAGCGCGCGTTGGACTATGCGCCGCGCGTGGCGTTGGCGGACGGTTTGCGCGCGCAGTTCGAGTGGCAGAAAACGGCGCGCGCCGCGCGCTAAACGCCCATCCATTTTTTTTTGCGCGGGGCGCGACGCCTTGCGCGTTATGCACTATGTCAGTTATTTCATTCGAGAACGTCAGCAAGCGTTTTGTTCTGCATCACGCGCGCGCCCATTCGGTCCAAGATTTGTTTGTGCAAAGATTTTCGCGCAAGGCGCGCGCCGCGCTGCCGACGGCGAATGAGGAATTTTGGGCGCTGCGCCAGGTGTCGTTCGACGTTTCCGCCGGCGAAATGGTCGGCGTCATCGGACCGAACGGCGCGGGGAAATCTACGCTTTTGAAATTGCTCGCGCGCATCATCGAGCCGACCGACGGCAAGGTGCAGATTCGGGGCCGCTTGAACGCGTTGATTGAATTGGGCGCGGGCTTTCACGAAGAGCTTACGGGCCGCGAAAATATCTATTTGAGCGGCGCGCTGCTGGGTTTATCGCGGGCAGATATTCGACGGCAGCTGGACGAGATTGTGGCGTTCAGCGAATTGGAAAAATTTATTGACATGCCCGTCAAACATTATTCGTCGGGGATGCACATGCGGCTCGGTTTCGCCATCGCGACGGTCATTGAATCCGAAGCGCTGCTGGTGGACGAAGTGCTAGCCGTCGGCGACGCGAATTTTCAGCGCAAATGTTTTGACCGCATCGTCGAAATCCGCGAAAAAGGCACAACCATTTTGTTGGTCTCGCATCAAATGGCGGACATCGAGCGCCATTGCGACCGCGCTATTTTGATTATGGGCGGCCGCCTGATTGCGGACGGCGCGCCGATGGAAGCCGCGCAGCAGTACAAAGAATTGGCGAAACGACATCGCGAAGTTCCCGATTTTTACAATGTCGAGTACGTAGCGTTTGAGGTGCCGACGCAAATGCGCGTCGGCGAGCGCGCGCCCTACAGCGTCACCATTTGCAACCGTTCGCGCGAAGTGTGGAACGGCGAACAAGGTTCCGGGACGCGCATGGTCTCGGTGAGTTATCATTGGCTCGACCGTTACGGCAACATGTACCAATTTATGGGCCCGCGCAAAATTTTGCCGCGCAATCTGGGTCCCGGCGAAAGCGTCACGATTCAAAATTTTATTTTGCCGCCGCAACATGCGGGCGAATTTTTGCTCGAGCTCGATATCGCCGCCGAAGGCGCGGGCTGGTTTGGCGCGCACGGCAAACCTGGGCCGCAAACCGCCGTGGTTGTATTGCCCGAACAGCGCGCGCGGCAAAATGGCGACCACAATGAAATTAAAATGGAGGCATGAGCGGAAATTGAAGCCGCGCGCGGACGACAAACGCGCAGCTCCAATTTCTACTCTCCAATCTTTACGTGCGAGTTCTCGTTATCGGCATTGACGGCGCGACCTTTCGGTTGATGCGCCCCCTCATGCAAAAGGGCTATATGCCTTTTCTCTGTCGCGTCGAACAAGAAGGCGCGCTCGGCGTCTTGACGACAATTTATCCGCCCGTCACCGCGCCCGCGTGGTCTTCGTTCATGACCGGTAAAAATCCGGGCAAACACGGCGTGTATGAATTTTTGCACCGCAAGCGCGGCACCTTTGAACAAATTCCCGTGAACGCGGGCATGCTCGGCAGTGAAACGCTTTGGGAAATGATGAGCAAAGCGGGCAAACGGATGGTCGTCGTCAGCGTGCCGCTGTGTTATCCGCCCTTTGCGGTGAACGGCACGCTCATGTCGGATTTTCTCGCGCCGATGGGCGCGCGCGATTTATCGTATCCGCCCGAATTGCTACAAGAGGTCGAAGATAAATTCGGCGAATATCTCTTGTATCACAAACAGGTGTACACGCCCGACAATGTGGGCAATGTGCTGCAAGAGCTAGAGGACAATACGGCGTACCGTCAACGCGTCGCGGAATATCTGTTGCAGCGCGACCCGTGGGATTTTGCGATGGTGTACTTTGAAGGCACCGACCGTTTGCAGCATGAATTGTGGCACGTCATTGACGAGACGAGTCCGATGCACAATGAAAAGGAAGCCGCGCAGTACGCCGAACGCACGCGCAATTATTTTCGCGTATTGGATGACGACGTGCGCAAACTCGCCGAGCTCGCGCTGGCGCAAGACCCGGACACGACCATTATTTTAATGAGCGACCACGGTTTTGGCGCGATTCACAAATTCGTCAATTTCAATATCTGGCTGTTGCGCGAAGGATTTTTGAAACTCAAACAAGACATTCCGACGCAGTTGAAAAACGCGTTATTCAATTTGGGTTTCACGCCGTCGCTCGGTTACAAACTGTCCATGAATTTCGGTTTTGCCAATTTGCGTTTGTCGCAAGGCATGACCAACCGCAACCAAATTCTCGATTGGGTGCGGCGCGGGTTTCTCTCGTTCCGCAATGTGGATTGGGCGCGCACGCGCGCCTTTTCGAGCGGCAACTATGGGCAAATTTTTGTGAACCTGCAGGGCCGCGAACAATTCGGCAGCGTCGCGGAAGCGGATTATCAAAACGTGTGCGCCGACATTACCGCGCGCTTGTACGAACTCAAAGACCCGCAAAATGGAGTCCCCATAGTCGCAAAGGTGTATAAACAATCCGAAAAATTTTGGGGCGAATTTATTGACGACGCGCCCGACATTGTTTTTTCGCTCGCGGAAAATTATAAAGCGCTCGGCACGCTCGAATTTGCGTCCAACAAAATCGTCGAACCCGCGTTCGGCAATTCGGGCGACCACCGCATGGACGGCTTTGTCGGCATGTTGGGCAAACAAATCAAACGCGGCGCGCCGATTGAAAACGCCAACATCATGGACGTCGCGCCGACGATTTTGTATTTGATGGGTTTGCCGATTCCGTCTGATTTGGACGGCCAGGTGTTGACGAAACCGCTGTCCGACGAGCTGCTCATGTCAGCGGCGATTGTCCACGGCGACGCATTGGGCGCGCGCGACCAGATTGTGCCGGACTATTCCGAAGAGGAATCGGAAGAGGTCAAAGAGCGTTTGCGCGCGCTGGGCTATTTGGGATAAAGACGCCATGCGCTTTGTAATCGTTTTTTGCAGCGCCGCCCTGCTTTTGCTCGCCGCCGCCGCCGCCATCAATTATGTCGTCAATCCGTACGCTATCTATCCGCCGCGCTGGTTCACGCCCGTCTCCGTCAATGATTTGGAGCGCGCGCTGCGCGAGCTCGAAAGTCCCACTGCGCGCCCCGAGCTGGTTGTCTTTGGGTCGTCGCGCAGTTCGCGTTTGCGCCCCGCAGATTTGGAATGTTATACGGGCTTGACGAGCGTCAACGCCGCGTACGCGGGCGCGACGCCGGAAGGATATTTTGCGCTGGCGTCGTATCTGGTCGAAAACAAGCCGCCGCCCAAAATGATCATCGTGGGCGTGGACATTGAAGCGTTTCAAATCGCCGCCAAGTTTGGCGACAAGGTGACGGGCGTGCCGCGCCTCAAGCGTTATCTGCAAGATACGAACGCGCTGCAAGAAACGTGGCTGGACGGAACCAATTTGGTGTCGTGGGCGCAATTGGACGACTCGCTGCGCGCCCTCGCTCGCGTGTTCGGGCTAGACCCCAATCAGACCACGCCGCTGGAACGCGCGTGGAAAAATATGGTCAATGCGTTGGCGCCCAAGCAAAAAGCAAACGACCAAACCGCCAGCGCGCGCGCGCAGCGACGGCAGCAGCGGCGGGCAGCCAATCGCGCCGAGATTTCGCCCGCGCTCGTAACCGAACATTATCAAAATCGCTTTAACGCTTATACCGCGCTCTCGGACGAACAGGTCCGGTATTTTGAAGCGTTGTTGCGGCTCGCGCGCGAAAAAAATATCGCGGTGAAACTTTTTGTTACGACGCTGCATCCACAATTGATTGAGGTTTTGAACAAACAGGGTTTTTATCCAAAACGCTTTGCGGACGTACAGCGGTGGCTCACGCAATTGCAGCCAACGTACGAGTTCGCGTATTACGATTTTTCGACACCCGCCAAATTTGGCGGCAACACCCAAGATTTTTTCAATCTATCGCACATTGACGAAACCAACAGCGCGCGCGTGATTGGGGCGATGTTTCCGGAACGCAAAGCGCAGTGCGCGCCATAGTAGGGGCAAAGCATTGGCGCGCGCGCGTGTGCTGTTTGAGTGAATGGAAACGCCAATGCTTTGCCCCTACAGCTGCCATGCTCTTTAACAGTTACGAATTTATTTTTTTGTTTTTGCCGGTAGTGTTGGTCGTGTATTGGAGCATTGCGGTACGCCAACGCAATTGGCGTTTGTTGTGGTTGACGCTGGCGAGCTATTATTTTTACGCTTTTTGGAATTATAAATTTCTCGCGCTGATTATCGCTTCGACGGCGATTGACTATTGGGTCGGTCCGAAAATTTATGCGGCGCAAGATATTCGCACACGGCGCGCGTGGCTGAGCGTTTCGCTCCTCAGCAATCTTGGCGGCCTCGCCTTTTTCAAATACTATAATTTCGCCGCCGACCAAATCAACGGCCTCGGCGGCATGTTCGGGCTGGATTATCTCGCGCCGGTGTTGAATGTGGCGCTGCCCATCGGCATTTCGTTCACGGCGTTCGAATCGTTGAGTTATACGATTGATTTGTATCGCGGCCAAGTGAAACCCGCGCGCGATTTTTTGGTGTTGGCTTGTTTCGTGTCCGTGTTTCCGCGCATGATTGCGGGGCCCATCATTCGCTATGCGCCGTTTGCGCCGCAGTTGGAACGCGACCCGCGCACCCGCGCCCATGCCGACGATGCCATGAACGGCATTTATTTTTTCGTCGTCGGCTTGGCAAAAAAAGTTCTGGTCGCGGACGTGATTGCGGGCTACATCAATCCGCTGCTCACGGGTAACGCGTATTTGCAATTGGGTTTGCTGGGCAGTTGGGGCGTCATGCTCGGTTACTCGTTTCAACTGCTCTTTGATTTTTCGGGTTACAGCGATATGGCGGTGGGGCTCGGCAAAACGCTCGGTCTCGACCTGCCGCAAAATTTCAATTCGCCGTACAAAGCGGCAAGCATCATTGATTTTTGGCGGCGCTGGCACATGACGTTATCATCGTGGCTGCGCGATTATTTATACATTCCGCTCGGCGGGAACCGGCACGGCGAATTTGCCACGATGCGGAATTTGATGCTTACGATGGCGTTGGGCGGTTTGTGGCACGGCGCGAATTGGACCTTTGTGCTGTGGGGTTTTTATCACGGCATCTGGTTGGTATTGAATCATCAAGCGGCGAAATTGCGTTTGGAAACGACGCGTTTCAAATTTTTGCTGCATCCCGCGCCGACGCGCGCGGCGACGTTCATCATTGTCGTTTTCGGCTGGGTCTTGTTCCGCAGCGACAATCTAGCGATGGCGCTGTATTTATGGCAGTCCATGTTGGGGCTGCACGGCATAGACTGGCACAATTTGCATACGCTCAGTTACGGATTTTGGGCTATGCTCGGCGTCGGGTTTGGCTTGGCTATGTTTGCGCCCAATACATGGCAAATCAAAATTACGCCAAAATTGCGTTACGCCATTATCTTGGGTATGCTCGCCGCCGTGTGCGTCCTGATGCTCGGCCAGCGCAGTCCCTTTTTGTATTTTCAATTCTAGAAAAAATTCCGCTTTGCTGCAAGGATTAGACCCAAAGATTTTCCGGACAATCGCTTGGCTTTTTACGCATTATTTTGAAAACTCCAAAGTCTCTCTGGCGTCGAAAAGGAATTTATCAAACGTTTTGGAAGAATGGGGGCAATATGCTTCGTAACATTCTTTTTGCCTTTGCAATTTTTGTCGGGATATTTGCCGACGTGAACGCCGGGCCGCTGAACCAGCTTGCGGATAACGCAGCGCTGCGCGCCGTCCAACAGTTCAAGAGAGACATGCGTTTCCGTGCGAGCGCGAAAACAGCCCGGACGACGCCAAACCCAAGCGTTGGCGTCCAAGACAAACAGGCCCCGGAAGCTTTCGTCCATTTTGCCGAAGTAACGCTTGAAGCGGGCTTGCCCTTGGAACCAGCGCCAACGCATGGTATGGCTTGGGGCGACTTTGATAACGACGGTTGGGTGGATTTATACATCGTGCATCACGCCAAGACTCCATCCCTGATGCATAATAATCAGGATGGCACATTCGCCGATGTTACAGGTTCTGCCGGAATGGAGACGCTCACCGACCGGCACGGCTGCGAATGGGGCGATTTGAATAACGACCTTTATTTGGATCTGTATTGCAACGCGGGCGCGCAGCGCGGTTTGGGAGCCAAACCGAATCAACTCTGGAAAAACAATGGCGACGGAACCTTTCAAGATGTTGCCGCCGCGATGGGCGTTATCAATGCGCGGGGCCGGGGACGTAGCGTAAACTGGTTTGACTATAACGGCGATGGAATGCTTGATCTTTTTGTAGCGAATCAACTGCGTCAAAAAGGCGTGGAACCCAATCGCCTGTATCGTAATGAGGGTTCATTTTTTACAGACCTTGCCGCGTCGACCGGCCTGAGTCAACCCCTGCCAATTGTGGCAAGCGCGCTGGTTGACTACAATCAAGATAATTTGTGGGATTTGACCATTGCGCCGGGAAATAATCTCACACTGTTCAAGCGCAAAAAGAATGGCGGCTTTAAGGCATTGGGTCCCGAGAAAACAGGTCTGCTCGCCGACAACGTGGTTGCCCTTGCGTGGGGCGATTATGACAATGACGGTTATCAAGATTTGTACGTGGCGGCGGAGGATACCAAATCCAAGTTGTTTCATAATGACCACAACGGCGTCTTTACCGAAGTCACCGCGACCGCAAACCTTCAAGCGGTCAATGATTTTGACGTAGCCAGCGCCTTGTGGGCGGATTGGAACAATGACGGATGGCTTGACCTGTTTGTCGTCCGCCGGGGACCCAAGAAACACGCCAATGCGCCGGACGTGCTTTTACGCAATAATGGCAACGGCGCCTTTACGGATGTAACAGCGCTAACCGGTGTCGCAGGCCCGACCACCGGCAAAGGCGACGCCGCCGCCGCAGCGGATTATGATAATGATGGCTTTTTGGATTTATTTGTGACCAATGGCAGAGGTAGTATGGGGAACGGTCTTTTGTATCGCAATCTGGGAAATAGGAATCATTGGCTGACGCTGCAACTAGTTGGCGCCCATTCGAATTCTTTGGCGCTTGGCAGCAAGGTCTGGCTCCAAACCGGCGACAAAACTCAATACCGCGAGTATTTGGACAATGGCGGCAGTTGGGGCCAAAGTCAGTTCGGCGCGCATTTTGGTTTGGGCAAAGCCACAACGATCCAGTCCATTAAAATACAGTGGCCCGATTCTCAGATTCAGGAATTGAACGACGTCGCTGTGGATCAGATTTTGGTAATTCGACAACCCTAGAATTTCGACTTGGGAAATTGCGGGATCGTCTGTAAAACCTTTCAGGTTTTCGAAAACCCAAAAGGTCTCGTACCCCGCAACTTTAGCTTGTTCGAATAGATCTTGCTGCCGTTGGGCTTGGTGAAAAGAGTTCCGTCAAACCTTCAGAAACGGCTGGCCGACCTGTGTGTTCGTCTAACGTCAACTGAATAGGAGTAGAATCGTTATGTCCAAGCAAAAAACAATTTACGTTATTCTGACCGTGATCTTGGCGGTATCTTGTTTTTCAACCTCGTCTTGGCGGCACGCCACTGCCGCGGACACCGCTCTGACCCATGGGCCTGTTTTTGGCGCGGTCACCGCGACCGCCGCGCGCGTCTTTGCGCGCACGCGCGACGCGGCCGAGGTCAAGGTGCGCTATGGCCAAGCCGCCGACCTAAGCGATGCAGTCGAAACTGCCGCGCAGCAAACGGGCGCTGAGCATGATTTCACGACCATCATATCGCTTGACCATCTAAATCCGAACACAACCTATTATGTAGATATTCTGGTTGACGCTGTGCCGCAGCTTGCCGCGCCGTATCCGCATTTCAAAAGTTTCCCGGCGCCGGGGACGGAAACCTCATTCAAGTTTGTGTATCTTACCGATTCGAATGCAGACCCCTTTATGGACGCCAAAACCTTTATCTATGCCGGGCGCGAAAAACCCGCGTTTGTAATTTTGGGCGGAGATTTTCCACACGGGAAATCGCTGAATTTGGAGCGCAAGCGCTTTTACTATAAAGCCATTTACGACCCCGCGACGAGTCCCAGTATACGAGATTTCGTAAATCTCATTTTGCGCCAATATCCCGTCGCGCACATGTGGGACAATCATGACTTTGGAATGCCTTCCAACAAAAATTATCCGTTGCGCGCCACAAATTTGCAGGTGTTGCAGGAATATTTTCCAACCTATCCTTTGAGCCAGTACGGAGATTGGCAAAAATTTTCGTACGCGCAAGCGGATTTTTTCTTGCTTGACTCGCGTTCCCAACGCGACCCCAATCAGAGCGCCGATGGCCCTCACAAATCCATGTTGGACGGCGACGAGCTGGGCGAGGCGGGCCAATTAGCCTGGTTAAAAAAGGGTTTGCTAGAATCTACCGCCCGGTGGAAATTTATTTTGACGCCGGTGCCTTTTAATCCAACCGCAAAACCCAAAACATCGTGGGGCGCCTTTCAGTACGAACGCAATACGCTCATCCAATTTATCCACGAGAATGGCATCACGGGCGTAGTGAGCGTTACCGGCGACCTGCACATGGGCGGTATTGACGACGGCGCCCATTCCACCATTCCCGAAATGGTCGTCCCCGGCCCCAACGGGCCGGGTTGTATTAGCACCGGTGAGCCGGGGCTGTGGAGCGAAGGAACTTATGGCATAGAGGGCCAGCGCTGCAACGGCTATGGCGTAATCATCGTCAAGGCCGACCCGCCTCGCCTCAAATTCAGAGTAAAAAATTCGCAGGGCGACATCAAGCTCCGCTTTACGGTAAAACCATAAAAATATGAAACGAGTTCTCGTCATCGGCCTTGACGGCGCGACGTGGGATGTGTTGAATCCGCTCATGCGCGACGGCAAGCTGCCGCATCTGAAAAAATTGCTGGACCGCAGCGCGCAGGGCGTACTCTTGTCCTCCATTCCGCCCGTCACCGCCGCCGCGTGGACCTGTTTTTCTACCGGCAAAAATCCCGGCAAACACGGTTTGGTAGATTTTATCTATTTCCCCGAACACGGCTATCGCGTCACCATTGCCAACTCGACCACGCGCGAAGCCGCGACGATTTGGAATCTATTGAGCGACCGCAATCTGCGCGTCGGCGTCGTCAACGTGCCAATGACCTATCCGCCCGAAAAAGTGAACGGCGTGATGGTCACGGATTTAATGACGCCCAACACAAGCGTTCAATATACCTACCCGCCCGAACTCAAACAAGAATTGTTGGACAAGGTGGGGCCCTTTGTCATTACGCCGGGCGAAGGCGAAAATCCCAGCGCGCCGTTGACCTATCTCGACAAAGTGCGCGCCGACGTCAAAGCGTCCGCCGATTACGCGCTCTATCTTTTGAACAAAGAGCCGTACAGTTTTTTCATGTACGTCTTTGGCATCGTAGATATTTTGCAGCATCAATTTTGGGATGATCTCCAAGCCGACCCGCGCGCGTTGAACGAAACCGAACGCGTGCGGCGCGATAAAGTGATTGCGGTGTTTCAACAAGTGGACGACGGCGTAGGCGCGATGCTTCAAGCGGCGGACGAGGAGACCACCATCTTTTTAATGTCCGACCACGGTTTCGGGCCGCTCAAAGGTTTCATGCACGTCAACAACTTTTTGCTCGACCGCGGCTATCTCGTCTTGAAAAGCGGCGGCATGAGCGCCATCAAACGCGCGTTATTCCGCGCGGGCGTCACGCCGCAAAACGTGCATCTCACGCTCAAGGCGTTGAAACTCGATTTGCGCCGCAAGGTAAATCGCGGCCGCGCGTATGGCATGTTGCGCCGCTTTTTCTTGTCGTTCGACGATGTAGATTGGACCAAGACGCGCGCGTTCGCGCTGGGACATATCGGTCAAATTTACATCAACTTGAAAGGACGCCAGCCCAGCGGCATCGTCGCGCCGGGCGCAGAATATGACAAACTGCGCGACGAAATTCGCGCGGCGCTGCTAAAATTAAAACATCCCGATACGGGCGAACAATTGATTGCGCGCGTTTTGAACCGCGAAGAAATTTATCACGGCGCATTGTTGGACAATACGCCCGATTTACTTTTGCTGCCCGCCGATTTCAAATACGTGGCGTTCGGCGAATCCGAATTCGCGTCCAATAAAATCGTGGGTCCCACGCTCGGCCACACAGGTCATCATCGGCTCGAAGGCATCGGCGCGGTGATTGGACCCCAAGTCCAAGTCGGCGCGCAAATTCAAAACGCATCGCTCGTTGACCTCGCGCCGACAATTTTGTACGCGCTCGGTTTGCCGATTCCGCCCGACATGGACGGGCGCGTTCTGACGGAAGCGTTCACGCCCGAATTTGTCAAGCAGACCGCGTTACAGTACGACACCGAAAATGCCGTGCGTACCGATTTCGGCGGCACCTATTCGGATGCCGAAGAAGCCGAAGTCATTCAACGGCTCGCCGATTTGGGATACGTGTCGTAAGCAATGGACAATGCGTAACGCGAAATAAACAACGCGGCGCGTTCGGCGCCCGCGACAATTTACGCTTTACGCATTACTCGCTACTTTATGATGAAACTCTGGATTGTAATAGGTTTGCTGTGCGCGTTTGTCGGATGCAGCAACGCGACGCCGCCGCCGCCCACCGTCGCGCCGACGGAACCGCCGCCAGCTACCGCCGCGCCCGTTGCGGCGGAACCCGACATTGTTGTGCCGGACGGTTTTCAAATTACCGTCGCGTACCGCGGTCTCGACTTGCCCACCGCGTTGGCGGGCGACGGCAAACAATTGTATGTGACCGAATTTCAAAGCGGTTTGGTGAAACGTTTGACCGACACCAACGGCGACGGCATTTTCGACAACAATACGAAATTCGCGGAAGGTTTCAAATTTCCGCGCGGCATTGCCATCGAACCCAAAACCGGCGACGTGTATGTCGCTTCGCTCGGTCAAATCAACGCGCTGCGCGATACGAACGGCGACGGCGTGGCGGATGAAAATCGCGTCGTCATTGACAATTTATTTTACGTAGACGCGTCGCACGCCAACAATGGCATCGCCTTTGGACCCGACGGCAAGCTGTACATCACCGAAGGACATCCGCGTCAAAACCAAGTGCAAATCAATCCCAAAAATAAACGCGTCCGCTACAAAGGCGAACCGGTATCGGAATGGGCTGGCACAATTTTGCGCGCCGACCCCGACGGCAAAAATATCGAAATTTTCGCCAAAGGATTTCGCAATCCGTACGACCTTGCCTTTGACGCGCAAGGCGCGCTGTATGCCACCGACAACGGCGAAGATTTGAAACAGGGCAAACCCGAAGGCGACGAATTGAATTTAATCGAACAAGGCGGCGATTACGGTTTTCCATTTTTCGTCGCCGACCCGCCGCCCGATTCGGGTACGCGCGCGCCCTTGATAAATTTCGAGCAAGCGTCGTCGCCCAACGGTTTGGTCATTTACGAAAGCGACCATTTTCCGGCGGAATATCGCGGCAACATTTTTGTCGCGCTGTTTTCGGACCCGCGCCGCATCGCGCGCGTATTCCGGGACGCGAACGGCAAATGGCAGTCCGTAGATTTTATCACCGGACTCAATCGGCCGATTGATCTGGTCGTCGGCGCGGACGGCGCGTTGTACATTGCCGACATGAATTCGGGCGAAGGACGCAATACCGCCGACCCAAATAATCCGGCGGTGATTTATCGCGTGGATGTGACCAAGTAGGAAAACATTATGAGCAAAGTACGTTTATCCATCGGACTCGTGATTTCGTTGGCGCTGCTCTATTTCACCTTTCGCAATCTCAATTGGGCGGAAGTGGGGCAAGCGCTGCGTTCGGCGAATTACATTTATGTCGCGCTTGCCGCGCTCGTCATTCTGGCGACTTTTGCCGTGCGCGCGATGCGCTGGAGTCGGCTGCTGCGTCCTGTGCGCGTCTTGGCGTGGCGCGGATTATTTTCCGTCGTCCTCATCGGTTTTTTCGGTAATTATGTTTTGCCCGCGAAAACCGGCGAACTCGTGCGCGCGTACGTATTGGGCAAACGCGAAAGCATCTCCAAGAGCGCCATTCTCGGCAGCATCGCCGTCGAAAAGACAATGGACACTTTGATTCTGTTCATCATCTTTTTGATAACGCTGTGGACGGTGCCGCTGCCCGCCGAATACGCCAACCTCGAACCGGTGATTGCCGTTTTTCTCGCGGCGGTGATTGGCGGCATGTTATTGCTTGCCGCGCGCGGCCGCCACGCGTCCAATTTGATTGTGCGCGTATTGCAATTTGTCTTTCCCTGGTGGAAAGACCGCGTCGCGCGCATCACTCATTCCTTTGTGGACGGCTTGAGCGTGTTGTATCACGGTTCGAGTATTGCGATGGTGCTGCTGTTCTCGCTCGTGATTTGGACGATGACAACCTTAAATTTTTGGCTCATCGGTCAAGCATTGGGATTAACCGTGCCGCTGTACGGGTATGTCATTATCGTCGCCATCACCAACATGGCCAGTTTCATTCCGTCATTGCCCGGCCGCTTTGGCACGCTGGAATTGTTCAGCGTCGCGGTGCTGGCTCTGTTCGGCGTGGACAAGAACACGGCGGTATTGTTTCCGATTCTCTTGCGCCTCGCCCAGCTCGCGCCGATTTTGCTTGGTTATTTCTTTCTCAATCGCGAAGGTATCAAAATTCTCGACGTGCAAAAAGCGACAAAAGAAACCAACCCTGCGCCGGCATCGCTCGGTTAGAAAATTTTCTTGAATAAAATCCAAGCGCGGACATGTCGGACTCGGCGTGTCCGCGTTTTTATGCCCTGACGTATCTGGTTATAATCGTTCCGGTGTTGGCTCGAATCGAAACCCTCTCGCCGCGCGCGCGCGATGCGCTTTTGCTGGCGGCATTGACGCTCCTCGCGCTATCCGTGTTTTTACAAAACGCGCCGTTCACGCGCGCGCTGTCTCCCGACTTGTCAATGATGATGTACGCGGGCCAAGAAATCGCGCGCGGCCATCCGCCGTACAAATACGCCATGCTCGTGAAAACGCCGCTGACGCCAATGCTCGCCGCGGCGGCGACCATCGCGGCGCAGCCGTTCGGCGCGGATGAGGTGAACGCGATGCGTTTGCTGTTTATTGCGCTAGCAGTGGCGGCGGTACTGCTCACGTATTTGTTTGCGCGCGACGCGTTTCAATCGCGCGCCGTCGGTTGGTTCAGCGCGCTCGCGCTCACAAGTTTCGCTTTTCTCGGCGCGCGCGCGGCGATTGGACCCGAGCCCAAATTGGTCGTGTTGGTTTTTGGACTCGCCGCTTGTTGGGCGATTCAAAAACGCGCGGCGTGGTGGGCGGGCATTTGCGCGGCATTGGCATTTTTGGCGTGGCAAATCGCGGGCATCTATTTGCTCGTCGCGCTCGCCGCGTTTTGGTTGGGCGCAAAACCGGGCGCGCGTTGGAAACACTCTGCGCGCGTGCTCGCAGGGTTTCTGCTCACCCTCGCGCCATTCATCGCATATTTATTTTTCACCGACGCGCTGTATCCCGCATGGGCGCAAACCATTCTCGGCAATTTCAATTTTTTGCGCGGCGAAGGGACCGGTGCAAGCGGCGGGCTGGCGGCGCGCGTAACGTTGAGTTCGACCAAACTGATGACGGCGGCTTGGCGTTGTCTGGCAAACGAACGCGCGTTTTTGCTTGCAGGCATTGCGGGCGCGTTGGGTTTCACGGCGCAAGCCGTATGGCACACGCGCGCAAAAAAATTACAGGATGCGCCGTGGGGCGTTTTCGCTTTGAGCGCGAGCGCGTTGGGACTGGGACTGTTTGCGTTGTATGATTTTCAAAATTGTCCCGACCTCTTGCCGTTTTTTGGAATTCTCGCCATCGGCTGCGGCTGGCTCGTCACGCGCGGTTTGGAATGGCTTGCGACGCGCGCCGCGCCGCCAACACGAGCATGGCTCAAGCCCGCGTTGGTGGGTTTGACGACGCTCGCATTGTTGGCGTACGGCGTAACGGACACCTTTCTCACCGGCGCGCTGAATCGGCAGCGCGCGCCGCAAGAAAAAATCGCCGCGCGCGTGGAACAAGCATTGCAGCCGGGCGACACGCTTCAACAATTCGGCGACGCGGTGGTTTTGGTCCTGACGCGGCGCGCAAACGCGACGCCCGTTTTACATTTGGGACCCAAGCAGCATCAAGGTATTTTTTTCATGTACGAAAATGGATTGGACGGATACATTGCGTATTTGAACGCGCACAAGCCGCGCGTGATTACGCTCAGCCGCCGCAAAGCGGAAGCGTGGGCGCAGCCCTTGTACGATTGGATTGCCGCCAATTATCATCTAGCAGAATCCTTTGACGAGACCGAAGGCGGCACCGTCAATGTGATTGATTTGTATGTACGGAATGATTAAAAAATTTTCCGCTTTGACTCGAAATGACCGCGCGCGTCTGTTGGTCTATGCCCTAACGCTGTTCGGCGCGGCGCTGCGCCTGTATCAACTCGGCCATTTCAGTTTGTGGGACGGCGAAATTTTTACGCTCTTTATTTCGAGCAAGCCGCTGCCGTTAATTTTGCCCGCGCTGCGCGATTTTGGCGCGCATCCGCCCATGTGGTTTTTGATTACGCGCGCCTTTAACGCGTTCGGCTGGAACGAATGGATGCTGCGCGCGCCCGCCGCGTTCATGGGAATCTTGGCGCTTCCGGCAATGTACATCGCGGGCAAACGCGCGGTCAATCACAGCGTCGGCTTGCTCGCCGCGCTGCTCATGGCGGTCGCGCCAATTGCGGTCTTGTATTCGCAAGTCGGACGCATGTACGCGGTGATTTTGCCGCTGACGGCGTTGATGGTGTACGCGCTCGCGCGCGCATTGCAAACGCGCGCCTGGCTTTGGTGGTTTGCGCTGGCTTTGTTCAGCGCGTTGATTGTGTACAATCAATATCTTTCGCTGTTGGCGGTCGGCAGCGCGTATTTGACGGGAGGGCTGATTTTATTGGCGCAAACCTTCTCTTTGCTCCGGCGCGGAGAGGGGCTGGGGGTGAGGTCTATCCCCCGCGAATTTTTTCGGCGCACCGCGCGCCTGTGGGCAAGCTTCGCGGCATTTTTTATTTTGCTCGCGCCGCTGCTGCCGTTCATGCAGAAAAATTTCTTCCAGCGTCAATTGGCGCGCGAAGCGACGACCGCTTTGAATCCCGTCGCCGTCAACGCCGATTTTTTGCGCGCGTTGTTTCTCGATTTGGCGGGCAACGAATGGCTTTTGCTCCTCACCGCTTTATTGATTGCCGCGGGCTTGGTCTTGTCGCTGCGAAAACGCGATTTTCGTTCGCTGCTCATCTTGGTCGCCTGGTTCGGCTTGGTGTTTGCGACCGTCGCCGTCATTCATCCGCGCCGTTTTCCCTCGCGCTATGTTTTGCATCTTGTGCCGATTTATCTATTGTTGACCGCGCACGGCATTTATTTGCTCGGCGCTTGGTTGGGAACCCAAGTCGCGCGTCCGCATCGCGCGCGGACAGCGCGCGCGTTCAGCGGCATCGCAGCCGCCGCGCTTGTCATGTTGGCGCTGGCGGAATTGGGCGGCATGTATCGCGGCGTCCAAGAAATTTCGCGCGGCGAACGTTCCACCGCGCTGCTGTTGAATGGCGGCTGGCGCGAACTGGCGCATTATTTGGACGCCCATGCGCAGCCGGGCGATATGGTCGTGTATGGCGGCGATGGCGCATTGCGTCCGCCGCGTTTCATCGCGCCCTATGTTTCGGCGGAATATCAAACGCGCGCGCATAGCGCCGCGACCCAAACCAACGCGCCAATCAATATCTGGTGGGTCGGCGTCAATTTAAACAACGCGGATGTGATAAACCCCGCCGCTACGAACGTTGCGCCCTTGCAAACATTCGGCGATACCAACCTCGTGCGCGCTACGCGTCCGGTAACGATGCAAACGCTTCCGCTGCCGCGCGCCTTGAGCGAGTGGGACGTTGAATTGCCATCCTCCGGTCTCGTCTTGACCGAGCTGCAAGCTCCATCAAACGACATCGCGTTGCGCGCAGAATTTTCCGCGCCGGTCGCAGCGCGCCTGACGGGTCCGACGACGCCCGTGCAGCCCGGTCAATTGTTTCGCTTGTCGGCGCGCGTGCGCGGCGTGAGCGAAGGATTTTATGATTTTTCGCCGGTGCTGCAGCTGCAATTTTTCAACGCGCAAGGCAAATCGCTTGGCAATTTTGCCGCGCAAACTTTGCTGCCGCCCGACGCGGAGGGATGGCAAACTTTGGTCTTGGACGGCGCGGCGCCGGCGAACGCAGCCGCCGCGCAGCCCGTGATTGCATGGAGCGATTATTCCTTTACCTACGCGCCGCGCGTTGAATTGCAAACGTTACAGTGGCAATTGGAACAGCTGCCGCCCTAAACGCTTGGATGTTTGACTCATGTTTCAGAATTTGAATTTGCGCGCGCTGACGCTTGAACTTGGCATTGGCTTGGCGCTCACTCTGATCGCCGCCGAATACGCGCTGAGCTATAATATCTTTATGCAGGCGCTGCCGCAGGATACGACGTATCACATTTACGCCGCGCAGCAGATTTTGGACGGCCACGCCATTTATCGCGATGTCGCCATCATCAAAGCGCCCTTGGCAGATTTTGTGACGGCGTTCGCGCTCGCGTTCGGACGCGCTGCCGGAATTTCGGATATTATGAGCGCGCGCCTCATGTCGCTGCTCGTCGCCGTCGGCACAACGCTGACGACGTATTGGGCGGGGCGCGCCTTGTTTCATTCGCGCACGGTGGGCTTGATTGCGGGCTTGCTCATGGCGGGTTGGGATTTTTACGGTTTGCGCGCCGTGACGGGACCTGAACCCAAAGCATTTTTGATTTTGTTTGCCATGCCCGCGCTGGTATTCATCGCCCAAAAGCGTTGGTTCGCGGCGGGCGTGTGCGCGGCGTTGGCGACTTTGGCGTGGCAGCCCGGTTTGATGGTGGCGGCGTTGGCTACAGCCGCGGCGTTTCTGGCGCCGTGGTTGGATCAAGAACGCGCGCCGCGCGCCCGCGTTGCGCGCGCGGGCTTGGGCAATGTGGGGCGCGTTCTCGGCGGCGCGGCGCTGCCCTTTGCGCTCGTCGCCGTCTATTTGGCGTGGAACGATGCGCTGACGCCCGCGTGGAACGCCGCCATTGGGGCGAACCTGACCCATTTCAATAACGAACAAGCGCGCGCGCCTTTGTGGCAAATCGCGCGCGACAATCTCGTCGAAATTTTTGTGACCGACGCGCGCTATTGTTATTCGCCGCAAGAAAATTGGTTGTGGCTCACGGGCGCGCTCGGTTTCGGCGGTATCCTCGCCTTGCAAATCAGCGACGCGCGGCGCGCGAAACGCGCGCCGGTGGATTTGGAGCGCACGCCGTTCATTTTGTACGCGCTCGGCTTTATCGCGTTCTCGCTAATAGATTTCGATTTCTGTCCCGATTTATTTCCGTTATTGCCGATTGTGGCAATTTCAAACGGCTGGTTGGCGTGGCGTTTGGCGCGCGCGGCGAGCCGCCTTGCAAACGAATTATTTCCGCGTTTTCAGCCGCGCGTGGTACAATGGGCGCTTACGGGCGTTATCGTTTTGGCTTTGTCCTACGTATATCTGTGGGACGTCCGCAACTATACCGTCACCGGCACAAATTTTCAGGACCAACTGTACGCGGTCGAAATCGCCAAAAAATATCTCGCCCCCGGCGATACCGTTCTCTCTTTTGGCAACGCGATAATTCTGGTCGAACTGCAAATGCCAAACGCGTCCAAAATTATTCATTTGGGCAGTAAATCCGGTCAAGGCGTTTTAGCGTTTGAACCGGGCGGCATTCAAGGGATGGTGTATGATTTGAATCTCAAACCGCCCAAATTGATTACGCTCGCGCGCGACAAGGAATTGGAATGGGCGGCGCCTTTTTACGCGTGGCTGAATGAATTTTACGAACCAGCCGAGACGCTGCCGCGCGCCGGCATCAAATTTTACGTACGGAAACCATGACATGAAAAAAATACTGACCCTTACCCTCGCCTTTACCATCGCCATGCTGTTGCTGACCGACTCGTTTCCGCGCGTCGCCGACGCTGCGCCAGAATGGCAAACCTTTTCGCCGCCGCATTGGATTCTCGGCCCCATTCAGGGCGCGGACGGCAATGAAAAAACAGTCTTGCGTAATTTCGACGAAATCCAAAAAGCGAAAATCCCCATCACCGCGTTTCATTTCGACGCGCCCGATTGGATGGCTTGCACGGGCAATTTGCAATTTAAATACAGCGACGCCGTGCTGGACCGTATGCGCGCGCGCGGTTGGCGCGCCTTGTTTTGGGTCGTGCCGCTGATTGGCGTTGATTGTGAGGAATATCAAATCGCCAAAGCCAACGGCTATTTTATATTGGGCGACGACGGCGAACCGATTGTCACCAATAATTTCACGGGCCACGGCAGTTGGATTGATATGGATAATCCCGAAGCCGTCGCGTATTGGTTAACGCTGTTTGATGCGCTGCGCGCGCGCGTCGGCAATGTCTTGGGCGGTTTTTACACCGACAGCGTACGCCCCGACAATCGCAGCGGCGCGACCGAGTACGGCGAAAAATACGCGCGCGTGGTGCTCGATTACACGCGCACACATGTGCCGGACGGCGATGTGGTGTTCAAGAGTTTTGGCGTCAATACGCCCAGCGACGCCTGGCTCGCGCAAAACGCGCACGTCGCGTATGTCAACGATTTGTCAACGGATTTCGCGGGCATGAAAACCGGCATCAAGCGCGTGTTCAACGCCTCCAACCTCATGCCGCTGCCGTATAACGAATTTTCCGGTTTCGCCAAAGCCGCGCCCGATTCGGAAACCTATATTCGACGGATGCACTGGGGCGCGTTCCAGCCGGTGATGGAAAATGTGCCTTTTGGCAAACAGCCGTGGGACCCGATTTTTTCGCCCCAAGTCATGCAGACTTATCGTTATTACGGTACCTTGCATCGTGAATTAGAGCCGTATCTGCATACGTACGACCAACTCGCGTTTGAACAACATGAACCGCTGTTCCGCGACGTCAATCGCGCGCGTTTTTCCACGCGGCTCGGCGAAAATATCTTTGTGCAATACGTCACCGATTATACGCGCTCGCTGACGATTCAATTACCGCCCGGCGAATGGGTGGATTATTGGGATCAAAAGGTCGTGTATAAAGGCGACCGCACGATTACGTACCCGGTCCCGCTCGGCAAGGAACCCATCTTTATCGCGCGCGGCGCGATTATTCCGTTGCGCGTGCGCGGCGGTCTCACCGGCAACGGCACGCCAAATTCCGCCAACGCGTTGACGTTGAATGCGTACCGTTACGGCCATTCCAGCTCGCGCTATTATGACGACGCTGTCGGTTGGATTACGCTTGACATGACCGCGCAGAAAAAGCGCCTGGCATTGTGTACGCTCGACCAAGCGCCCTCCGAACCCATCATCTGGCGCGTCACGACAATCAATCGCAAACCCAAAACGGTCACGGAACAAAATGGCGCGGTGGGCGTGAATACCGCATGGGGCGCGCCTTTGACGGAACGTAGAAACGAAGCGGCAGTCGGCGCGTCCGCGAGCGGTTGGTATTATGACGCCGCCGCGCAACGCTTGATTGTCAAAATCTCGACGACCGGTACCGAGTGTCCCGCGCCCTGAGTCGCGCGCGCGCATGCAAGTGAAATCTCAAATTGAACCGCAGACTTGGTCGCCCAGCGCGCGCGCCGCGTCGCGCCGCTGGGCGCGCTTTTCGCCCGCGTTGGCGCCGCTCGCGCTGATCCTCCTCACCCTGCTCGTCGTCTGGCAATACAATCCGCTTACCCGCACCTTGACCGGCGACCATGGCACCTTTGCCTATCTGTCTCAACTCGTCGCCGATGGTTTCATGCCGCATCAATACGCGTTCAATGAACAAGCGTCGCTGACCTTTTTCATCGGCGGCGCGTTCATGCGGCTCGGCGATATTTTCGGGCTCCCCCGGCTGTTGGCGCTGCGCGCGGCGAGCGTCGGCGTTTTTGCCCTCATCGTCGGACTGACCTATCTCCTTACTCTGCGTTGGACGCGTTCACAGTGGGCGGCATTTGTGGCGGGCGTCATTCTGATTGGCTTTGAAGCGTTCGGCGTGCGCGCCGCCACCGGTCTCGAACCCAAAGCGTTGATGTTGGCGTTTGGCTTGGGCGCGCTGCTCGCCCTACAAAAACACCAATGGTTTTGGGCTGGCGCGCTGGCAGGACTCGCGGGTTTGGCGTGGCAAATCGCGTGGGGCTATCTCGTCGTCGCGCTGCTGCTCGCGTTCGTACAAGGCGGCGCGACGCCGCGCGCGCGGACGCGCGCCTTGTTGCAAACTCTCGCGCCCGCGCTCGCGATTTTTGGCGCGTATTGTATTGTTTTCGCCGCGCACGGCGCGTTCATCGAAATGGTTCAACAAACTTTTTTGGCGCCCGCGCTGATGCACGAAATCGGGAGCCGTCCGTTCGCCGGACGCGTGCGCCAACTCTATAACACGTTTGTTATCGGCTATCGTTCGCATCTACTTTTCGCCGCTTTGGGCATCGGCGGTTTTGTCATTTGGCTGCTCGCCCATTTGCGACCGTGGCGCGTGCGCGCCTTGCCCGCGCGCGGCGCGTATTATTTTTTCGCCAATCGGCGCACGGCGGGCGTTCTGCTCGTCGTCGCAGGTTTTACGCTCTACTCTTTTTTGGATTTTCAAAATTATCCCGATTGGTTTCCGCTGCTCCCCTTTCTTGCCCTTTTCGCCGCGTGGCTCGTATGGCAAGCCGCCGCGCGTGTGTTACAATTCTTGAACCTTGCGCCGCGCGCGCGGACGGTTGGATTCGTCGGTATTGCCGCGCTGCTTGTACTTGCCAGCGTATCCCACGCGTTTCTGGCCCCCCCTCTCGAAAAACAAATGCAAGGTCTCACCTGGCAAGACCAAGCGCGCGCGGCAGCAACCTTGAGTCGCGCGCTCGGGCCCGAGACGCCGGTGTGGGTGATTGGCAAGCCAGAACTGCTTTTTATGATGCAAAGACGAAATCTCAATCCATACATTTATTTATTCGGCAACGTGGACGGCATAATTGACCGCTTGGAACCCGGCGGTTTTTCAAAAATGCTCGCCGACGCGCGCGCAAAAAAACCGGGCCTCGTCGTCATGGCGCGCTTGCCCAAAAATAAATTTACCGCGTTCGCCAACTATCGCGCGCTCGAAGAAATCAAAACTGAATTCATGCCGGTGCGCCAATGTCGCGCTTTGGGCGCGGGAAGTTTTTTTGTGCCGCGCGACGGCGCCGCGTCGTTGTTCGCCGCCGCGCAAGGATGCCTCAAAAAATAAATGTCACGCGCGTTGATTCTGACCGGAATGCATCGCTCCGGCACTTCGCTCATTGCCAGTTTGCTCGCGCAAGCGGGCGTCGCGCTCGGCAAATCACTCCTCGCGCCCAAAGCCAACGATAATCCGCGCGGCTTTTTTGAAGACGCCGACTTTGTTAATTTTCACCAAGAGCTCTTGTATGCGCGCGGTCTGGATATTTTGGTTGCGCGCGATTTTGTCTTGCAGCCCGACGCGACAGAAACGGAACGCGCGCGCGCGTTGATTGCAGCGCGCGCCGACCAAGCGCTGTGGGGGTGGAAAGACCCGCGCACCAGTTTGGTTCTGGAATTTTGGCGCGCGCTGCTGCCTGACGCGCGTTTTCTATTGGTCTATCGGCATCCGCTCGACGTGACGCTTTCGCTCGCGCGGCGTTTGCAGTTGGTCGGTTTTGATTTTTACGCCGCGCTGGAAGCGTGGTACGCCTACAATCGCGCGCTGTCCGATTTTGCGCGGGCGCATCCGACGCGAACGCTCGTGTGCAGCAGCTATGCCATCGTCGAACAGATTGACGCCTTTCGCGCCGCGCTCGCGGAAAAACTGGATTTGCATCTGACGCTCGACGCCGCGCAGCGCGATGCAATTTTTTCGCGCGAACTCTGGCGGCAACCCGCGCATACGTCCGTCACCGAAAACGTTTTGCGGCAAATCCATCCCGACGCAATGGCGCTGTACGACGCCTTGCAAACGCGCGCTGCGCTGCGCGATACGACGTCCTTGCAAAACCCGTCGGCGGAACAAAACGCGCTGGCGCAATTTATTCAACAATTGCCCACCCCGCTCGCGGCGGGTCAACAGCGCGCGCTCGCGCATCTGCTTGCCGCCGTCATGGATACGGATTTGTACGAACGCTTTAGCGTCGCGCACGCGCGGCAAACGATAGAACTCGACGCCGAACGCCGCGCATGGGAAAACACCGCGCTTGCGCGCGAACGCGCCCTCCGCGCGCAAACGGAATGGGCGGCGCCGCGTCTGCAAGAATTGGAACGTCTGGAACGCAACCGCGTCGTGCGCGCCTTGAAACGCGTGGGGTTACTATGACAAGCGCGCCGCTCGTTTCCGTCATCATTCCCTGTTACAACGCCGGGCGTTTTGTGCGCGACGCGTTGGACAGCGCGCTGGCGCAAACGTATGCCGCCGTCGAAATCGTGCTGGTCAACGACGGCTCGACCGAAGATTTAGAACCGACGCTGGCGCCATATCGCAATCACGCGCGCGTAAAAATTATCGCCCAAACCAATCAAGGGCTGCCCGCCGCGCGCAATCGCGGCATCCGCGAATCGCGCGGCGAATATCTAAAATTTCTCGACGCGGATGATTGGCTCGCGCCGAACGCGCTCGCCAAACAAGTCGCCGCGTTTGAAACGCAGCCCGCGCCCGGCTTGGTCTATTGCGATTTGCAGCGCGTCAACGCTCAAGGCGAACCCCTTGACGATTATGCCGTCGCGACGGCGCGGCGCATTTTGAACGGCGATATTTTGCCGTCGCTCCTCGTCGGCGGATATTTCACGCCGCACACCGTTTTAGTCCCGCGCCGCGTACTCGACCAGGTTGGATTGTATGACGAAACGCTCGGCGGCACCGCCGACACGGAATTGTGGATGCGTATTGTGTGCGAAAATTTTCCCGCGCGATTCATCCCGGAAAAATTGGCGTATTACCGCATTCACGATACAAACATGAGCGCCGATACGGCGCACATGCTCGAGACGCAGCAGCGCGCGCTCGATGCCATCGCCACGCGTTATCCGCATCGCGTCGCGTCTGCGCTGCACGAATTGATATGCGAACACCAGCGCGTGGACCGCGATAGCGCGTGGGCGCGCGAAACGATCGCCGCGCAACAGCGCGAAATTGACGCGTTGCAGCGCGCGTTGAATACGCGCGGCGTTCGTCTAGCCCGCGCGGCGGAAAGATGGTGGCAGCATGAGTAACCCATCCACAGACGAGCTGGCGCGCCTCTGCGCTGAATTGCTGAACAGCGAATTTGACCCGACGGAATTGGAGCGCGCGTTGACGCGCTTGTGCGAACACGCCGCGCAGCGCCAAGAGCGCCTCGCGGATTTAACCGCCGCGCTGCGCGAAAACGCGGCGCGCGCCCGCGCGCTCGAAGCGCAAATCCAAAGCGGAGCGCGCGGCGCATGAAAGTTTTGTTTTATCCGCGCCGTCACGCGCCGGAACAAAAGGGCGGCGATTTTATCGCGCTCCAACACACCCTTGGCGCGCTTGAAGCGCGCGGCGTGCAATGCGCGCTTTCCACCGACGCGACGCTGGATCTGACGGCGTACGATGTTGTGCATCTTTACAGTCTCGGCGACCCGTACAGCGCGATTCCCTTTGCGCTCAATGCGCGGCGTCAACGCAAGCCCATCGTCGTCACGCCGATTTATTGGCGTCACGACCAATGGCTCGCGGCGCGCTTGCAGCCCGTGCCGCAGCGCATCGAACATTCGCTCGCCGCACTCTCGACTGATGAGCAGGCGCGCGTGCGGCGAATGATTCAGGTCGAAGAGAGCATTTACACCGGCGCGCATCGTCTGGTCATTCAACTCGCCGCGCGCGTGTTTGCGCTTTCCAAGATGGAGCGCGCGATTTTACGCGACGATTTTGGCGCGCGCGATGAACAATTGGCTGTGACCTATAACGGCGCGGACGCGTCGTTCGCGCAAGGCAACGCCGAACGCTTTTTACAGCAACATCAAATTCCCACGCGCGATTTTGTATTGTGCGTCGCGCGCGTGGATGAGCGCAAAAACACCATCGGACTCGTGCGCGCGTGGAATGACGAAACGACGCCGCTGGCGCTTGTCGGACGCGCGCCCGACCCCGCCTATTTGGAAATGTGCCGCGCGATTGCCAAACCGCACATTTATTTTTTGGGCGCGCTGCCGCCTTCCCAAGTTGCCGACGCCGGCGCCGCCGCCAAAGTGCATGTCATGGCGAGTTGGTGGGAAGAACAAGGCATGGCGGCGCTCGAAGCCGCGCTGGCGGGCTGCAATCTGGTCATGACGCAAAACGGCCCCGGACGCGAATATTTTGGCGACGCTTGTTTTACGTGCGACCCCGCCGATGAAGCGTCAATCCGCGCTGCGATTCGCGCGGCATTGGACGCGCCGCGTCAAACCGCCCTCGCGGCGCGCGTGCGCGAACGTTTCACATGGGACGCGGCGGCGGATGTGTTGGTCGCGCAATATCATCAAGCGGCGGCTGAAAAAATTGACCCCCACGTCGAATCTAGCGCGACGATGGAGACGTTATCGCGGCAGCTGTGCGAATTGAGCGCGCTCAAAACGCCCGACCTGCTGGCTTTGGAGCTCCAAATGCGCGAACAACAAGCGTGGATGCGCGAGCTCGAACAGATTGCGGAACAGCGCGCGCGGCGACGCGTCAATTTGAGCGCGGTTCCGTTGCTCAAAAATTTCGCCGCCTGGTGGGAGCGTCGCGCATGAAAGTTCGGCTTGTTCCGCCGGTCAATCGCGGCGGCTTGTTTGAGCAATTCCAGCAAACCATGACGGCGTTGGAAAAAGACGGTCTGTCTATTTGCGCCGGCAGCGCCCAAGACGCCGCGCCCGACGAAATCGTACATATTTTTGACGCGCCGGATATTTTTGGCGCGCTCGGTCATTTTCTCGCCGCGCGCGCGCGCGGCGCGCGCGTTGTCGTTAGCCCGATTTATTGGAATCCCACGCGTTTTTTGACAGAGGGTTTGGCGGGCATTGACGAACCAACGGGCGCGCAAGCGGAATTGGAACGTAATTTGCGCGCGGCGCGGCGTCAAGCCACAGACGCGGCGCAGCGCGCGTTGTTTGGCGGCGCGGACGCTTTGCTGCCGCAATCCGAACGCGAAGCCGCGCTGCTCAGCCGAGATTTTGACGTATCGCCCGAACGCATCGTCGTCACGCCGAACGGCATTGACCCCTTGTTCACGCGCGCCCATTCGGGCAAACCATTCCAAGAAAAATACAGCGTCGGCGCTTTTGTTTTATGCGCCGCGCGGGTTGACGCGCTCAAAAATCAATGGCGTTTGATTCAGGCGCTGCATCAAGAAGCGCTCACCCTCGTCCTCATCGGACAGGCGGAATCGGAGGATTATTACGCGCGCTGTCAACGGGCGGCGCAAAATGCGCGCAGCCAGATTCTTTTTTTGCCCGCCCTTTCTCATGCGGAATTGATTTACGCGTATGCCGCCGCGCACACGTACGCGCTGGCGAGCTGGTACGATGTCGCGCCGATTGCGGCGCTCGAAGCTGCGGCGATGGGCTGTAATATCGTTCTGACCAATGAATCCGGCGGCAGCGATTACTTTGGAAGCGCCGCCTGGTACTGCGACCCGGGCGATACCGCCTCGATTCGCAACGCCGTACGCGCGGCGTGCGCCGCGCCGCGCGCCAATGCGCTGCGCGAACGCATTGCGCGCGAATACACTTGGGAACGCGCGGCGCAAGCGACGCAACGCGGTTACGCGTTGGCGCGCGCCAAGCCGCGCGCGCGCGATGCCGCGTATGTACAAACCATCGAAACGGCTTTGGCGGCAGTCGCCGCCTTTGCCAAACTCGAAGCGCAGGCGCGCGCGCAATTGTGGCAAGAAAAAGAAACGCTCGCGCGCACGGTGGATGGTTATGCGAACGGACGCGTCATGCGCGCGTTAAACGCGCTGCGACGGTTTGCGCGCTAGGATTGCCTCAGCCGTCATGCGTTATCGGCGACCACGCGCGGCGCGCTATGCAATGTGCAATGAGCGATTTTATTTTTCTTTCAACGCAGGGCTGGGATGAAATGGGCGGCGCGGGGCGGCCGCTGCATTTTTTCGCGCGCGCCCTGGCGCAGCGCGGCGAACGCGTCCTGTTTGTCCAAGTCGTTCCGCAAACCCAACCGGTTTCGCAAAACAATTTAACGATCCTTGACTTTAACGCGCTGGGTTTTGACGAAACCGCGCTGCGTCGCGCGTGGTTTGGCTTTGACCCGCGCGCCGATTCTAAAAATGCGTTTGCGCGCGCGCTCGACGATTTTGAAGCGCGCGACGCGGAACGCGTGGTCGTGTACGGCGACCCATTTATTCCATTTGTCGAATGGTTTCCGATATTTCGCGCGCGCGGTTATAAAATTGTGTACGACGCGCTCGACGATTTTGAAGCGTTCCCCGAAATCGGTTTGTATTTTACAAATCTCGATG
Source organism: Anaerolineae bacterium (assembly GCA_022072245.1). GTDB lineage: Bacteria > Chloroflexota > Anaerolineae > UBA4142 > SHND01 > SHND01. The sequence goes on from JAJVIA010000103.1 coordinate 31,644, forward strand.
CAGAAAAATTTCTCGTGGCGCAGAGCGACCTCGTCGTCGCCGTCTCGACGACGCTGGTGCAGAAATTAACGCAATGGAATCCGCGCGCGCCGATTCAGCTCTTGCGTCAAGGATTCGACGCCGACCTCTTTCGCGCGCCACAGCCCTCCATCTCCGCGCCCAGTACGGAACGCTCACCGCAGCGTTCCACTCCGCCGCAGCGTTCCACTCCGCCACAGCCCTCCACCTCCGCGCCCAGTACGGAACGCTCACCGCAGCGTTCCACTCCGCCGCAGCCCTCCGCGCCACCGCAGCCCTCCACCTCCGCACCCAGTACGGAACGCTCGCCGCAGCGTTCCACTCTGCCGCAGCGTTCCACCTCCGCGCACGGGAACGAAACAGCGTTCGTCCAGCGGAACGAAACGGCGTTCGTTCCCTACAGATTGGGGTTTTGGGGGCATGTCAATGCGTTCAACATTGATGTCGCATTGATTGAATTTGTCGCGCGCGCGCGGCCCCAATGGACGATTCAGCTGCTGGGGCCCATTGACCACGACGCCAATTTGCCGCGCGTGGCAGAACGTTTGCGCGCGCTGCCCAACGTCCAACTGTTCGGGCCCGTGGCGCATGACGCCTTGCCAGAATATCTACAAACGTTCGACGTCGCGCTCGCGCCATTTCCCGATAACGCGTTCAATCGCGCGCGCGACCCCTTGAAAATTTTTGAATACTTGAGCGGGTACAAACCGGTGGTCGCCGCGCACACGCCGCAGCTCGCGGAGATGCCGTATGTGTATCTCGCCGATACGCCGGACGCATTTCTCGCCGCGCTCGAACGCGCGTTGACGACGCCGGTCGAACGCGCGCAGATTGACGCGTATTTGCGCGAAGGCACGTGGAGCAAACGGCTCGAACAACTTTTAGCTTGGCTCGCGCGCACGCGTCCCGCTTCCGCTATTTGCGCGCCCGAGGTCAATGTTTGGTACGCCGACGCGGCGCTAGAGAGCCACGCGCGCCAATACATTGCGCGCACGGAACGGTTGTTGGACGAGCGCACACAATACATTGCCGCGCTGGAACGCGATGCCGCCGCCAAGCAACAACACATTGAACGTTTGCAACAAACCAATCCATTTTGGAAGTTAAAATCAATTTTTAATCGAGTTTATTTTTGATTCTATCTATTTATATACGATGCGATGTTTTACTCGCTCACAGAAACATATAATCCACACATAAATCCATCTTTTGCAATATCAAAAACATAGATACTCACTTTTACTCCATTCTGCTCGATGAATATCGTTTTTATCAGCCCCATCGCGTGGGACAATTCCGACGGCGCGCATCGGCCCGTCCAGTTCGCGCAAGAGCTGGCGCGGCGCGGTCACACGGTCACGTACATCGAAATCGAAAAA
>JAJVIA010000103.1:33140-38416 GCA_022072245.1 Anaerolineae bacterium
CTCGATGAATATCGTTTTTATCAGCCCCATCGCGTGGGACAATTCCGACGGCGCGCATCGGCCCGTCCAGTTCGCGCAAGAGCTGGCGCGGCGCGGTCACACGGTCACGTACATCGAAATCGAAAAAAGCCGCGCCCCTTTGCCGGACGCCAATCCGCGCGTTTTGAATTTCGAGGCGCTCGGCTGGGACAGCGTAAATTTTTTGCGCGCGTGGTACGGCCTCGCTTATGCCGCGCCCGCGCATAGCGGCGAAAACTTTTTTCAAATCGTCCCGTCAACGTCCGCCGCGCGCGGCATCGTGATTTGCGCCGCGCCGTTTCGCCCCGCGCTGGAATTATTGCCCGCGTTCGCCGCGCGGGGGTACGCGCTGGTGTACGACGCGCTCGACGACATTTCCGAAATGCGCGCGCTGGGTTCGTACTGCTATGACGATTTGGCGGAACAATATCTCGCGCAAAACGCCGCGTTGATTGTCACGCTCTCGCCGCGTCTCGCCGAAAAATTTTCCGCGCAAAAAAATGTGACGCTGCTTCGCGACGGCGTTGATTTGGCGCCGTTTCGTCGCGTCCCATCCGACACGGCGCAAACGTCGCCCTATCCCCTTGCGCGCGGCGAAATCACCGTCGGCTTTTGGGGCACGATGTGGGAATACAATCTCGATTTGCCGTTGCTGCAAACTATTACGCGCGCGCGACCCGCTTGGCAGTTTCATTTCATCGGCGCGTACGACCTTGACCCGACGCGCGTTTCCTTGACAAAATTATTGGACGCGCCGAACGTTCATTTTCATCCCAGCGTCGCGCGCGCCGTCTTGGCGCAAGCCGCGCAAAATTTTGACGTGTGCATTTTGCCGACGCCGGTCACGCCGTTCAATCTCGCGCGCGACCCGTTAAAGGTGTACGAATATCTGGCGTGTTACAAACCGGTTGTCTCGACCAATCTGCCGCAACTCGCCGATATGCCCTACGTTCAACTCGCGCGCGATGCGAATGAATTTTTGGCGGACATTGAACGCGCGGCGCGCGCGCCCATTGACCGCGCGGCGCTCGACGCGTACTTGCAAGAACAAACCTGGGCTAAACGCACCGCCGCGCTGCTCGACGCGTTGAACAAGCTGCCGTTTGCCGCGCGCGCTATGCCCGCGCCGCCGCGCGGCGCGATGCCCAACGCGGACAACGAACTCGACCGCGCGCACGCGTACGCCAAGCATTTGGAACGCGTCGTCCAAGACCGCGACGCGCACATTCGCGCGTTGGAAAACGCGCTGCAACAATCCAGTCTCGCGCAAAAAATACGGCGCGCCCTGCGCTCGGCGTAAATTAAAAAAAGTTATGCAAGTCCTCCACGTCATTCAACGTTACTATCCGTACATCGGCGGCGCCGAACAGGTCTTTCAAGAAATCGGCGCGCGGCTTGCGCGCGATGGCGAAAGCGTTACGGTGTACACGACGGACGCGTGGGACCTCGAACGCTTTTGGCGCGCCGACAAACGCGCGGTGGCTTTGCAAAACGAAACGCTCGAGCGCGTTTATATTCAACGCTTTCCGATTGAATACCTGCCGTTCTCGGCGCTGGCTTTTCCGGGCATCAAGCGCGCCATGTCTCTTTTGGCGGCGCTGCCCATCCACACGACGCCGTTATTGTTTCGTCTGGCGCGCTATGTGCCGTACGTGCCAACATTGAATGACGCGCTCGCCGCCACCGCCGAACGGTTCGACCTCGTGCATACGGCAAACATTTCGCTCGATTCGAGCGTCGTCGCCGCGTACCAATTCGCGCGGCGCAAAAAAATTCCGTTCGTCATCACGCCGTTTCTGCATCTCGGCGAACGCGATGATGCAAAGGTGGTGCGTTTTTATACGCTGCCGCATCAAATTGAAATGCTTGAACGCGCGGACGCCGTGATTGTAATGACCGAACGCGAGGGTCACGCTTTGGCTGAGCGCGGCGTCGCGCGCGAAAAAATTCATCGCATCGGCGCGGGCGTCGAACCGCAAGCTATTCTCGGCGGCGACGGCGCGCGGTTTCGCCAGACGCACAATTTACACGCGCCGCTGGTGACATACATCGGCACGGCGGCGTACGATAAAGGCACGACGCATTTGATTCAAGCGCTGCAAAAAGTGTGGCAGACGCATCCAGCCGAGTTGGTTCTCGCCGGCGCGGCGCTGTCGGATTTTGATACATTTTTCGCGCGCCTGCCCGCCGACGTACAAAAACGCGTGCGGCGGCTCGGTTTCATTAGCGCGCAGGACAAGCGCGATTTGCTCGCGGCGACGGACATTCTAGCCATGCCATCGCGCACCGATTCTTTTGGCATTGTGTATCTGGAAGCGTGGCTGTACGACAAGCCCGTAATTGGCGCGCGCGCGGGCGGCGTACCCGATGTGATTGACGACGGGCAAAACGGATTTTTGGTAAAATTCGGCGATACGGACGCGCTGGCGGCGCGTATTCTCGAACTGCTCACCCAACCGCTGCGCGCGGAACAAATGGGCAAACACGGACATCGTAAAGTTATGCGCGAAATGACGTGGACGCAGCAGTACGCCAAAATCAAAGCGCTGTATCAGACTTTAGCGCGCTAGTTCTTGAACAAGATAAGTTACGGGGGACGAGCCCATTCAGGTTTCCGGAAATCCGAAAGATGTTGAACAGGCGACCCCATAATTTCGCAAGTCAGAGCGCTAGCGCGACCAACGAACGTGGATTTTTTGTATTTTAGCACTCTCAACTTTGACGAAGCGGGCGGCGCGCACAATCCGACTCAAATCGCGCGCGCGTTGGCGCAGCGCGGACAGCGCGTTTTATTCGTCGAACCGCAGCCGTCGGCGACGCGCGAGACCGCCGCGCTGCCGCTTGAAATTGTCGCGCTGACGGAATTGGGTTCTAGTCCAACGCAATTGCGCCGCGCGTGGTTCGGTTTGGACAGCGGAGAAATGGAACCTGTCGCGCGCGCGCTTGGGGAACGCGCGTCAAAGTTTCTGTCCGCGCCGCGCGCCGCCATTTTCGCCGCGCCGTTCGACCCGTATGTGCGGCTCGCGCCGTTTTTGCGCGCGCGCAATTTTTTGCTCGTGTATTATGCGATGGATGATTTCACCGCCGCGCCCGCGCTGGGACACACGCAATTCGCGCCGGCGGCAGAAGAATATCTGACGCGCCACGCGGACGTGTTGTGCGCGGTGACGCCGCATACCGCCAAAACATTGGAACGCTTTGGCGGCAGCGCGCGCGTGATTCCGAACGGCGTGAATGTGGAAACTTTTTCCGCGCGGCGCGCGTCGCCGCCCGCGCAAATCCAACGCGGCGCGTTGACGCTCGGCTTTTGGGGTACCTTGATTGATTCCATGTTTGACGCGGATTTGATTGCCCATGTCGCGCGGACGCAGCCGCAGTGGAACATTCATCTGCTCGGCGCGCCCGACCCCGAACCGCATCGGCCGTCCATCGTCGCGCGTTTGAAATCTTTCGACAATATCTTTTTTCACGGCGCCGTTCCGCACGCCGAATTGCCGCGCTATGCCGCCGCGTTCGACGTATGTCTCGCGCCCTTTCCCGACAATGCTTTTACGCGCGGCCGCGACCCAATCAAGGCGTATGAATATCTCGCCGCGCACAAACCGGTTGTCGCAAGTTACGCGCCGCAGCTCGCGACGCTGCCGTATGTTTTTGTCGCGCAGTCGCCCGCGGAATTTAGCGCCGCGATTGAACAAGCCGCGCGCGCGCAGCTCGATGGCGGCGCGCTCGACGCCTTTCTCGCGTCGCAAGCATGGTCGGCGCGCGCAGACGCGCTGGGCGAAATTCTGCGCGACGCGAAACCCGCCGCGCGCGACGGCGAAAAGATCTTGCCGACCTTTGCCGCGCCCGATGCCGCCGCGACGCTGCGCTATGCAGAAAGGTTGGAGCGCGAGTTGGCGGACACGCAAGCGTGGGCGCTCGAATTGGAAACGATTGCAAAAACGCGCCGCGGACTGAAACGCTTTTTGCCGTCGCGCCCAAAACAAATTTGAATATGAGCCAAGATTTGGATGTCGCGCGCGAATTGGCGGAACTGCGCGAACGCGTCCGCCGCGCGCCCGCGCCCGCGACGGACGCCGATTTTTCGGCGCTGCAAAAAGCGATTGCGAACCTCAACGCGAATTGGTACATTTCGGCGACGCTGCCGCCGCCCGCGCCCGGCGCGCCGTTGTCGTGGCGCGCGGTCTATTTTGTAAAACGCGTCACGCGGCGCGTGATGGCGGAAGCGCTCAATACCATCGTGCAGCAGCAAAACGCGTTCAATCTCCAAGTCGCGCGCGCGCTCACGGAATTGGCGGCGCAAGAGACGCGTCTGGCGGAACTCGAAAAACGTCTCGCCGCGCTCGAACCGAAACGCGACGCATGAACATCCTCGTCTGTGCGTCGCAGGTGCCATTTGCACGCGGCGGCGCGGAAATGTTGGCAGAGGGTTTGCGCGACGCGCTCAATCAAGCGGGTCATCGCGCCGAACTCGTCAGCTTGCCGTTTCAATGGCTGCCGCACGCGCAGCTGTTTCAATCCGCGCTGGCGTGGCGGCTGCTCGATTTGACTGTGGCGAACGGCGTCAAGGTTGACCGCCTCATCGCGACAAAATTTCCTTCGTACGCGGCGCGGCATCCGCACAAAATTGTGTGGCTCGTACATCAATATCGTCAAGCGTACGATTGGTACGGCACGCCGCTTTCGGAATTTACCGCGTCGCCGCAAGACCAACAGACGCGCGAAAAATTATTTACGCTCGACCGCCGCACGTTGGGCGAAGCGCAAGCGCGGTTTGCCATTTCCAAAAATGTCGCCGCGCGTTTGAAACGCTTTAACGCGTTGGACGCGACGCCGCTCTATCCGCCGCCAAAACTCGCGGGCAAATTTTACGCGGACGCATACGGCGATTACATTTTGTACGTCGGCCGCCTCGACCGCGCGAAACGCGTGGATTTGCTCTTGCGCGCGTTGGCAAAAACGAAACGCGGGCGCGTCGTCATTGCCGGAACGGGCGCCGAAGAAACCAATCTAAAACGTCTCGCGCAAAAATTGCAGCTCGCGGCGCGCGTGCAATTCGCGGGCTTTGTGGACGACGCGCATTTGCCGGAACTGTACGCCAACGCGCGCGCGGTCTATTACGCGCCGGTGGATGAGGATTATGGTTTTGCGACGGTGGAGGCGCTCATGTCGGCGCGGCCCGTGCTTACGACCGCCGACGCGGGCGGCGTGCTGGAATTTATTGAGAACGAAAATGACGGCTGGGTGACGCGCGCGGA
>JAJVIA010000103.1:38516-40200 GCA_022072245.1 Anaerolineae bacterium
ACGCGTTCGACGCGCTGCGTAATGCGGGACCGCGCGGGCGCGCCCTCGCCGCGTGTTTGGAGGAACGCGGCACGCGCGCGCGAATTTCGTCGCGCCTCACGGGCGGTTTCACATTGAATTTTATCAATACCATTTTTTTACAGCCCCTGCGCGCAGATGCGGGCGAGTTTGCATTTCGACAATGGGTTACGCTTTTGGCGCACGAAGCGAGTCATATCGAACAGCGTTTTTGGGTGGATTCCGTCGCGCAAGAAATTCGCGCGTATCAAACGCAATGCCGCGTCGCGCAAGAATTGGAAATTGATTTAGGAACGCTGCGCGAAACGTTTGCGTCGTTGGACCCTGACGCGCCGCAAGACCAACAGACGGCGCAGCGCGTATTGACTTCGCTTTTCTTTGGCACGCCCGCCGCAATCGTGTACGCCGCGCTGCCGCTGGCGCAACCGCGCGGCGTGCGCGCAATCGTTCCCGCGTGCCGCGAAATCCTCGCCGTCGCGCGCGCAAGCCGCGTCAGGAGCCGCGCGTGAGACTCGCTTACGCGTCGCCGCTGCGCCCGCAAGCGTCCGGCGTTTCGGATTATTCCGAAGAGCTGCTGCCGTATCTCGCGCGCGCGTTCGGCCTCACGCTCGTCACCGACAACCTTACGCCGACAAATCCCGCGCTGGCGGCGTTTCCCAAAATAGATGTGCGCGCTTTGGACGCGCACGCCAACACATTCGACGCCATCGTATATCACATCGGCAACGCGCCGCTGTATGCAAATTTTTACAATGCGGCGCGGCAGATTCCGGGCGTCGTCGTCCTGCACGATGTGACGCTGCATCATTTGCGCGCGTGGCAAACTATCGAACGCGGCAACGCGGCGGCGTATTTCGACGCGCTGCGCGCGGCGTACGGCGAAACGGTTGCGGCGCAAGCGAAACAAAATCCCGCGTCCCTCAACCGGTTTGATTATCCATTGAGCGAAGAATTGCTGCAACGCGCGCGCGGCGTGATTGTTCACAGCGCGTATGCGGCGAATTTTGTACGCCGCGTCGCGCCAAACGTACCGCTCGCGCAAGCGCCGATGGGCATTCCGCCAAGCGCAATCATTCCGCAGACGCAAGCCCGCGCGCGTTTAGGGTTCGCCGACGATACATTTATTGTCGCCGCGTTCGGCGAAATCCATCCGCACAAACGCATCGCCGTCGCGCTGACTGCGTTCGCGGAATTTGTAGCGCGCCACGCCAACGCGCGTTTATTGCTCATCGGCGCGGAATCGCCCAACTATGACGTGGCGACAATTCTGCGCGCGCTCCAACTTGAAAATTTTGTACAGCGCGTCGGTTTTGTGGCGATGGAAACGTATCAGGATTACATTGCCGCGAGCGACGTATGTTTGAATTTGCGCTATCCGAGCGCGGGCGAAACGTCCGCGAGTTTGCTGCGCTTGCTCGGCGCCGGCAAAACGACATTCGTCACGCGCACGGCGGCGTATGCGGAACTGCCCGCTGACGTTTGCGTCAAAATCGAACCCGACGCGCACGAAAAACAATTGCTCTTGGAATATCTCGGATACTTTTTCGACCGCCCTGCGGCGCGCCAAGCGCTCGGCGCCAACGCCCGCGCATACGTACAGCAAAATCACACGCTAGACCAAGCCGCCAAAGCGTACGAGAGGTTTTTGATTTATGATTTATGATTT
>JAJVIA010000103.1:40300-44391 GCA_022072245.1 Anaerolineae bacterium
AATTTTCACATCACTCATGCGTCTCGCCTATTTTTCGCCGCTCAATCCCGCGCCATCCGGCATCAGCGATTATTCGTTGGAACTGCTGCCGGCGCTCGGCGCGCACGCGGACATTACGCTCGTCGTGGATGGTTACACGCCGACCGACGCCGCGCTGAAAACGTTTCGCGTCCTCGACGATAAAGCGTATGACGCGCGCGCTTTTGATTTGGCGTTGTATCAACTCGGCAACTCGCCCGCGCACGCGTACATTTACGAGCGCGCGCTGCGCGAGCCCGGCGTCATTGCGCTGCACGATTTGGTTTTGCATCATCTGGTCGCGTGGCTCACGCTCCACCGCGGCGACGCGGCGGGTTATATCGCGGCGATGCGCGCGGAATATGGCGACGCGGGCGCGCGTTTGGCGGAACGCGAAGCGCTGGGCTTGGAAGCGTTGAACCGTTTTGATTATCCGTTGAGCGAGCGCGTGATTCGCAATGCGCGCGGCGTCATCGCGCACAGCCGTTATGTCGCCAACGCGGCGCGCCGCATCGCGCCCGCCATCCCGGTCGCGCAAATTCCCCACGAAATGCCGGAAATTCCGATGCTGTCGCAGCGCGTCGCGCGCGCGCAATTGAATCTGCCGCCAGACGGCAAACTCGTCGGCACATTCGGCAATCTCGGACCCACCAAACGCACGCCGATTTTATTTGACGCGTTCCGCGCGACGCGGCGCGCGTTTCCCGACGCGCGTTTATTGCTCGTCGGCGCATCGTCGCCGAATTTTGACGCGCGCGGTTTGATAGATTTATTTCAACTGCACGATGCGGCGCAAATTCTTGGGCATGTGCCGTTCGACGCGTTTCACGCGTACATGGCGGCGATGGACGTATGCGTGAATCTGCGTTATCCGACGGCGGGCGAGACTTCGGGCGCGGTCCTGCGCGCGATGGCGTTGGCGAAACCCGTCGTCGTTTCGCGCGTCGGCTGGTTCGCGGAACTGCCGGACGATGCCGTCGCCAAAATTGACGTGGACGACCGCGAAGTCGCGCAATTGAGCGCGACGCTGACGCGCTTGCTGCAAGATAAAGCTTTGAGTTTGGCGTTAGGCGCACGCGCGCGGCATTACGCGCGGGAACAGTGCGTCGTCCAAGACGCGGCGCGCGCGTATGCGGAATTTTTGCAAGCGATCATTGACGGACGCGCCGAATCCAAAACTTTTGAGAAACCAACGCCGCGCGCCGCGCGCCATGCGTCCGACGAAATCCATGCGTCGCGCGCCGCGCGCAGCGCGGCGCCCGGACAACACAATTTAGAATCTGAAATTTCAGAGTCCGCGTCCGCAAACGACTGGCGCGCCGACGTGACGCGCGCGTTTGTGGAATTGGGTTTGGACGCCGACGACCCGGTCCTGGAAAATATCGCGCGCGCGGCGAGCGAATTGGGTTTGAGCGAAACATGATTGCGCTGCAAGTTTTTGGCTTGGGCGCGGCGTTCGTCGGCGCGCTCTTTTTTTTCGGATACGGTTTGACGCGCGTTCTGCTGCCCGCGCCGCTGACGCGGTATCGCCGCTTGCTCACGCCCTTGAGCGGCATGGCGTTCATCATCGTATGGGCTTATCTCGCGCTGTTTTTTGGCTTGGACCTGACGCGCGCGACGTGGGCATTGGCGGCGTTGGCGACAGCGCTAAATCTCTTGAGCTTGGCGCGCGCTTGGCAAACGCATCGAACGCTGACGCTGCGCCCTGTGTTGCCGCGCGCGCAGTGGCTCGTCGTTTTCTTTGCGTTCGTTGCATTTTGCGCCGCCGTCGCGCCGCTGCTGCGGTACGGTTATCTCACCGTCATTGGCGAAAATTGGGATTACGAATTTTATTTGCCGCTTGCCGATTATTTGCGCGCGCTGCCCACCGCCGCGTTGGCGCTTGCGCCGCCGAATCCGCTGTTGACGACCATTCTCTCGCGTCACATTCTGCCCTTGCCGATGGGCTTTGCGTATTTGCACGCCGCGCTCGACGTTTTGACGCAGCGTCAAGCGTTGGATACATTTGCGATTTTGCTCGGCGTGTTGCGCGCGTTGGGCGTCGGCGCGGCATATCTGTTTTTCCGCGCGACCTTCAAAATGTCCGCGCGCGCCGCCGTCGCCGCCGCCGGTTTGGTCGCGTTGAACGGACTGCTCTTGTGGTTCACGTATTGGAGTTTCGGCTTGCATCTCGCGGCGTTGGCGCTCGCGCCCGTCGCTTTACTGTTTGGCGCGCACGCGTTGACGACGCAAGGGGAACGCCTCAAAGCCGTTACGATTGCTGGATTCTTTTTGGGCGCGCTAAATGTGACCTATCATCCCGCGCTGGTGGCGGTGGGATTGCCGTTGGGCGCGCTTGGCATTTATCGGCTTGGCGCGCAAAAAAATCGCGCGGAAACTTTTTGGCGCGGCGGCGCAATCGTTTTATTGACGCTACTCTTTTCCTTTCCGACGCTGCTGCATCTGCAAGATTTTATTCGCGAGTATTACGGACGCGCGCCGCTCGCGATTGGTTTGCGCGAGTTTGTGCCGCTTTCGGACGGCTATGGCTTGTCGCTCTATCTCTTGAAGCTCGCGGTGGGTCACACCATTCCGACGCCGTGGTTGTACGAAATCATTGCGCGCGGATGGGACTGGGGCGCGCCGCTTTTGACGCTGGCGGCGGTAATGTCATCGCTGTATGCCTTGTGGCGTTTGCGCGCGGACCGCGAACGGCGCGCGGTGTGGTATCTCGTCGTCGGCGCGAGCGTGTTTTATATCGCGCTGTTCCGTCTGCCGTTTCTGCGGCCGTATCCATACGGTTTTCTCAAAAGTTTATCGCTCGTATCGTATGTGCTGTTGGCGGCGGCGGCGCAAGGCGTGGAATTTTTATTTCAGGATTTTGATTTACGTCTGGCGTTTGGGGCGACCGATAACGTCGCGAGCGTCAAGCGCCAAACGCGAATAAAACAGCTGCTCGCTGTCCTTGCGCTGTCGGTCGTCGCCGCATTTCTCTTGCTGAACGGCGTCACCTTTGCCTTGTCGGTGGAACAGTATTTCAAACCGCGTCCCGCGTTTTTTGACGCGGACGCGTTGAAATTGCTCGAACTGCCGACGCATGTGCCGCGCGACGCGGAAATTTTTTTGACCGACCGCGCAGAGGCGCAAAAAATTCCGCTGGGTTTGGCGGCGTACGCGCTGCGACAATTTCCTTTGCGCGGCAATGTGACGACGGGCTATGGCGCCTTGAACAATGCGGAACCGGGGCGCGTGTATCCTTACGCGCTGTTGGCGCGCGGCGAAGACCCGACGACGCGCGGGTATCAAAATAACGCGCTGTGGACAAACGAAACGTTCGCGTTGTATGCGCGCGCGCCGGGCGTGACGGCGCACCGCGCGTTGAACGACCAAATCGTCGCGCCGCAAACATTGACTTTTACGTTGGGCGCGCAAGAAATTATTTCCGGCGCAAAAACGCTTGCGCCAACGACGCAAACGCGCGACGTGACGCTCGCGTTGGCATCGTTCGCGCCGCAGCATGTGAACATAACATTGGGCGCTGAAACCGCGCAGCTCGCGCTGGCGCCCGGCTTGACGACCTACACCTTTGCCAATCGCGCGCTGCCGGCGACGTTGACGCTCACGCCGACCATTGCATCGGATATTCTCGCCGCCGCGCAGCCGACGCTGCCGCATCAATTGCCGGACGCGGACGCGACATTATTTGTGCCGTACATTCAATTGTCGGAACCGCAGGCGAACTCAAAGGCAGAGCGCACGCTGGATGTCGCGTTCGTGCGCTGCACGAATGAAAACGCGAATGAATTGAACGCGCGCTGTTTTGTGAGCAATCCGCGCGGCGAATCTTTGCAATGGCGGTGGATTGTTCGGGGAACCTTGGCGGGCACGCGCGAGGAACGGGTGATGGCGCAAGCGGAAGCGACGGGCGCGCCGCGCGCACGATTGGACCTTTTAGCGCGCGCCGACGGCGGCGTGACGTTTCAATTTGATAATGCGGCGGCGCAATCTTTTACTACGCCCAAATTTCCGGATGGCGCATATCGCGGCGCGTTGGAAATTTTCCGCGCCGACGTTTTGCTCGCGCGCATTCCGCT
>JAJVIA010000103.1:44491-48902 GCA_022072245.1 Anaerolineae bacterium
GCGGCGTGACGTTTCAATTTGATAATGCGGCGGCGCAATCTTTTACTACGCCCAAATTTCCGGATGGCGCATATCGCGGCGCGTTGGAAATTTTCCGCGCCGACGTTTTGCTCGCGCGCATTCCGCTTTATACATTTGAAAGCAAGGAAAACGGCGCGCGCTGGATGCGCGATACCGGCGCGTCGCCATTGACGATTCTGGCGCCATAAGCGAATCGAATTCGGGCAATCGAATTCGGGCAATCGAATCCGAGCGAATCGAATTCGCAGCAACAAATACGCGAAACGTCCCTACGGACGTTGAACTGATTCAGTCTGCGGAGGCGGACTTGCGGATTGGTTGCCGCGATTTGTAATCGCCATCGAATTCAAGCAAATCGAATTCGCAGCAACGAATACGCGAAACGTCCCTACGGACGTTGAGCCGATTCAGTCTGCGGAGGCGGACTTGCGGATTGGTTGCCGCGATTTGTAATCGCCATCGAATTCAAGCAAATCGAATTCGTAGCAACGAATACGCGAAACGTCCCTACGGACGTTGAACTGATTCAGTCTGCGGAGGCGGACTTGCGGATTGGTTGCCGCGATTTGTAATCGCCATCGAATTCAAGCAAATCGAATTCGCAGCAACGAATACGCGAAACGTCCCTACGGACGTTGAGCCGATTCAGTCTGCGGAGGCGGACTTGCGGATTGGTTGCCGCGATTTGTAATCGCCTCTTGCGTTCGACTTGGCAGTTGCCATGTCAACCCTAACGTGGCTCTTGTCAAGCGCGCAAAAGTTGTGTATGATTTGGGCAGAATTCGCTTCGCCCTTTAATTTTCGGCTCGCCATCCAACGCCGGTTGATGGTGGGGCTGCGCCATTATTGCAACGCTCCTGTGGTTCGCCGCTTGCGGACGCGGGGCGCTCTTTTTTTTATTTTGCGTCGAAAAAGCGGCGCGGAATTTTTTCACGGCGAAGCGGAAATTTTTCGTTACGGAGGAGGAGCCGTGAATCCCAAACGCATTACCGTCCTTGCCCTTGGGTTGGCAATGGCGTTAACTTGGTTTGTTTCCAGTTCGGTGTTTGGCTGTTTTTTTAATGACGGCGAGAGCTGCGCCGTTTTTTCGCTGGCGAATCCCGCGCCGCCGCCGCAAAACGCGCCCGCGAACCTGGCTACGGGGCCCGATCAAGAGCTCGCGCGTTTACAAAAGGATTTGGTCGCCTTTGTGCAAGAGAAATTGGGTCTCGGCGAAGCCAAGTCCACGCGCGAGCTGGTGCAGTTGATGCAGCTGCTGCCGCAAAAATCCGATGCGGAATTGGCGCAATGGCTCGCGCAAGCCAAACTGCTGGATACGGGCAATTCGCCGCTGCATACGCGCCGCATCGAATTGCTGAGGCAAGAGCAGACGCGGCGGCAAAATGAACGGCTCGCGCAAAAATTGGCGCAGCAAGAGGCGGCGCGTCAAGCCGCCGCGCGCCGCGCCGCCGCGCAATCCGTTTCTGCCGTACCCGCGCCAGTGATACCGGGTAGTCTCGACCCGTACAATGCGCCCGCGCCTTCCGGGACGCAGGCGTACATCAATCCGCGATCGTCGGTATGGTACAGCGCCAATGACCGTGGACGTCGCTTGAGCATTTGGATGAATGCCAATCATCAGGGGGGGCTGGAAGTGGCGATTTATGCGCCTGACCAAGCAGATGTTTGGAATACGCGTCCCATTGGCGTCGCCGCGCCGGGACAAGGATTTGATTTTTTTTGGACGGGGCGCTCGCGCATGAAAGGCACGTATCGCATCCGCGTGACCAATCTGAACGATTTCAGCGTGCCGTACACGCTCGGCGCACAGGCGGTCAGTGACAAGAACGGCGATTTGTGCAAAGATTGCCACGGCAACATCGAAGACGAATGGGACCGCTGCGAACACGACGGCTCGTTCTGTGAAGACCTCAAAGACCAGTACAAGAATTGAGTCGGACGCAGTGACAAAATAGAGACGCGACCTGTTTTGGGTCGCGTTTTCTTTTTTGGTATGGCATCGCGCTTGTGCTAAGATGCGTTGCCCTCGAAATCAGCATGACTCGTTATAAAACCCTCTGCCTTTTTGCGTTTTATCTTGGCCTCGCGGTTGTTTTGACCTATCCGTTGGCGCTGCAATTTGGCACGCATATTCCGGGACACGATACGGACGGACCCGCGCAAACGTGGAGTTTGTGGTGGACGCGCTTTGCGCTGCTCGATTTGGGACGCGCGCCGTTCACGACCGATTATTTATTTTATCCGCTCGGTCTGAATCTCGTCGCCTACACGCCCGTTTTTTTGAATGGCGTGCTTTCGATTCCATTCCAACAAGCGTTCGGCGTCATTGTCGCGCAAAATGCGATGGTCTATTTCGCGCTGGTCGTCGGCGCGTACGGCGCGTTTTTGTTTACGCGCGAAATTTTTGCGCGCGTGGATGCGGCGCACGCGCGGTATGCCGATGGCGCGGCGGCGCTGGCGGGCGCGGTGTATGGCTTGGGCGCGTGGCATTTGAATTATGTCGTCGCCGGTCATTTCATGCTCATCAGCAATCAATGGCTGCCGTATTACGCGCTGTATCTCTTGCGCCTCGACAAAGGTTGGCGCAACGCCGTCCTGCTCGCGTTATTTTTGATTTTTACCGCGTGGACGGAATTGACGTACGTGCCGTTTTTGGCGCTGCTGACGCTTTTCTATTTGGCGTACCTGCTGATTGTCAAACGCGCCGCGCTCAAGCAGAACATTTTCGCGCTCGCAATCGCCACGACGCTCGGTTTGGTCGGAATGAGTCCGCTGGCGTTTTCCCTGTCGGCGGATTTTCAACGCTATGGCAATTATTTGAGCGAAGGCGTCGGCCGCATTTTTATTTTTTCGGCGGAACCGATTTCGTTTTTTCTGCCGTCGTCACAACATCCTCTCCTTGGCGCGTGGGCGGCGGCAATTACGACGGCGAATACAAGTTACGCTTTTATCGGTTGGGCGGTTTTGCTGTTTGCCGCGCTCGGCGTGTACGCGCATCGCAAGAATTCGTTCGTCTGGTTTTGGACGATTTGCGCGTTCGCGTTCGGACTCTTGATGTTTGGAACGACGTTATATATCGGCGGCGAAAATACGAATGTGCCGATGCCGTTCGCGCTCTTGCGCATGATTCCGTTTGTGAACGCGAATCGCTATCCCGCGCGTTTCAATGTGATGCTGATGTTGTCGCTCGCGCCGCTCGTCGCGTTGGGCGCGCTGTGGCTGCTGAACTTGCGCGCGGCATGGGGCAAAGTCGCGTTCGCGGCGTTGACCGCGCTGTTGGTATTTGAACAATTGGTTGCGCCGATTCCGACGACGGAAATTCGCGTGCCCGACGCGTTCAACATTGTGCGCGAAATGCCCGGCGATTTTTCCGTTCTAGAAATTCCGCTCGGCTGGCGCGGCAGTATCGTGATGCAGGGCAAAACCGACGACGTCGCGCAGTTTTATCAAACCTTTGACCACAAGCGGCGTCTCGGCGGCATCACCTCGCGCTTCCCCGCGTTCAAGCTGCGCTATTTTGCCGAAATGCCCGTCATCGGTTCGTTGATTGCGTTGGAAGAAGGGCGCGCGGTGGACGATGAACAAATTGCGCGCGACCGCGCACTGGCGGCGGACGTTTTGCGTTTTTTCGATATTCGTTTCGTGAGCTTGAATCGCGGCGAAACATCCGAAGCGGTAAAGCAATACCTGCGCGCGGTTTTTGAATTGACCGAAATTGCGCGCGATGACACGCGCACGTTATATCGCGTTGCGCCGCCCCCCGCGCTCGACGCGATGTCGTTTGACCCGGGCGCCGAAAACGCGCGCATGGCGTTTGACGATACGTGGGGCCGCGCGCAAGAGGACGACGCGGGTTTCGCTTTGCGTTGGGCGACGAATGAAAACGCGCGTTTGCTTTTGCCGCTCGAAAACGAAAATTATGAAATGAAATTTCGTTTGCGCGGCGCGCGCCCACAGCAGAACGTTCAATTGCGCGTGAACGATACGCCGGTCGCGCAATGGCAGCTCGCCGACGCGTGGGGCGAATACACCGCGCAAATTCCCGCCAGCGCGACGCGCGACGGTTTGGACGAATTGATTTTTTCGAGCGCGACGACGGCATTGCCCGATGCGACGACGGACGCGCGCATCCTTGGCGGCACGGGCGCCGTTGCGCCGGTGGATATTGCCGTGACGGCTGCCGGTTTCGACGCGGGTAAATTTGGCGAAATTTTTGTCGCGGGCAAAAACCAAATTCCTGCGACGCGCGGCTATCATCTGGTCGCAATCAATCCGCAGTCGGGTCGCGTGGACGCGGTGGGCGCGTTCGATACGTTTGCGGACAAGGACGCGTCGCGGCGTTTGGTAGAATTTATCAACGCGCTGCCGAACGGCGAAATTGTCGCGGGCG
>JAJVIA010000072.1:0-18158 GCA_022072245.1 Anaerolineae bacterium
TGTTATGGACTCTCTCATGGCAATCGTTCCCGTGAAACCGTTGGCGGAAAGCAAGACGCGGTTGGCGGGAGTGTTGGATGAAAATGAACGCGCGACGTTGACGCGGAAATTGTTGGAACGCACGCTGCTAAAATTGACGCGCGCGCGGGGGATTGACCGCGTGGTGGTGATTTCGCGCGATGAAACTGTTTTGAAACTCGCGCGCAAATTTGGCGCGTGGAGTATATTGGAAACCAACGCGAACTTGAATGACGCGTTGGAGCAAGCGCGGCGCGTTTGTGTTGCGAACGGCGCGCGGGCGTTATTGATTGTCCCTGCCGATTTGCCAAAATTGCGCGTGCGCGATCTTGAAAAAATTATCGCATTGGGCGAACCCGCGCCGTGTGTGGTGATTGCGCCCGCACAGCGCGACGGCGGCACGAACGCGCTGCTCTTGAATCCCGCGCACGATTTTGTTTTTCAATTCGGCGAAAATAGTTTTGACGCACATTTGGCGCAGGCAGCAGGCAGCAAGTGTCAAGTGAAAATTTACAATTCGGATACGGTGACGTTTGATTTGGATGTACCGGAAGATTTGGAAATTAGAAATTAAAAGTTGGAAATTCAAAATTCAAAATTCCGAAACCACCAAATCACCCAATCACTGAATCACCGAAATCACCCAAATTCCAAAGGAGCAGCATATGGCACGCGTAGCAATGTATTTACAGGACAAACATGAAATCCGCGAAGGGATGGCATACGCGCAGTACGCGGAACAGCGCGGCTTTGAAGCGGTGTGGCAAGCGGAATCGCGGCTCGTGCGCGATGCGATTGTGCCGATGGCGGCATTCGCGGCAGTGACGGAAAAATTGAAAATCGGCAGCGGCGTCATCAACAATTGGACCCGCAATATCGGTCTGCTTGCCGCGACCTTTCTCACGCTCGACGACCTCGCGCCGAATCGAATCATTTGCGGCATCGGCGCGTGGTGGGACCCGCTCGCAAAAAATGTCGGCATCGAACGCCGCAAACCGTTGTTGGCGATGCGCGAAACGATTTACGTGATGAAAAAATTATTGAACATGGAGCGCGTGACGTTTCACGGCGAATTTCATCACGTGGACGGCATCGAATTGGATGTGGTGCATGGACGACGCGAACCGCGCAATGTGCCGATTTATATTGGCGCGACGGGCGACGCAATGATGGAAATGACCGGCGAAATTGCGGACGGCTGTGTATTGAATTACTGCGTGCCGCCGGAATATAATCTCAAGGCGATGGATTTGTTGGAAAAGGGTGCGAAAAAAGCGGGACGCAAAATTGAAGACATTGACCGCCCGCAGCTCGTCGTCTGTTCCGTTGACCACGACCATAAAAAAGCAGTGCAAGCGGCAAAAGAATTGCTGACGCAATATCTCGCGCAGCAGCCGCACATTGCCAAAGCGAGCGGCACGCCCGAAGAGACGGTAAAAAAGATTCAGAGCATTCTCGGCTGGCCCGCGACACGCGAACAAATTCACGAAGCGATGCAGTACGTGCCTGACGAATTGATTGAACGCATTTCCGCGAGCGGCACGCCCGACGAAGTTCGCAAAAAGGTTCAGCAGTACAATGACAACGGCTGCACCTGTCCGATTCTGTATCCGATGGCGGACGATGTGAAATTGATGATTGATACGTTCGCGCAGGCATAATGTATGCTAAATCTCCAAACCATTTATAAACCCACGACGCTCGCCGAAGCGTTGCGTCTCGCGCGCGAACCGGATACCGCGCTGATGGCGGGCGGCGTCGCGCTCATTTCGGAAAAACGCCGCGACGTGCGCGCGGCGATTGATTTGAGCGCGTTGGCTTTGGCGTTCATCGAAACGCGCGCCAATGACCTCGTAATCGGCGCGACGACGACGCTGGCGGAAATCGTTGATTCGGACTTGGCGCGCGGCGTCGCGGACGGCGTTCTCGTCCAAGCCGCGCAGCAATCGCACGCCAGCGTTTTGCGAAATCAGGCAAGCGCCGCAGGCACAATCATTGCCGAACCCGGCGAGATTTTTGCGGTCGCGCTCTTGGCGCTCGACGCGCGTCTCACGCTCGCCGCCTTGAAAGATTCGCGCGTAGAGAATAGCGACCTGTCTCTCGCGGATTTTTTCGCGCAGCGCGCGATGCGGCTCCCGCACAGCATCGTCACTGCCATAACTATTCCCGCGTCCGCGCGTTCGCGTCGCGCGCAAATCGAAACCGTCGCGCGCACGCCGCGTGACCGGGCGATTGTGGCGGTGGGCGCGGCGTTGGAAATGGAACGCGGGGTAGTGCGCGCGGCGGCGTTAGCTTTGGGCGGCGTTGCCGAAACGGCTTGGCGCGCGCAGGACGCCGAACGCGAAATTTTGAATCAAGCTTTAACCGAGGAAATCATCCAGCGCGCGGCGTTGGCGGCGGCGAACGGCTTGAATCCGCGCGGCGATTTTCGCGGCAGCGCCGAATATCGCATTGAAATGGCGCGGGTGTTGACTGCGCGCGCGCTGCGCGGTTTGCGCGCATGAATCCGTTACGTTTTGGCATTCTCGGCGCGGCGCGCATCGCCCCCGCCGCGCTCGTCAAACCCGCGCGCGGCGCGCCGGAGGTTACAGTCGCTGCTGTCGCCGCACGCGATGAAAAAAAGGCGAGCGCGTTCGCGCGTCAACACAACATTCCGCGCGTGTTGGATTCGTATGACGCGCTGGTGAATGATTCCGAGATAGACGCGATTTACAATCCACTGCCGAATTCACTGCACCACGAATGGACGCTCAAGGCGCTGCGCGCGGGCAAGCACGTGTTGTGCGAAAAACCGTTGGCGTCGAACGCGCGCGAGGCGGAAGAAATGACGCGCGTCGCAGAGGAAACGGGGCGCGTCTTGATGGAAGCGTTTCATTACCGCTATCATCCGCTCGCGCGGCGCGTCGAGGAAATTATTGCAAGCGGCGAAATTGGCGCGCTGCGCGAATTACAAGCCGAGTTTTTCATTCCGTTATTTTTGCGTCCGCGCGATATTCGTTTTCAATACGACCTCGCGGGCGGCGCGGTGATGGATACGGGCTGTTATTGCATCAATTTATTAAGGTGGCTGGCGCGGAGCGAACCGCAAATCCTTTCCGCGCGCGCGCGTAAAATTTCGCCGCAGGTGGACCGCTTGATGTTTGCGGAAATGCTGTTTGCGAATGGCGTGCGCGCAAAAATGGGTTGTTCGCTCGCCGCGTTTCCGCCGCTAAAAATTTTCGCGCGCGTGCGCGGCGAACGGGGCAGCGTCGAAATTTTGAATCCATTTATTCCGCACGTCTATTTTCGCGGCTTGACGGTCATTACGCCGCAAGGCAAACGCCGCGAAACGGTTTCGACGGAACCGACGTATAATTTTCAACTGCGCGCCTTTCTCGCGGCGACGCGCGGCGAAAATACAAACATCACGGATGGGCGCGACGGCGTCAAGAATATGCGCGTGATTGATGCGCTGTATGAAAAAGCGGGCATGAAAATTAGAGGACGGGCATGAACGTACAGGAATTTTGGCAAGCGTTTCGCGCTTCCTTTGACGCGGACGCGCCGGGCGAGGACGCGTATCAAGTCTGGAGTTTCGGCGATACGCCCGCCATGGCGGATGAGTTGGGCGCTTTGACGGTTCAGGGCGTCAAGACGGGGACCGCATCGCTCGCCTGGGAATACAATTATGATGGCGACCCGTTGCCGCGCGCGGGCGAATATTCCATTGTGTTGGATGGCCGCGGCGACCCGTTGTGCATCATCGAAACGACGCGCATTTATATCGAGCCGTACAATTTGGTGGATGAAGAACAGGCGTATGCGGAAGGCGAGGGCGACCGTTCGCTGGCGTATTGGCGCGAGGCGCATTGGGATTATTTCTCGCGCCGCTGCGAGGCAATTGGCCGCGAGCCGAGCGAACACATGCCGATTGTGTGCGAGCGGTTTCGCGTGGCCAAGACCGCGTGACGGCGCTCTTGGGTTCGTCGTAAACGCGAGTATAATATCGCCGCAAACCGTCCGTAATCCCGTCATAATTTTTGTGAGGAGCAGCGCATGCCAATCCAAATCGGAGGCAAAGTCAATGTCAACGCCACGCGCGACCAAGTGTGGGAAATGATTTTCGATGTCGAAACGATGAAAAATGTCATCGGTCGCGTGCCCGGCATCACGCTGGAACATCTGGAACAAACCGACGATGTGACGTACGAATTGACGGCGGTGGTCGGCGTCGCAGCCATCAAGGGCAAATATGACGGCAAAATTTCGGTCTTGGAAAAAACGCCGCCTTCCTATGTCAAAATCAAAGGGGAAGGCAAAGGCGGCGGCAATTGGACGAGCGGCGAAGTGGTTTTGCGTTTGAGTGAAGCGGAACATGTTACTGAAATGGCATACAGCGGGCAGGGCAATTTAAATGGCCCGCTGGCAAGTTTGGGACAGCGCTTGGTGGATACGGTGGGCAAACAATTTATTGACCAAGGAGCTCAGGTAATGGCACAGGAAATCGAACAACGCGTTACGCCTGCGGCAGAGAGACACGTCGAACCGCCGGCGCCATACGGCATCGCGTTTCAGGCATTTGTTTTTATCGTGGTCATTGTCGCGGTGGTGACGACGGTGGTGGTCTTGGCTTTGCAAACCAGCCCTGCGCCGTAACGCGCTTGACGAGTGGCGGCGCAAGCCGCCATTTTTTTTCGCAAGTTATTATGTTGGCTCTGGACTCTATAAAATTTTGCCTGCGCTGCGGGCACGCGATGGAGCTGCGCGAGGAATCGGAACGCTTGCGTCCCGTGTGTCCGCGCTGCGGTTACGTCCATTATTTCGCGCCTCAAATCGCGGCGGTCGCAATTGTGACGCGCGACGCGGACGAAAAATTTTTGCTCGTGCAACGCGGCGAAAATCCCGGCAAAGGATTGTGGGGTTTGCCCGGCGGATTCGTCGAAATGGGCGAAACGGTTCACGACGCGCTCGCGCGCGAAATTTTGGAAGAGACGGGTTACGCAATCGAAAGCGGCGATTTGGTCGGGGTGTGGTCTTTTTTTAACGATACGCGGAAAATTGCGGGCATCGCGATGGTGTACGCGACGCGCGTCGCGGGCGGCGAATTGCGCATTGCGAGCGATTCGGTCAACGCGGAATGGGTAACCTACGAACGCGCGCTAGAATTTCCGCTCGCGTTTGAAACGCATCGCGAAGCGCTGCGCGTGTGGGCAAAGCGCGAAACCTGACGCGCTATATCGCACGCGTCCCATGCAACGTTTTTGCAAACTCCACCTGACTCTCCCTTTATCGAATTTCGACGGGCGCGATGCCGCCTTCAATAGTGATTTCGATGCGGTCGGCTGCTTCGGCATAACCATCGGATTGCAAAATGCCGGGTTCGCGTTCGGGAAAGCGTTTGGCGTCCGCGTCGAGCAAACCTAAACCGGGCGCGCCGTGAATGGAAACGCGCGCCGCAGTCGGAACGCGCACGCGCACGGGCGCCGCGCCGGAATGAATGACCACGCGCAGCGCGCCGCGCGGCGACGGCAGAATGACGCGCGTTGGACTGGCGCCCGTTTCAAGATCCAAATCGGTCAAATAGAGTTCCGTACAATCCATTTGCGCCTCTCCCGCGCCGCCTTCGTATTGCAGCGCAATCGGAATGTTGCGGTTGAGCGCCACGTTCCATTCGAGAGCGTGCGTTTTGATTTGGGACAATTGACTCCAAATCTCGGAGGGAGTTTTGAAACTGACGCGCACGTCATCGTCCGCGCGCGAAACTTTTGAAACGACCGCGCCGTCGAACGTTCCCGCGAACAAACGCGTCGCGTCGGCATCGGCGCTCAATTTCAAAATGCCTGCGCCGTGTTTGAAATTGAACGTTGCGCGCGTCGCATTTTCCAGCGGCGCAGTCGCGGCGACGCGTTCCAAGCGCAGCGGTTTGGGGCGCGCGCGCCACAGTAAAACGAGTCCGCCGACGATGCACGCAACGCCGATGAGATAAATCCATGCTTGCGATGAGAGCAGACCAAAATTGCCCAGCAGCGTCATACCGCCGCTCAGGATTAAAAAAATCGCCAGATAAATTCGCCAGTTCATTGTTGTCGCCTTGAAAGGATGTGCTGCGCGCGTTTGTTTGCGTGAGTCGCGCGCGCCGATAAATATCATAGCATAATTTGCGCGGCGTCGCGCAAGGTTGCAAAAAAAACAGCGTCTCAATTTTTACGCGGCGCTGTTTTTTTATTGCGCGTTATTGACGCGCGATTTGCGCGCGGGCGCGGCGTTTTGTATAGCCCCACCAAAGCAATATGCCCGCGCCCAGCGCCATCAAGAGATATTCGTGCGGCTCTGGCACGGCTGTCACGTTGAATGGATTTTGCGGCTGTGTGTCGCCCACTTCTTCCGTTTCGCGTTGAAAACGGTCGCCCTGTTTTTCCGCGTTGTCCAATTGTTTATGCTGGAATTCATTGACGAGGACGAGCATCGAAGAGTAGGGCGAAACGACGCTGTATTGTTTGGCGAGCGCGTGCAATTCGTCCAACGTATTCAATTGCGTCAAGGACGCGCGTTCGCGTTGTAGGTTCGTCAATATCAAGCGGCGCGCGGCAAGCGGCGCAAAAGTTTCATCAGAAGTAAGCTCCGCAAACCGTTCGCGCGCGCTGTCCGGCGTCAAGGTGTACCATAAATAGCCGTCCGCATAATCGGCGCTGGTATCGTCGGAAACGCCTTCAGACAGCGGTTCATGTCGCGCGGCGTACGTCACGGCGAGTCGATGCAGCGCATCCTCCACGCTGTCGGTTACGCCGCCGCCGCTCGCTTGAATTTGTTGTAACGTCGCGTCGTCGTAACCCAGCGGAAATTTTCCGTCGAGATGCACGAACCACAGCGGCATTGCCAAATTTGGCGGCGTTGCATCGCTTTTGCCCAACGCATAACCCGTTCCGTCGGTCAACACAAACACCGCGTCATATTCCGCGCCGTCGCGCAGCGCGGTAAATTGTTGTAACAATTCGGATGGATTTTGGCCGCCGAAAAAAGTGAGCGCGCGCGGGTCGAGCGCGTCGAGCGATACGCGTGTTGGCTTGGCGCCGTGATAGGGCGAGGCGGTGAGATACACGTCTACCGCGTTGCCTTGTTGCGCGATGGTTTTGAATTGCGCGAGCGCGTCGTTCACCGCTTGGGCGTGCGGCTGCATACTGCGCGAACGATCCAGGACAATGGCATATCGCTGCCGATTCGGCAAGGCGGGCAGCGCGTTCGCTTTGAGCGGTTGCGCGATGACGGTTTGACCGTTTGCAAAATCGAAACGATGCGTGATGGGTCGAATCGGTTGGGCGGCGTCAAGTGTCGCGGGCAGCCAAGTTTCAAGTTTGGCGTCCAGCGGTTGTCCGTTCACCGTGCGCGTTGTCTTTGCATCCCAATACACATTGCGTTTTTCCGCGAGATAGGGCAGCGTCCATTTGCCATCTTGCGCGAGCGCGCGCCAAGTCAACCACAAATGCACGGGCGGGCCTTGCTGCACGAACGTCGCGCGGGAACCAGAATCAGATGCCGGTTCATAACTCATGCTGCGGGGTTCAATCGGAAACGCGCGGACGCGGTATTGGCGGGGCCCAATTTGTTCCACGATGGCAGGGTCCACATTCACGCGCACCTGGTCGCGATACACTTGCTGCGCGGCGCCGCGCGGCGCGACGCGATACGCAAACCGCTGCGCGCGGTCATCCGAATTGCCGAGCCACAAACCTGTTATCGCCGCCGATTCGGGAAGCGTGATGTAATAGACGACCTCTTGCCGCTGACCCGTTTGATTTTGATATTCTTCGTGCAATTCAAATTCCGCCCAATCGCCGTGTTCGACAATGTTCAAGTCTTGCGCGTTGAGATGAATCTCTGCGTCCTCTATCGTTTGGCGCGCCTGCTGCGCGCGCGCAAGGTCAAAGGTGGAACTCAACGAACTCAATACCGCGTCGCGTTCGCCGTCCACAATTTCCGCGTCAAAATATTTGGCGTACAACTCGGCGGCTTGCGCGGATTCGCGGAACATGGCGCCGTCATTGCCGCGCGCGTTCGGGATGGGTTCGCCGATAGGACGATACAACAACGGCGCCGAGACCCACTCGTAGAGACGTTCCACTTGTAAAGCGTCCGCGTCGCCCAATCCGACCACGTTGTTGTACAGCTCGCGCACATGCCGCACTTCGCCGATGGAACTGAAATAGCGCTGCGGCGCGAGGTAGGCATTCAATAATCCTGCGCGCAGCGCGCCTTCTTGTTGTGCAAGCGTTTGCGCTTGCGCGGCAGAGGTCGGCGGCGTTTTGAGCAGCGCGAACGCGTGCGCTTGGGGTTGTTGATTCAAAAACAAAAACAAACCGAGACATACGCCAACGGTGGCTGCGGCGGACAGCGCGGCGGGGACGCGTCCGGGATGTCGTGTTGCCGCGCGCCACGCTTGACGCCATTGCCAAAAAACCAAGAGGGGCAGCGCAATGGGCATCAAGACAAACAGCGTCGCGCCAAAGAGCATGGTTGCCATGCTAAATATCATAAAGGAAAGGAGCGCGAGACTGCGCGGAACATTGACAAAGGTAAGCAGCTCGCGCGCGAAATCGCCGAGGTTCAATAAAAATTCCCCCAACGCGCGCAATAGCGCGATGCCGAAAGGAATGACATAAAACAAGAGCCACACCGCTAGATAGATTGCGATTAGCGCGTACAGGGTGAGACCGATGAAACGCGTCAAGGTGAGCAGGGCGCCGCGCGTTTCGATTTTGCGGTCGAGCAGCTGCCACACAAACGTCAACATGCCCACTGCGGCGATGAGAAACAAGAGCGTGAGCGCGGGCGTCAGTTCGCGCACGATGAAAAAACGAATTGCGATTAGCAGCATCAACGGCCCTTCGACGGCATAGCCCAACGCAAAGAGCTTGTGCGGTTCGTCGCGCAATAGCGTCATTCCGAGAAGAACGCAGACAATGGGAATGGCGATGAGCAGCAGCACATACGCCAGATACGCGACCGGTACGATGTTTGCTGCCAGCGTGGCTTGGACCAATTCAAATAAAAACAAGGGCGCGAAACCCAGCAGCATGAACGCGAGAAAAATCAAGTTCCACGCCCAAAAGAGCGCGTAAGCCAGGGTGCGCGTATTGAGGAATTTGAGTTTGTTTTGCATAGCGGGTCTCTTTCTGGTCAATGCGGGACTTGTTCTATAGATCTTGGATAATGTTGCGGACTGTCAGAGCTTTTGGGTTTCTCGCGATGCTCCGCATTGCGCAAACTCGAACGGTCTCGCGGCTCACTGTCCAAAACATTTTCTGAACAACTATAGCGTTTGGGCAATGACGTCGCGCAGCGTTTGATACAGCGCGCGCACGCGTGCGTCGTTGGTTTGCAGGGGCGCGTCAAACAGAATCGAAACTAGCGCCCAACGTTCCGGCGCGCCGGCCGTGTCCGCCCATACGCGCGTGCCGTAATCGTCCGTCGTGCGCGCGGCGGATTGAAACCAGTACGTCGCGTCGAGCCGCGCATTCGTTTGAGGGTCGCGCAGCGTGACGGCGCGCACGGGAAAATTTTCCGTAACGAGCTGCGTATGCGATTCCGCCATGTCCAAACCGTACACTTGAAAACAGCGTTCGGGATAATGATGCGCGCGCCAAGTTTTGCTCAACACCACAATCAAGGAACCCGTCACGCCCTGATAATTGAAACGAAACCGCAGCGCCGATTCCGCGCCGTCGCGCACGAGCCACGCGTGTTCGTCCGGTTTCAAAGGCAGCGCGGCGCTTGTCAGCGCCGTTGGAAAATTCAATGTTGGCGCGGGCGCGCGTAGACCGTCCTGCGGGCGCGGCGCGTACAAAATTCCCAAAAGCGCGACGCCGCTCAACAGCAAGGGCGCGAACGCGCGCGCGGACGCGCGAAAATTTTCCGTGACTGTCCGCGGCTTGGGCGCCGCGCGACAAAAACGCAGCAGCCATACCGCCGCCGCGCACGCGCCGACGAATCCCAAAACGCCGAGCGGCACATGCAGCATTTGCGCGAGGACGGGTAACGCGAAAACTTGGGCGCTGACGACGAGCGCGCCAACGCGTATGACATTTGCCGCCAAGAGCAAGAGCGCAAAGCCGAGCGCGACGCCAAACCAACGCGCATTGACCGCGCGCCGGTCGAACCAAGTTGCCGCGAGAATAAAGAGCGCGCCGGTCCACAAACTTTTTACGCCGCTGCACGGCAAATCAATTTGCGAGACGCCATTTTCCAAAATGAGAATCGTATCGAGACCGCCCGGCGCGGCGCCAAATTCCGCCAAGCCGCGCCGCACAATTTCGGCGGTCAGGAGGCGCAGCGGATAACCGATGAACGTTTGCAAATGTTCGCCAAATGGCAGCACGCCAATCAAGAGCAGCGCGGCGGGCAAACCTTGCCGCCAACTCGCGGGGGTGAGATACAAACCGAGCAAGCCGTAACTGGCGAGACCAAACAAGATGGCGGACAAGGTGTTGATGTCGAGAACGCGTTCGACAAACAAATAGGCGAGCGAACCGCCGAGCGCGAGCGCGAGCGGCAGGGGCTGCGGCTGCGGCGCGCGTTGAAATTGCACCTGCCAGCTGTGTTTGTGAATTTGCCACGCCACGAGCGCGCCGATGCCCAACAACAGCAATTGATTGGTGCGAAAATCTTCGCGCGTCGCAATCACGCCGAGATAATCGAACATGTTGCGGTACAACCAGAGCCACGCGCCGACAAGCGCAAGATTGAAAACGATGGGCGGCGCGTACGTTTTGAGCGCGCGCGCGTTGAAAGCGGAAAACTTGGGGGGAAAAAGCATGATACTTTGAATCAGGGACGTTATTTTACGCAACCGAGTTCCCGCTAAAGATAGCGTACTTGGCGTGAAAAATCAGGCGCTTGAGCGCTTGACGCAAACCTGCGCGGCGCGTCGCGCGTTCCAAGCGTTTGGCTTGCGGCGCGCCGCGCGTTGACAAAGCGCCGCTTGTTTCTTATACTCGCAGCGCAATTTTTTAGCGATCTATGCAAAAACGTCAAACTTTTTTATTTTCCCGCCCCGAACCCGCGCTGGAAAATCTAGCTCGCATTGAATGGCAAGAACGTCTCGCGTTTTCGTTGTATGGCGCGCGCATCGGCGTCCAGAGCAATGCGGTCGCGGGTTTGAATGCGCTCGTGGAAATGTTTCCGCCGCAGTGGCGGCGGTATCATGGCGCGCGCGTAGATTATATCTATTCTTTGTATCTTGCGCCGCCGACGCGTTCGGGACGCAAACCGTTTCACACGTTGTACGAAAATGACAAACAACTGATGCGTTCGCGCGAACTCGCGCATGTGACGAGTCGCTTTGAAAGCGAAATGCAGTTGGCGGTGGCGCAAGCGGCGCGCGGCAAAGTCTTTGTTCACGCGGGCGTCGTCGGTTGGCGCGGACGCGCGATTTTAATTCCGGGACGTACGTTCACGGGCAAGAGTACGCTCGTGTACGAACTGGTGCGCGCGGGCGCAGTCTATTATTCCGACGAGTATGCGGCGCTGGACGTTCAAGGGCGCGTGCATCCGTTTGCGCGGCCGCTCGCGCTGCGCGATGAAACGTTGGCGAATCGCAAAATTTCGTTTGACGAATTGGGCGGCGCGATTGGCAAAAAGGCGCTGCCCGTCGGCACGATTGTGGTGGCGAAATATCGCAAGGGCGCGCGATGGCGGCCGCGAGAATTGACGCCGGGCTTGGGCGCGCTCGCGCTGCTGGCGAATTGCGTTACGGCGCGTTCGGGCGACCCGGCGATGTTGGAAACGCTTTCGCGCACGGCGCGCCGCGCCACGATTTGGAAAGGCGCCCGCGGCGAAGCGCGCGCGTTAGCCGCGCAGCTGCTCGCCGGGCTACAGTGAGCCGCGCGCCAAATTTATCAATTTTTCCTACCGCCTGTATAATCTTGGCGATGGTTCCCACCCGCGCGTCAGGCGAAAACGAACTGACGCCCGTTCCCCGAACAACTGTTGTAACCAATCCAGCGCCTGCAGCGGAATCCGCCTCGCAGGCGCTTGCTTTGACGCGCGTTTGGCGGCGCGATGCGCGCTGGCTTGGCGGCGTCGCGCTCGTGTACGCCGCGCTGGTCGTTATCACGGTCTTGACGCTCAACGCCTATTTCGCGCAAACGTGGGACGCCGTGACGTTTGTCGGCGCGGGCAAAATCGCAGGGTCGTCCGGGTGGGCGGCATTGTACGCGCAATCGCGTGCAGACAATTATTGGCCCTATGCGTATCCGCCTTTGCACGCGTTCCTCGTCGCGCCGTTTGTGGCGCTGGCGGGCAGCGCGCCGGCATGGCTGCTCGTGCGCGTACCGCCGCTGCTGTTTGATCTGGCGCTCGGCGTTTTGTTGTACGGCATCGTGTGGCAAAAAACGCGCCGCATAGCGCTGGCGCGTCTCGCGCTCGCGGCATGGCTGCTCAATCCCGTGACGTGGTACGATACGGCGGTGCAAGGCCATTTTGAGAGCGAATGGTTATTTTTCGTCGTTCTCGGTTATTTTTTGTACAGCGTCAAACGCGGATGGATTTTGCCGACGCTGATATTGGCAGTCGGTTTCTTGTTGAAACAAAATGTGATTTTGTTCGCGCTGCCGTTTTGGGCGCTGTTGTTTTTTGAACGCGAGAAATCTTTGACGCGGCGCGGCATGAATGTAGCGGCGTCCGCGTTCGTTTTTGCAATTCCAATTGCGCTCGTCTCGCTGCCGTTTCTCTTGTACTCGAACGATTATTGGTTCATGAACGTCCAATATGTGTCCGAGGCGCCGCTGCAAACGCAATCGTGGCTCGTGGGTTTGGCGGGACTGTTTGGCGCCGAGAATTTCTTGTTGCGCGCGTCGAGCGGTTTGACGCTGGCTGCGGCGGGCGTGATTGCGTTTTTCGGCGCGCGGCGCGGCATGAATCTATGGGCGATGGGATTGCTGATTGTCTTGGCATTTTTTCTCTTGTCGAAAAAAGTGGTTGGCTATTATTACGTAATGAGCTTGCCCTTTGCGCTGGCGACGCTGCTGCCGTTACAACGCGCGCGCGCGGTGACGTTGCTTGTGATTGCGACCGCGTTTATTTTTGTTGCGCCCTATTTCGCGTCGTGGGCGGACCAAACGCATTGGCTCCTGTATGCGTTGTTGGGAATTGGCAACAGCGCGTTGTGGTTGGGCTTGTTCATTTGGTTGTGGCGCAATCACGCCCATCCCGCGCCGCAAGCGCAAGCGATGCGCGTCACCGCGTTTGTGTCGGCGGCGCTATTTTTCGCGGCGAGCGCGGCGGCGCTGACGCAGCCCCTGATTGCGAGCGCGACGAGTCCGATTCGCGCGCCGCTGATTGCGCCCGGCAGCCAAACCCAAGTCTCGATGGCGTTTCTGGTGTTCGCGCTGCTCGTCGGTTTCGGCATTGTCGCCGCGCGCTTTTTTTCGCGCAGCATCGCGCGCGTTCCATCCATTCCGTTCGGCGCGTATATAGTCGTGGTATTATTAGCGCCGCTTTATTTTTTAACGTTTGCCATGACCAAAGAAGCGACGGCGGGATTTGAAGCGCTCTTGCGCGCGCTTGGTCGCTAGCGCCGTTCATCCGGCAAACTATCCGCAATCAAAATTTAGAAATCAGCGATTCCATGTCCATTTCTTGCAGCGTCGGCATTACGGCGCATAACGAAGCGAAAAATATCGGCAAGCTGCTCGATGCATTATTGACGCAAGAGCTCGAGCAGGTCGCCATCAGTGAAATTATTGTCGTGGCAAGCGGCTGCACGGACGATACCTGCGAGATTGTGCGCGCGTACGAAGCGCGTCACCCGCGCGTAAAATTATTTGAGCAGGCGCGGCGCGAAGGCAAAACGTCCGCCATCAATTTATTTTTGCAAAACGCGCGCGAGGAAATTTGCGTCATCGAAAGCGGCGATACGATTCCGGGCCCAACGACAATCGAAAATCTCATCAAACTGTTCGCCGACCCCAAAGTGGGTATGACGGGCGCGCAAAAAATTCCGACGAATGTGCCGGACCACATTGTTGGCTATATGTCGCATTTGCGTTTGCAGATGGAACACGAGTTGTGTCTGGAAATTCCGCGTCTCGGCGAACTCATCGCGTTCCGCAAAGTGTTCACGCATCTGCCGCCGGACGTGGCGATGGACGAAGCGTTCGTCGAAGCGTTGGTCATTAAACGCGGCTTGGAAGTGCGCTATGCGCCCGACGCGGTGGTGTACAACACGGGTCCCGAAACGCTGCGCGAATTTATTATGCAGCGCCGCCGCAATTACGCGGGACATTTGCATCTCGTTCACAAGTACGGCTATAAAGTTTCTTCGATGGACAATATGCGCGTCTCGAAAATCGCGTGGGTTGAAATATGGAACGCGGTGCGTTTGATTTATACGCTGTTCACGCTCGCGTTCATCGAGGGCCTCGCGCGGCTGCTCGGACGGTGGGATTATTTCGTCAAGGGGCGCAAGCATGAAGTGTGGGATATTGCGTGGACGACGAAACGCGTGGATCACAACGTCGAACCGACAAAACCCGCCGGAAAGGGATAAAAAAGCGGCTCGAGGACCGCGTCGGATTACATTGCTTTTTGTTCTCAGCTTGCCCGGGATAGTCTTTTGAAAACTCGTCTGGTCAACCTTCTCAAAATTTTGGTAACGCTGGCGCTCCTCGCGTTTATTTTGACGCGCGTGGATTTGCAATTGGTGGCGGGCATCATTGCGCGCGCGGACTTGCCGCTGCTGCTGCTCGCGACGGCAATGTATTTTTTTGCGATTTTTCTCAGCGCGGTCAAATGGCAAATTTTGGTCAAGGCGCAAGCGATTGACGCCTCGCTCGGCGATTTATTGGCGTTCACATTGATGGCGCTCTTTTTCGGCAATGTGCTGCCGTCGAACGTTGGCGGCGACGTGATTCGGGCGTACGATTTGGCGCGCGTAACCAAGGGCCGCGCCGAAGCCGCCGCGATTTCGGTCGTGGTGGATCGCTTGATGGGCTTGTTTGCGTTTTTCGCCGCGGCGATGGTCACGGCGGCGCTGGCGACCATGATGTTGACGCAGGCGCAAGCGTTGGAACAAATCGAAACCGCGACGGTGATTGCGGCGAGCGCGTTCGTCGCCTTGTGCGCCATGTTATTCAGCCGCCGTTTCGCCACGCGCATCGCGGGCTTGTTTGAAATCGGCCCGGCGAAACGCTTTCAACCCATCGCCCTCAATGTCTATCGCGCGCTCCAAGTGTATCGCTTTCGGTATCGCGCGCTCGCGTTGAACGTTTTACTTTCGATGGCGATTGTGGTCATAACCGCCGGCGTGTGGTTCGTCGTCGGGCGCGCGGTGGGCATTACGGATACAAGTTTCTTTGCCTTTTTATTGTTCAATCCGTTGATTGCGTTCGTGCTGTTGATTCCCATTTCGTTCAACGGCTTGGGCCCCAAAGAGGCGGCGGTCGTTTTCTTTTTTGGCCTCGTCGGCGTACCCAACGCGAACGCGCTAGCCATGTCGCTCTTGTTTCATGTGATTGTCGTCGTGACGAGTTTGCCCGGCGGCTTTGTGTGGTTTATGAAACGTCGTCACGCGACCGCGCACGAATACGAAGCGTCCGAAATGCTCCAGCCCGCGCCGGTCTCTTCTGATTCCTCGCAGTGAAAATTCTTTTCGCGACAGATGTCTTTCCGCCCAAAAGCGGCGGCAGCGGATGGAGTACGTTTTATCTCGCGCGCGCGTTGGCGCAGCGCGGGCATACGGTGCAGGTGGCGCTGCCGCACGCCGGGACGGACGGCGTTCAAACCCGCGTCTATGAAGGAATTAACGTCGTCCAAGTCGGTTATCGCGCGAGCGCCGCGCCAGGTTTGCGCGCGTGGCAGCGCACGCGCGCGTTAGAAAAAACATTTAGCGCGTATCTGGCGGACGCGGCGCGCGCCTTTGATATTTTGCACGCGCAGCATATCCTTTCCATCGGCGCGGCGGCGACGGCGCAAAAAGAGACGCGCGTGCCTCTCGTGAGTACAGTGCGCGATTATTGGCCCGTCTGTTTGTACGGCACCTTGTGGCGCGGCGGCGCGCAATGTCCCATTTGTCGCGGCGGCGCAATCACGCAATGCCTCGCGCAAAAATATGGCGGCGCGGCAAAATTTATGCTGCCCGTCGTGCCGTTGGTCGAACGCGAATTGCAGCGGCGTCAACGCGCGTTACAAAAATCCGACGTTGTGATTGCGGTGAGCCATTACGTCGCCGGAACGCTGCGCGGCGCGGTGGACGAAAAAAAATTGCGCGTTGTGCCGAACTTGATTGATGTGGAGGAAACGCGCCGCCTTGCGACGAGCAAACTGTCTGACGCGTCGTCTGACGCGCCGTATTTACTTTTTGTCGGCAAACTCAACGCGCTCAAAGGCGCGGATTGGCTGCCCGAAATTTTGGAACGCAGCGGCGTGACTTGGCCGCTGGTCGTGGCGGGCGATGGAGCATTAAAAGAAACGTTGGCGCGTCGCCCCCAATTGGATGTGCGCGGCTGGCTTGATAACGCGGAAACATTGGCGCTGCTCGCGCGCGCGCAAGCGCTTTTATTTCCGGCGCGCTGGGCGGAACCGCTGGCGCGCACGCTTTTGGAGGCGCAAGCGCTGGGGACGCCGGTTATCGCTTGTGGCACGGGCGGAACTCGTGATATGATAGACGACAATGTGAACGGCTTGCTCGTGAATTCGGTGGATGAATTTGCGGCGGCGCTGCGGCGGGTGGCGAACGATGCCGCGCTGCGCGCCCGGTTGAGCGCCAACGCGACGCGCGTCGCTCAAGAAAAATTTAGCGCCGCTGTCGTTACGCAACGGATCGAACAAGCGTATGCCGCCGCAGTGTCCGGGTTGAAAGTTGAAAGCTGAAATTAAAATGCACGTCGCCTTTATTTCGCGCGCGGTTTTTGGTCTGCACGGCTATGGCGGGATGGAACGTCATGTGCTGGAATTGGCGCGTCATCTCGCGCGCGCGCAAACGCGCGTTACCATCGTCACGATGCCGCCGACGCGCGACGCGCAGTGGCACGAACCCGGCATTGATTTGAAAATTGCGCGCGCCGCGCGCTTGCCCGTGCGCGGCGTCCCGGACCGCGTGTTGAATTATCCGCGCTGGTCGCAAGCCGCCGCGCGCATTGTCGCCGCGCTGCCGGTGGATTTGGTGCATGCGCAAGGCGTCGGCGGATTCGGTTACGCGCAGTTGTTGGCAAAACGAACCGCGCACGCGCCGCTGGTGATTAATCCGCAAGGCATGGAAGAATTCAAAACGACGCCGGCGAAACGCGTCGCGTACGCGCCGCTCCACGCCGCCGCGCGCTATGCCGCCCAATACGCGCACGCGTTGATTGCGGCGGATACCTTGACGGTCAACGATATTCCGCGTTTTTTGCGCGCGGCGCCCGAGCGCGTGGTCTTGATTCCAAACGGTATTGATGTGGACGCGGCGCGCAATTGGGTGAGCATTGACGTGCAGCGCG
Source organism: Anaerolineae bacterium (assembly GCA_022072245.1). GTDB lineage: Bacteria > Chloroflexota > Anaerolineae > UBA4142 > SHND01 > SHND01. The sequence continues at coordinate 17,469 of JAJVIA010000072.1, forward strand.
GGTTGATACAGCGTTTGCAATTGTCGCAACGCCAGCCGCTATTGTTGAGCGTCGGACGACTCGAACAAAATAAAGGTTTCGGCGTCATGCTCGACGCGTTGGCGCGGATTCGTTCCTTTTTGCCCTCGAAATGGTTGTGGTTATTGGTCGGCGAGGGTCCCGAACGCGCGACGCTGCAAGCGCAAATTCGCAAATATCAATTCCGCGACCATGTGCGTTTGCTCGGCAATGTGGATGAGATTACGCTGCATAATTTGTACGAACTCGCCACGCTGTTTGTCCATCCGACTTTGTTTGAAGGTTCTTCGCTCGTGACGCTCGAAGCCATGTGTCACGCGCGCCCGTTGGTCGGCACGCAGGTCGGCGGCATTCCCGACAAAATCGCGCGCGGTCAAAATGGTTATCTCGTTCCGCCGGGCGACGCGCAAGCGTTGGCGGATAAAATTTTGCTCGCGCTGCGCGACCAAAATAAATTGCGCGCGATGGGCGCGGTGTCGTACCAAATCGCGCGCGAACGTTTTGATTGGCGCGTGGTAATTCATCAAACGCTGGATTTGTATCGCGCCGTGCTGCCCGCCGCCGCGCCGCTGCCGCAATGGGCGGACGCGCCGCTTGATTCGCCGCTTTGAATTGAAAATAACCTCCCTCACCCCCAGCCCCTCTCCCAAAGGGAGAGGGGAGAGGTACGCG
>JAJVIA010000072.1:18258-34070 GCA_022072245.1 Anaerolineae bacterium
GGGCGAGGGGAGCGGACTGGAACGGAAATAGACCTTCATCCCCAGCCCCTTTCCCAACGGGCGAGGGGAGAGGTTTGTGGTGACTAGAGCGAATCCCGAATGAATTGGTTGTTTATTCCGCTGTTTTTGCCGCTGCTGTTTTTTCTCCCCGGTTATTTGTTTGCCCGTACGTTCATTCGCAATGCCGAAACTTTTTCGGAAGGCGCGCGCTGGTTTATTCCCATTGCAGCGAGTGTGTGCGCGACCACGTGGCTTGGTTTGACGCTCGCGGAATTTGGCGTGTTTTCGCTTTGGAATGTCGCCGCGCTCGACGCGTTGGGATGCGCGCTCTGGTGGACGCTGGGGCGGAAACGTTTTGGCGCGTGGAGTCTGCGCGTCTCGAAACCGGATTGGGTTTTTGCGGCGCTCTTTTTGCTCGCAATTATTTTGTTTGCGCGGCCGGCGGAATATGTGATTGGCAATAGCGACGCGGGCACCTACATCAATACGGGCGCGAACATTGCGCGCACCGGCGCGATTGCGATTTACGACAATCAAGTGGCGCAGCTGCCGTTTGATTCCGCCAAAGCGTTTTATTGGCAGCTCATCAATCCGTTCATGTTGTACAAAGCGGTACGGCTGCCGGGCTTTTTTGTCGCGGATGCGGCGCACGGTTTGGTCCTGCCGCAATTTTTACAATTTTATCCGGTGTGGCTGGCGCTGTGGGATAGCATGGTGGGCGTGCAGTGGGGTTTGTACGCGACGCCGTTGATTGCGCTGTTGGGGAGCGCGGCGTTTTATTTTTTGGCGCAAGAGTTGGCGCGCGCCGCGCGCAGCGACGGCGCGCGCGCGCGGAATTTTGCGCGGCTGACATTTTTTTTGTTGATTGTGTGCGTGCCGCAATTTTGGTTTGCGCGCTATCCCGTCGCCGAAGCCATGACGCAATTTTTGACGCTGACGGGCATTTGGGCGCTGCTGAAATTTGAAACGACGCGCGACGGTTCGCTGGGCTTGCCGCTGCTCGCGGGTTTCGCGTTGGGCGCGATTTTTTTTACGCGCGCCGACGCGATTTTATTGTTGCTGCCGCTGGGAATTTATTTTCTGGCGCGCTGGTTTTCACGGACTTGGCGGCGCGAACATTGGGCGTTTTTTGGCGCGTTCGGCATTGCGCTGGCGCAAGCGGCGGCGCACATGTTTATCTTTGCGCCCAACTATTTGTATTATCAATATTCGCACGCGCTGCGGATGAAAAACATTGATAAACTCTTGCCCGGCGGTTTGCCGCAAGCGGCGGAATTGTTTTCGCGTTCGGAATATCTGCTGCTGCCGTTCGGCGCGGCGTTGGCGGGCATCGTCGCATTGCTTGTCGCCGACCGTCTGGTTCAAATGCTGCGCGCGCGCTTTGGTTCATCCTTGCGCGCGGCGTGGCGGCGTTCGGAAAAATGGCTGCGCGTGTTGGGCGCGGGCGCCGTCGTCGCGCTAGTTGTTTTCGCCTATTTCATTTGGCCCCGCCCTGAAACGTGGTACGCGTATGTGGGCGGCGCGACCTCGCTCGACCGTTCCGCCAATCTCATCAAACTCGGTTGGTATCTTTCGCCCATCGGCATTGCGTTGGCGACTTGGGGCGCCGTCGTCGTGTGGCTGCGCGATTTGAACGCGCGCAATATCTTTTTTTTCGGCACGGCGGGATTGTTCACGCTTTTTTATTTAGAAGAGTCGTACTCGAACCCGCATTACATTTACACGATGCGGCATTACATTCCGTTGGCGCTGCCGTTATTGATTGTATTGGCGGCGCGCGCGCTGGATTGGTTGTGGCATGAGGCGTTGGCGCATGACGCGACGCGTCAAAAATTCGCGCGCGCGGCGGCGGGCGGCGTCTTGGGCGTGTGGATGTTGTATACCCTGTACGCGATGGGACTTGTGGACGCGAGCCGCGCCAACGGCATTGCGCTGCGCGTACCCTTTGTGGCGCAAACTTTCGGCGCGGGGTGGTTCAAAATTGAACCGTTTGAAAATTCCATCGTGGGCGTGCGCGAATTGGACGGCGCGTATCGGCAAATCGCCGCGCTCGCGGAAACGCTGCCGGCGGACGCGGTGATTATTTTTTCGGCGGGACGCGATGAACCCGCCGCGCTGGCGACGCCGTTGAAATATATTTTTAATCGCGACGCGTTTGTTTCGGTATTCAATAATCCGCCGGGCGATAAACTCGCGGCGCTGGCGGACGCTTGGCGCGCGCAAGGGCGCACGGTGATTTTGGCGTACGGCACAAACGGGGGCCGTTTGCAAATTCCCGGTTACGCGTTGGAACGCGTGGGCGCGGCGGCGTTGAATGTGCCGCAGTGGGCGTTTGCATACGATTTCATGCCGCGCAGCGCGTGGCGCATCAATTTGAATTACACGCTGTATCGCGCGACGCCGCGCGCCGCGCCCGCCGCGCTGCCCGTAACGATAGATTTTGGCGGCGACGATTTTCCGTACTTGATGAATGGTTTTTTGGAACGCGCGCCGGACGCGCGAGCGCGTTGGCTGGGCGCGTTGGAATCGAACGCGTCCAAAGCGGCGGCGACAAAAACCGTGTCCGGCCTGATTCGCTTTCCGCTGACGGATGCGGCGCAAATACAGGTGCAATTGCGCGCGCGCGCGCCGCGCGCGGACGCGCAATTGATTTTCAAAGGCAAAGACCGCCAAGCGGGCCGGATTGCATTGACGCCCGAATTTGCCGATTATGTCGTTACGCTGGATGCGGACGCGCTCAAACGCAGCGGCGATAGTTTTCTGTTGGAATTGGCGGCGGACGCGACGACGGACGGGCAGGGGCGCATTTTGGGCGCGGAATTGGAATGGCTGCAAGTGACCGCCGTCCAATAAAATGTCCGCGCCGCTTTAGGGCGTCCCGTTTTTTACTTTATCCTTTTTGCGTTTTACTTTATAATCCTCACGTGCTTACTCAAACTGAAATCACCGAACAACGGCCGCGCGCCCAAGACCAATTCATCAGCATCATTATTCCCGCGTACAACGAACAGGAAGGCATTGGCGCGACGCTGACGCGTTTGTATGAAACTATGGACGTTGCGCCGTATCAATACGAAGTCATTGTCGTCAACGACGGTTCGACGGACGGCACGGCGGACGAGGTGCGAAAATTTCCGCGCACGATTTTGGTATCGCACGCGCGCAATCGCGGCAGCGGCGCGTCCACCAATACGGGCGTGCGTCACGCGCGCGGCGAGTTGTGCGTCATGACCGACGCGGACGGCACGTACCCGGTCCAAGACATTCCGCGTTTGCTGCAAGAAATGGACGAATACGATATGGTCATTGGCGCGCGCACCAAAGAAGCGGGGACGTTGAAAATTTTGCGCGTGCCGGCGAAATGGTTTATTCGCGCGCTCGCTTCCTTTTTGACCGATACAAAAATTCCCGACTTGAACAGCGGTTTGCGCGCGTTCAAAAAACAGAACGCGCTCAAGTACGTTCACATTTTGCCGCAGGGCCAATCGTGGGTTTCGACGATTACGCTCGCGCATTTGTCGGACGACTTGGATGTGAAATGGATTCCGATTGATTACTATCCGCGTTTAGGCAAAAGCAAATTTCGACCCGTGCAGGACACGTACAATTATTTGATGTTGGTCTTGCGGACGGTCATGTATTTCAATCCGATGAAAATTTTGTTTCCCATCGGCGCGTTGATTTTGCTCGTGGGCATGGTGCGCCAACTGTGGTGGTTCGCCATCGGCAATCTGGTGGTGCACAGCTCGAATGTGCTGTTGGTGATGATGGGGATGCAATTTATCATGATGGCGCTGTTGGCGGATTTGGTGGTGCGGCGCGCGCGACAATAGAACTTGCGTCGAGCAATGCTTTTGTCGCAACGCGCCGCAAAGGGTCGAGGCGATGGGCGAGGAATCGCCTTTTTTTATATCCGTCATTTTGGTCAATTACAACGGCGCGGCGCTGCTGGCGTCCTGTTTGACGGCGTTGACCGCGCAAACGTATGCGCCATTTGAAATCGTTTTGGTGGATAACGCTTCGACGGATGGATCGCGCGCGTATGTCGCGGAAAATTTTCCGCAGGTAAAATTGATTTGCAGCGCGACGAACGTCGGTTTTGCGGCGGGCAATAATTTGGGTCTGCAAAATGCGCGCGGGGATTTGATTGCGACGCTGAATACGGATACGCGCGTAGAAGCGGATTATTTGGAAAAATTAGCCGCGCCGTTTGCGGATGCGCGCGTGGGCGCGGCGGCGCCGTTAATCTTGGAAATGGCGCAGCCCGACTTGGTGGACGCGGCGGGAATTCGAGTGGACGCGTTTGGTTTCGCGTGGAACGTTGGCGCGGGGCGGCGGGCAGAGGAATTTACCGCGGCAGGCGCGGCGTATGGCGCGTGCGCGGGCGCGGCGTTGTATCGCAAAACGATGTTGGACGAAATCGGTTTTTTTGACGACGCGTATTTTGGGTTTTACGAGGACGCGGATCTGGCGTGGCGCGCGCGGCGCGCCGGATGGCGGACGCAGTTTGCGCCGCACGCGCGCGTGTACCACCAACACGGCGCGAGTTTCGGCAAAGTTTCGCCGCGCAAAACTTTTTTGCTCGCGCGCAATCGTTGGTGGACGACGTTCAAAAATTATCCGACGCCGCAATTTTATTTCGCGCTGCCGTTGATTTTTTTGCTCGACGCGATGGCGCTTGCCCAAGCCGCGCGGCGCGGCCATTTTCGCCCGGCATGGCAAGGACGCGTGGACGCGTGGCGCGCCCGGAAAAAAATGTGGGCGACGCGGCAGAGCCGCATGTAAAATTCATAAAGCCCCAAGCCCCAGAGGTTCTCATGCAAATTCCTTTTGCGCGCGGTTCGATTCTGACCCAGCCCTTTGGCGCGAATCCGCAAGATTACGCGCAGTTTGGTTTGAACGGGCATGAAGGTTTGGATTTTATTCCGCAAGGCGACGATAAAAAAGTGTACGCCGTCGAAAGCGGCATCGTCACGCAAGACGTGGACGACCCGATTCAAGGCAAAGCGTATGGCATCCACGTTGGAATTTTTGTGCCGGTGAATCGGCGGCTGTGGACCTACGCGCACCTTGCGGAAAATTATGTCCAAAAGGGCGACCGGGTTTTGCGCGGACAGCTCATCGGTTTGATGGGCGATACGGGCAACGCGCGCGGCGCGCATTTGCATCTCGGTTTGCGAACCACCGACCCGAACGGCAAGCCCATCAATCTGTCGAACGGCTTTAAAGGATTTGTGGATCCGGCGGCGGTGGTGAAACAATTGAACGGTTTAGAGCAAGCGGTATTGGATCGTGCGAATGTGGCGCAGCCGTGGATGCCCGTCAACAATACCGCCGCGCTGTGGCGTTTTGCCCAAGCGAATGGTTTGCAAGACCAGCAGACCGATGAAATTCCATTCACGTATAACGGCGAGCCATACATTGCGCAAGTTTTCAATAAAGGCATCGTGTACGTCAAGGTGGGCGATTGGGGCAACATCAAATATATTTCCAAATAAAAATGAAAAAAAGTGATTCGTGTTTGGACTGTTACAACTTGTCATGTCCGATATAATTGGAGGAATGGGAAATGCGCTGTTGGGTGGGCGGTGAAGAAGCAGAGGGCATGTGTCGTTTTTGCGGACGGGCAGTTTGCAAAAAACATGCGCGCACGCGCGCGTTTTTATTCGAGACATGGCAAGAGCCAGAACATTTGCGCGCGTTGGCGGTGGAAGATGCGTTGTGGTGCGGCGTGTGTCAGGTGCGCGAGACGCCGCTAGAGGTAGATTTTTTGCGCGCAAATCCCATCGGGAAAATCTAAACCGAAAGGAGGTGAATCACAATGTCGCAAAATGCAGTATCCGAAGTAATCGGACGCGCGGCTGCCGAGCCGGAATTTATGACTTTGTTGTTTAATGACCCGGGCAAGGCATTGGCGGGCTATGAATTGGACGATGCCGAAAAGGCAATGCTGCACGGACTCACGCCGGAAGATTTTGATTCCATGTCGGGACAATTGGACAAACGCGTCTCCAAGTTGAAAATGGAGGACGGCGAAGGGTTCCCTTTTCACAGTTGAAATGGCAGTCTCGTTGATTGCGCTCGATTCCGAATCTGATAAATCCATTCGGAATCGAGCGTTATGCTTTTGCGCGAATAGAATTGTGGAGTGAAACCGTGATGCGATTTGTATGTGTAAATGATGCAATAGCGCTGCCGACTATTCTGTCGTTGGAGGGGGCCTGTCAGGCGCGCGGGATTGAATTTTTGGTTGTGGACGCGCGTTCATTCGATTACGCGACCGAGCGCAAATTGCGGGCGGGGGATTTGATGTATCGCCCGGCGGTTTCTCAGGTGGCAATGCGCGTCGAACAATTTTTGTGGAATCGTGGCGTCGTCACATTTCACACGCGCCCTGACGGTATTTTTTTTGTGCCGCACACGCCGCCGCTGCGTTTTGAATGTGCGGGCTTGCCGATTCCGCGCACGGTGTATTGCGCGACGACGAATCGCAAACGCATCGAGCAGTATGTCGAACAGGTTGGCGGTTTTCCATTGATTGTAAAAATGTTGGGCTATGCGAATGGCATTGGCGTGATGCGCGTGGACTCTTTGCCCGCGTTGTTTTCGCTGTTGGATTATGAATTGAACCAAGGCGCGAATCCTTTATTGGCGCAGTACATTGCCGACGCGACGCAGTGGCGTTTGATTGTGTTGGGCGAACGCGTCATCGCTTCCTATCGCAAGTCGCCGATTGCGAATGATTTTCGCGCGCAAGGCGTCAGAGGGGAAACCCATTCTGAAATTCCGCCCAGCGCGGCAATCCAAAAGGTTGCGGTGGCGGCGACGCACGTGTTGGGTTATGAATTTGCGGGAGTAGATATTTTGGAGCAAGCCGATGGACAAATTTTTTTGCTCGAAGCGAATTTTCCTTGCTACTATGTTCACGCGCAAGAATTTGGCGGCGTGGATGTGGCGGGCATGATGGTTGACTATCTCGCCGCCAAAACCGCGCTGCAAAAATAAATTTCACTGCTTTGTCATGTCAATCAACCCCGCGCCCACATTGCTTTGGGATGAACTTGCCGCAGCATTCCAAACACAGCCCGATGAGGCGGGGGCGAGTGTTTGGAAACAATTACAGCAAGCCGTCGCGCCCATTTACGCGCGCCCGCGCATGGTGACGACATTGGAGGTCGCACAGCAGCGCACGACGCATGGAAAGCCGTATGTGGTTCTGCGCAACACTGCCCAAAATACATATCTCAAACTCGAGCCGCGCGAATATGAACTGGTCGGTTTGATGGACGGCACACGCACCGTGCAGCAATTGGTGGTGGAATATTTTATGCGCAGCGGCGCGCTGGCAGTGACGCACGTCACGGGCTTGGTCCAATTGTTGGCGCGCAATGCGTTTCTCGCCGCCGCGCCGCATGATGTGTATGCCGAACTGCGCGAAAAATTGCGCCCCCCCGCGGTGACGGAACGCGCCACCCGCTTGGCGCGGGGTTTGGTCTTTTCCGAGTTTACTATCACAAACATTGACGCGTTCCTGACGCGTTTGTACAACTCGATTGGCTGGTTTTTTTTCACGCGCCCCGCGCGTGCGGTGGGCGTGACGCTGTCCATTTTGGGACCGCTTATTTACGTTGAGGAGTTTGTGCGCGGCCGTTATCCGCTGTTGCAGTTCGGCGATTCGTTTCTCGCGGCGTTCGCGTTATTTTTCATATTCCAATTCATCACGCTCATCATTCACGAACTCGGCCATGCGATGGCGGTAAAGCGCGCGGGGCGCAGTGTGCCGCGCGGCGGCTTTATGCTGTATTACGGGTTTCCGGTAGGATTTGTGGATACGACCGATATTTGGATGGCGTCGCGCCGCGCGCGTTTGATTACATCGTTTGCGGGGCCGTACACCGGTTTGGCGTTGGGCGGCGTGTGCGCGTTGGCTGCATTTTTTTTCCCGCAAGGCGCGACGGGCGCGTTGTTTTTTGCGTGGGGTTTTGTTTTGCTCGTCAATACATTGTTCAATTTCAATCCGCTGCTGGAACTCGACGGCTATTATATGTTGGTGGATTGGCTAGAGAAACCGTCACTGCGCCCGCGCGCGCTGAGTTTTGTGCGCGGCGCGCTGTGGGAAAAAATTCGCGCGCGCGAAAAATTTTCGCGCGAAGAAATTTTTTTTGCCTTGTTCGGCATTGCGTCCTTGGGCTATGCGGCGTTTGCCATTTTGCTCGCGCTGCAATTCTGGCGTTTGCGTCTCGCTTCGCTCGCGGGCGAAGCATTGACGGGCGCAAATATTATCGCGCAGAGCGCGACGCTGCTGCTCGGTACGTTGTTCGTCATTCCGCTCGCGCTCGCATTGTACGCATGGGGCCGCAAATTATTCGCGCAGGTGGCGGCGCGCTTGGCTGGGCTCAACACGCGCGCGGAAAAATTGGCGCGCCGCGAAGCGTTGGACGCGCTGCGCGCGATTCCGCTCTGGCAAGATTTGCCCGAAGCGCGTCATTTGGAAATCGCGCGCGCCATGCGTGAGGAAAATATTGCGACGGGAACGGCTGTGGTGCGGCAGGGCGAGGCGGGCGATACATTTTACATTGTGGCGCGGGGCGAGTTCGAGGTGGATGTGAATGGTGAACGCGTGCGGCGCATTGTGCGCGGCGATTATTTTGGCGAGATGGCATTGCTCAATCACGCGCCGCGCAATGCTTCGGTGATTGCGTTACAGCCGAGCCGCGTCTTTGCGTTGGATGGAATAATATTTGACGCGCTGTTGGCGCGCGATTTGCAGACGAAAAAGCAATTGGAAGCCGCGTTCGCGTATCGCGCCGAGATCGCCGCGCTGCCATTGTTCCGCGAATTGACGCCGAGTGAACTCGATTTGGTCTTGACCAAATTACAGCCGCAGACGGTTGACGCGGGGACGGTGATTATTCGGCAGGGGGAAGCGGGCGACCGTTTTTATATCATTCGGCGCGGGCGCGTCGAGGTGACGCAAAACGGACGCTATATTTCCACACACGGCGCCGGAGCAACGTTCGGCGAAATCGCGCTGTTGTACAACATTCCGCGCACGGCGACCGTGTGCGCGTTGGAACCGACGGAATTGTTGACGCTGACCGCGACTGATTTTTCGGATGTGCTGGCGCGTTATTTGAAACGCGCGGAGACGTTGCAAAATCTTTCGCAAGAACATTTTCGCAGATACAATTCACAACCCGCGTCACTTGAATAAAGTTGGGTTGTGGGATAGCATCAATTTTGTGGTTGCAAGTTTTTTACCGTGAAATGTGAAACGTAAAACGTGAAACGTAAATTTCGTACAGTTGAGGAGTGACATGCAAGGCCTAGAGCAAATCGAAGAAAAAATCCGCCAAAATTTTGTGGCAAAAAATGCCGCGCGCGACGCGGCGTTGACGAAATCGCGTGAAGTAATTCGGCATTGTTCGCTTTCGATTCGCGCGTCGCATCGCGCGGAATATGAAAACGCCGCGCAAATCTTGGAGACCGCGCGCGGCGTCGCCGATGCGATGAAGCAAGATGTGACGCCGTATCCCGATTTGCATTACACGGGCTATGTGCAGGACGCGCTCAAAGAAATCGCGGAAGCGCACATTGTCCACGCGCTGTTGACGAATCAACCGATTCCCGACCCGGACGCGTTGGGCGTGGATTATGCCGCGTATTTGAACGGTTTGGGCGAAGCGGCAACCGAAATGCGGCGTTACATTTTGGACATTATTCGGCATGAACAATTGGAACGCAGCGAAGCGATGCTGCAAGCGATGGACGATATTTATGCAATGCTTGTGACGATGGATTTTCCTGACGCGCTCACGGGCGGCTTGCGGCGGCAAACGGATATTGTGCGCGGCGTGTTGGAAAAAACGCGCGGCGATTTGACGGTGGCATGGCGACAGGAAAAATTGGAAAAGCGCTTAAAAGAGTTTGAGCAAAAGGTGGAACGATAGAGAGAGGCGCGCAGGGAAACAGAGAACTCGGGAGACAGGGCGGCAGGGAAACGAGGAGGATTCCATGTCAACGTCAAGCAATCCATACGGTTCGGAGGATGTCATTCGCGCAAGTGAAATCGGCGAGTATGTGCATTGCAATCGCGCGTGGTGGTTGGGGCATGCGCTTGGAGTGGAAAATCAAAATCGCGCGCTTATGGATGTGGGAACGGCGCGCCATCAAGAACATGGGCGACGCGTATGGCGCGCGACGATGATGCAATATGGCGCGCGCTTTTTGGCGGCGCTGGCGCTGGCGGCGTTAATTTTTTTGGCGCTGCGAATTTTTAATTTGGTCTAGCAATTTCGCGCGCGCATCCACGCAAGCCGACGCTGTGTCGCTTTCGAGACCGCCAATGCGCGACTCGAAAGCGCGCGGACGCACGTCGCATGGGGCGAAATGTTACACGCGCGCGGCAACACGGACGCGACGCGCGAACATTTTGAAAAAGCAGCCGCAGAGTATCAAGCGTCCGGTTTGACGAAACAGCGAGCGGCGACCGTCAAGTTATTTTAATCCCGCGCGCCATCTCTCTAGCGTTTCAATGTGCGTCCGAAACGCGAGTCGGTCAAAGGGAATGTTCTGCGCGCTAAAAAATTTTACGTCCACCGTGTCGGTGCCCGCGTGCGGTTCGCCGCCGATGCGATGCGCGCGATAGACGAGCAGCACGCCCGATGTTTTGCGGTCGGCGTGATAATACGAAAACGCCTGATACAACCCGTCCAGCGCGACAACCAAACCCGTTTCCTCGTGACACTCGCGTCGCGCGCCTTCTTCCGCGCTTTCATCCCCTTCCATAAAACCGGCGGGCAAGCCCCAATATCCTTTGCGCGGTTCTTCGCCGCGTAAAATCAAACACACGCGATTTTGTTCGTCCGTCAATAACACGCCCACCGCCAAACCGGGATTCGCGTAATAGGTGTAACGGCAATGCGGACACGTCGGACGCAAGCGACCATCATCGCGGGCGCGCAATTCAAACTCGTGGCCGCAGCGCGGACAAAAATTCCATTGGAACATGATGTATATTGTAAGCTCAATTGCGCTGCGTTCAACCCGCGCGCTTGGGTTACACAGAAAAAGCCATTCGCTTTAACGGCGCTATAATTTTCGTATGTCCATTTTGTATCAACACGCGCGCGCGTTCGGTTTAGATTTGACGCCGGTGCAGCTAACGCAGTTTGAAAATTATTACCATTTACTCGTCGCGTGGAATGAGAAATTCAATCTGACGACGCTCACGGATTATACCGCCGTACAGCTGAAACATTTTTTGGATTCGCTGTCCGCCGCGCCGCTCTTGTTGGCGGGACAAACGGACGGCAAAAAATTGATGGATGTCGGCGCGGGCGCGGGTTTCCCCGGCATGGCGCTGGCGATTGCGTTTCCCGCGTTGCGCGTGACGCTGCTGGAAGCTACCGGCAAAAAAGCGCGTTTTCTCGATACCGTCGCGCGCGAGCTGCCGCTGGAAAATGTAACGGCAGCGCATGGCCGCGCCGAAGAATTCGCGCGCCTGCCGCAAGAACGCGCGGCGTATGATTATGTGACGGCGCGCGCAGTGGCGGAAATGCGGACGCTCGCCGAATATACGCTCCCGTTCGCGCGCGTGGGCGGCTGCGTGATTGCGTACAAAGCGGTGGATGCGGAACGCGAAACGGCGGACGCGCAGCGCGCCATCGAAACGTTGGGCGGGCGCGTGCGCGAAATTGTGCGGGTGAAACTCGCGGATTTGGACGATGTGCGCCATCTCGTCGTCATTGACAAAATCGCGCCGACGCCCAAGGTGTATCCGCGCGCGGGCGGCGCGCCAAAAAATCATCCGCTTTGAAAATGAAACGGCGCCGTTAAAGCGTCAAGAAAAAGCGCGTCAAAACGCGCGTAACGCCATTGTCCAATGCGCGTTCAGGATTGCGGCGCTTGAACGCCGAGCGCCGCGCGGAAACGGTCAAGCGACGCGCGTTTCGGCGTGTAATCGCCCATCACAAGCGCCAAACTCAGGAAATGCTCGCCCTCACGGAGCATCAATCCTTGCTCCACCAACGGCTCTAACTGCGCCAGGATTTCTTGCGCCGAAATTGCGTACCCCAATTCTTGTTGGAGGCGCTGCAAGCCGCGCAAACTTTGCGCAGCGTCGCACGCCAAAAAGAGTTTGCGCTGCGCGCCGACAAGCGTCGTCAATGTTTGCGCCGCGATGGGACGCAGGTCGCACACTATTAGAATTTCGCCCAACTCTACCGCGAACAGGTCGCTTGTCGCCGCGACTTGGCGCCACTTTTTTATCTGCTCGATAACCGGCGCGGTGTAATCGCGCACTGCTTGCGGTTCGGCATAATCAAAATCAAAGTGGAATGCCAGATTGGCGAGCGCAGTTTGGTCGAACGGATAAAGATGCCGATACACAGGATGCGGACGCACATTCACCAGCCCGAAAGTTTGCGCGTTATCGAAATAGGGGCTGAAGCGTTCCAATGAAATCGAGCTCGCGCCTTCGGGCGGTTCGAGATGCGTGAGGTATGGAATCCATTCTGCCATGCGCCGGTACTCGTCGGGCGGCTCGCCGGGAAAGCCCCACAACAGATTCCATTTGGGAATGACGCCAAACTCGCGACACCATTTGAGCAATTGGATATTTTGCAGCGCGGTGATGCCTTTACGCATCAGGCGCAGAATGGGTGTGCTGAGACTCTCGATGCCGGGTTGGATAAAGCGCGCGTGACTCGCTTGCAAGCGGCGCACGTGTTCTTTTTTTAGATTGGCTTTGACCTCGAAAAACAAAACCGGTTTGGGTTCGCGCGCTGCGATTTGCGGCAAAAAGTCGTCAAAGTAACGCATATCCAAAATGTTGTCGGTCACGGCGACGAACGTTACGGGATGTTTTTTCAGAGTGTCGTCGAATTCTTGCCACGCGCGGCAGGGCGTTTTACGGCGGAACGTCAGCGACACGCCATTCAGTCCGCAAAAGGTGCATTGAGAGCGTTCGCCCCACCAACACCCGCGCGACGTTTCGAACGGCAGCGCGGGGTTTTTCCAATCTGGCGCGACATAGCTTGCCCACTGCTCGAAATAATCATCGTAATCGGGCATGGGCAGCGCGTCCAAATCCAGCGCGCGCGCGGCATGAGAGAGCGAATCCCCATTCCTCTGCGCGCGCGCAAGCGCGTGCGTATAGACTCCCGGCATGTCGGCGATGGATTGTCCGGCGCGGACGCGCTGCACCAATTCGGGAAAAACAATTTCGCCTTCGCCCGAAACGACCGCATCCACAAATTTGAATTGACGCGCCAATTCCAAGCCCATCACGCCGGTACAGTTCGCGCCGCCAAACACGATAAAGCTTGCGGGCATTGCGGCTTTGACGCGTTTTGCCAGCGCCAGCGACGCGATATTTTGCGGAAAGGCATTGGAAAAGCCGACGATAGACGGTTCCAGCGCGACCAGCTCTGCCACACATTCGTCAAGAAAAGCGTCAATTTGCGCTTGCATCCATTCGATGTCTTGGGCGAGTTGCGCGAGCGTTTGTTGGTCCGCGTCATCTGCCGTAGAGAAATGCGGCGCATTGCTGTACAAAATCTCGCGCCGGTACGTTTCACAATCCGACGGCGCGGGGTCGAATAATGCCGCAGCAAAAAGCCATTCGCCAATCAGCGTGTTGGTCGTCGCGTTGGTGACTTGTTCGTATAGAGCGCCGCCCACGCGTTCCGCGAGCCGCAGGGTCATGTAGAGAATCTTGACGGGCAGGTTCAATGGTTCGATTGAAGCTTTTAGCAGAGCAAGCCCCGCGCCGGGCTGATAGTATTGACGGAATGGCATTTCGACCAACGCCACGCCGTTGCGGAGCGCTGCGTTTGAAAGCTTGGCTTGGCGGCGCGGCGGCGCTTTTTTCTGCGCGCTGGACATCACGACTTGCCGCCGGTACCCGATGTGTTGCTGATGCCAATTTTGCGGGTCGCGTCCATTTCAATGCCGATGCCCAAATCGGACTTGGACAGGCGCGTTTCCAATTCGCCCGACAGCGCGTCGAAATTTTCGGCGGTCAGATTGGAGAGCGCGGCGCGTTCTTCATTGCTCAGGTCATAGCCGGACAGCGCGGCGGCGGGATTCTGAAATAACGTCGTGCGGAATTCTGGTTCGGCAACCGCGCGGCGAATGACGGTGGTAATGGTTTCGGCAGACATGGTTTGGGTCTCCTCTCGTGATTCTTGCTTATGTTCTCTCACTGCGTCCGGCAGTGATTGCGCGTAGGATAGCACACGAACGTAAAGAGAGCGTTTATTGGTACGCCGGCGATTGGCGTCGTGCGATTTATTTTAGGTTTTTCAAGGTAATCGGGTCCTCGTGCGGCTTGCACACCCCGCAATAGAGCGTGTTATCCACCGCGATTGCCTTGAATTCGCCTTCTTTGCCCGTATAAATTTCCAGAATAAAGGGCATGGTTTGCGCGTGGTCTTTGCACACGGCTCTGCCGCAAAAGCGGCACGCGCCGTGCGACGGACGGTCACAATGCCAACAATTCATGGTTTCTCCTTGCTACAATCTCCCTCTCCGCCGCGTTGACCGCAAGCGCCGTGTGGCGGAACGCTCCAACTCGCGTTTGAGCCGCTGCGAGCCGCGCACCAATTGTTCAAAAGCACGCGCATCCAACGCCAACAATTCCGTCGGCGCGGCGGCGACATAGGCGGCGGGGGATGGCGCGTTCAACAACAGTTCGATTTCTCCAAAGTACTCGCCCGCCTCCAAACGCGCCTGCTCGGCGCAAGTTCCATCCGGCAATTGTTGGCGCGCGGCGACCACACCCGATTCGATGACAAAGAATTTGTCGCCCGGTTCGCCTTGCTCGATGATGGATTGGTTCGGCGCAAAGGACAAGGCGCGCATCTGCGCGACGACGCGCTGCAATTCACGCGGTTCGAATTCCGCAAAGAGAGGAATATCGCGCAGCAGGTTCACGCGCCGCAACGCGTGATCCAGTTTGTTCGCGTGGCTGTCGGCACGCGTCAGACGTTTCAGGTCTTGATGATTCAACGCAAACAATTGAACCGGCGTCAGGGCGCGTAGGGTTGTGGGATGCGGTTTGTCCGCCAGCAAATCGTTCTCGCCCAAGTATTCTCCGCTGCCGATTTCGCGCAGCGTGGACTCGAATCCGTGGGCGTCGCGTTTTTGTTCTTGCAAGCGGCCCCAGCGAACGAAATAAATGGCGTCGGCGCTGTCGCCCTGATGCAAGAGAACCTGCCCGCGTTTCAGATATTGAACGCGCAATTTGCCTGCCAACCGCTTGCGTTCTTCCAAAGTGAATCCTGCAAACAGCGGCGTTCCTTCGAGCATTGCCAGCATATCTCTGGATGTGGCAGCCAGTTCGCCGTCGAGTCCGACTCTCCAGCTCACGTGCGGCAAAATATGTTCGCCCACCAATTCGCGTTGTTCCCAATCCAACGCGTCCAAGCTGCGCGTCAGCGCGTCATGCGCGAAACGTTCTCCGGCGGCGCGCTCGACGCTTTGCAAAAGAATGTCCAACGCGGCGGCAAGCATTTCTGATAAATCGGACAACGCTTGTTCCGCGCCCGTCGCGCGCGCAATCGTCAAGCGCGCGTCCGCGAGCGTCAATTCCAACGCGCGCGTTTGCGCCGCGCGATTGAATTCGGTTTGGACGCGCTGCGCGGCGCCGCTGCCATACGCGGCGCGCAGCTGCGCCATCATTGTTTCAACCAACTGCGCGCACGCATGGGTCAATTGTTCCTCTGTGCCGAGCGCAAGATCCGGCGTCGTATCGGCTTGCACCGGCGGCAGCCGAAACATTTTCCAATGCAAAATGCCGCCGGCGAGGA
>JAJVIA010000072.1:34170-43561 GCA_022072245.1 Anaerolineae bacterium
GGGGTCGCCGGTTCCCGACGCCAGAGATTGCGCGCTCGACACGATACGCACATTCCAAACCATCACACTCACGAGAATCACATAGACGGTCCAAACCGCCGACAGCGCTCCGAACGCGACAAAAATAATTTCGTCGCGCGAAAAACGTTCGCGGCGCGTCAATTTGGACAACAGGTTATGCTGCACAAAAGCAAACGAACGCTCGCGCAGTTGGGAAATTTCTAACCAGTCCGACAGCAAATAATAACCGTCCAATTTGATGAGTGGGTTGAGATTCAGGACGGCGGTGAACATTGCCACCACGGTCATTTGAAACAGAAACGGCGCAAAGGTCAGATTCGGATTCAGCCAAAGCGCGATGGCGCCCAGTCCGCCAATGACCAAGCCGGTGTACGGACCCGCCCATGTGACCGCCAGCCGGGCGCGCCTGCCTTCCATCCAAATATCGCTCGTATCCACGAACGCCGCCGGCATCCCCAAATACAACATCAACCCGCCATACGGCACATCGCGCCCATAATGTTTGGTTGTCAACGCATGACCCAGTTCGTGAATGAGGACGGGGAAAATCGCCGCAAGCCAAAGCGCCACAATTTCGACGCCCAATGCTTTGCCGCCAAACGTATAGCGCGGATCGCCGAGGAGACGGATAAAAAGGAAACCGCCGACCAAACTGACGACGATATAAAAAATCTGCGCGGGCAGCGTGTAAAACACCCATCCGCCGCGTTGATGCAAACGCGTGATGTGTCGGTCCAAGTCGCCGATTGCCCACGGGCGCGTCAGGACAACGCGCGCGAGCCACGTCGTTCGCAGCGCAACGGAACGCTCCGCCAGCGCGCGGCTCACGTCGGTAAAAACGTGTTGCGGCGTATCGCGCAACATATTTTTGGCAGAGAGCTGTTCGACCATTCCCACAATCATCGTCAGGGCGAACGCGTGATGTTTGACAAAAAACGCGACGACGAGGTCTTGGATGTTGCGCGCGCCATCCAGTTGTTCCCAAAGCCAAAACTCGCGCGGCGTGAGTCGGAGGTACGTGCGCGTGCGCGGATTTTTCAGGACGAAATACTGCCCGCTGCGGTCCTGGAGTTCGCGGACGACTACGCCATCGGCGCGGGTCGGAATCGCTTGCCCAATGTCCAGCGCGGTTTTGAGCGCTTGCCAGAGATTGGGCGCGGCGGCGGCAGGCGCGGCGGACAATTCGCGCTCGACCGTTTGCCAAATCGAAAGCGCGGTGGCGGAATCTGCGTCGGCGGCGGTTTGTTCGGATAGATTCATGCGAAAGCAGTTGAATCCTAATACGGAAACGTAAAGGAATCGTTTATTGATTTGGAATCAAGACGAACGCGTCGGAACGACTGCCGCGCAATGTTTGATATAATCGAATGGGTATGCGGAAAACAGGACAGCCGCGCGTGACGCGACGGCGCTTTTTGAAAATGGCGGGTTTGTTAAGCATCGCGGCGGCGGGCGCGGCGGCGGGCGGCGCATACGGTTTTGGCGTCGAGCCGAATCAAATTGGCGTCGAGCGCGTGACGATTCCGTTGGCGCGGTTGCCCGGCGCGTTTGACGGCATGACCATCGCGCAGTTGAGCGATTTACATTACGGTCCGTACGTGAGTCACGAACATCTCGCGCAGAGCATTCAGATGACGAACGCGCTGAACCCCGACCTGATTGTGCTGACCGGCGACCTCGTAAATAAATCGTGGAAATATATTCAGCCATGCGCGGAATTGTTGCGCGGGCTGCAAGCGCCGTATGGCGTGTTTGCGGTCATGGGCAATCACGATTATTGGGTCGGCTATTTGGATATGATTCTGCGCGCGCTGCGGCAGAATGGCGTGCAGCTGTTACGCAATCAAGCTGTGCCGCTGACGCGCGGCCGTTCGACATTTTATCTGGTGGGGTTGGATGATTTGTGGCAAGACCTCACCGACCTTTCGCGCGCGTTAAGCGCGGTGCCGCACAACGCGTGCAAAGTGGTCTTGATGCACGAACCCGATTACGCGGACGTATGCGCGCAAGCCGAAGTGGATTTGCAATTATCGGGTCATTCGCACGGGGGCCAAGTGCGTTTGCCGTTTTTGGGGCCTTTGGTTCTGCCGCGCTTTGGCGAAAAATATCCGATGGGTTTGGCGCGGGCGGGAAACTTTACGCAGGTGTACACCACGCGCGGGATTGGTTTGCTGCCGCCGCCGATTCGTTTCAATTGTCCGCCCGAAATTACATTTTTGACTTTGACGACGGGATAGAATCAAACCGCCGCTTGGCGCAATCTACAAAACTGCGCCTCATTTCATTGCCAAAACCTCATCCACGCTCAATAATTTTGTCTGCAATAATTTCTGCGCGCGCGAAATATCCAGCGTGCAATCGCGCGGGCGCACGAGACCGCTGGCGGCGGACGATAGCGGAATGAGCTGCGCGGGGTCGCCGTCCAACGCGCGCAGCAACTTGACGCCAAACTCGTAGCGGCTCAACGCTTGCGGTCCCGCGAGATGTAAGACACCGCGATACTCTAGCTCTGCCAATTCCACCAACGCTTGCGCTAAATTAAATACCCAAATCGGACAGCGCATTTCGTCCGTGAATAAACGCGGCATTTCGCCGCGCAAAATCGCGCGCGTGCGCGGGTCGAGCGGCTTGAAACCGTAAAGCAGCGACGTGCGGACCAACGCCGCGTCCGCGCCGCTGTCCAATACATTTTTTTCCGCGTCCGCTTTGGAAACCGCGTACGGCGTAATGGGGTTGGGCGCGTCGCCCTCGGCGTAATTGCCCCGCGTCCCGTCAAAAATGACATCGCTCGAAAGATGAATCAAACGCGCCTTGTGTCGCGCCGCCGCGCGCGCCAGATAGCCGCTGCCGCGCGCATTCGTTTCGTACATGTTTTGAGCGTCGCCTTGATTCAACGCGGCGGTGTGAAAAATGATGCGCGGCTGAACTTGATCCATCACGCGCGCGACGGACGTTTCCGCGCGCAAATCCAGATGATGCGCGTTGGGCATATCGTCGGACGGCGCAATCGAAAAAAAAGCGCAGTGAATATCCCACGCGGGTTTTGTCGCTTCGAGCGTGCGTAATAGCGCGCCGCCCAGATAACCGCCGGCGCCGGTAAGGAGAATTTGCATACGAGTTTTCGGGCAATCGAATTCGCGGCAGCAAAACCGCGAGCGTATTCAATCGGCGGAGGCAGACTTGTGGCGATGGATTTTTCGCGATTTGCATAGCGCGCGAATGAATGTGTCGCTATGCCTACGCGCATATCCCGTTTGTTTATAGCAAGCGCGTAACGTGGATTATTTAGACGTTGTGTCGTCGTTCGACGTTTCGGATGCGGCGATGTGCGCCAAATTCGCGGCGGACATTTCTTGCTCCAAAACTTCAATCGCCGCGCGCGCGGCTTCTTGTTCGGCGGCTTGCTTGTTGCGTCCGTGTCCGGTGCCGTACACCTGATTGCCCAACACGGCTTGCACCGTAAATTCGCGCGCGTGGTCGGGGCCGCGCATTTCGACCAGGCGATAAATGGGCGTTACTTTTAGATGGCCTTGCGAGAGTTCTTGGAGCAAACTTTTGGCGTTGCGGTCGAGGCGTTCTTGCAAAATGCGCTGCGTCTTGGCGTCAATCATTCGCACAATCAGCGCGCGCGCCGCATCCAGCCCCTGATCCAAAAAGAGCGCGCCGAGAACGGCTTCAAAAGTTGCCGCCAGCAGCGCGGGGCGCGTGCGGCCATTGCTGGCGTCTTCGCCGTGCGAAATATACAGCAGCGGGCCCAGATTCAATGCCACCGCAAATTCCGCCAGCGTTTCGCCGCGCACCAGCGCCGCGCGCAGACTGGTGAGGTCGCCCTCTTTCATTTCGGGAAAGCGATGATAGAGCTGTTCGGCGGTCACAAACCCCAAAATCGCGTCGCCGAGAAATTCGAGCCGTTCATTGTCCAACCAGGGGAGGTCGGGATTTTCATTGAGATACGAGCGATGCGTCAGCGCGCGCTGCAAAAGCGATTTGTCTTGAAAAACAAAACCGAGCGCGGTTTCGAGGTCGGCGACATTCATATTGAAAATGGTTCTCGTTCCGCGCTGCCCGGTTTGCCCTCTGCAGCTCTTGCTAATTTTTCCATTTTTCAAAAATCAGACAGGCATTGTGTCCGCCAAAACCGAATGAATTGGACATGGCGATGTTGACCTCTTTTTTGCGCGGCGTGTTTGGCACGTAATCCAAATCGCAATCGGGGTCGGGATATTCGTAATTGATGGTCGGATGCATTTCATTTTCCAGCATCGTCTTGACGGTAATGATAGCTTCGACTGCGCCCGCCGCGCCCATCAAATGCCCCAACATGGATTTGGAAGAACTAATCGGAATCGCGTACGCCGCTTCGCCAAACACGGCTTTGATGGCGGCTGTCTCTGCCGCGTCGTTCAATACGGTGGAGGTGCCGTGCGCGTTGATGTAATCCACCTGTTCCGGTTGGATGTGCGCCTTGTCCAGCGCTTTGCGAATCGCGCGCCGCGCGCCATTGCCGTCGGGAACCGGCGCGCTGATGTGATAAGCGTCGTCGGTCGCGCCATAACCCAGCACTTCGGCTAGAATCGGCGCGCCGCGCTGTTTGGCAAAATCGAGCCGCTCGAAAATCAACACGCCCGCGCCATTGCCGTACACAAAACCATCGCGCTGCGCGTCGAATGGCCGCGACGCGTGCGTGGGGTCGTCGTTGCGCGTGGACATGGCTTGGGTGCGGTGAAACGCGGCGAGCGCGAAAGGCGTCATGCGCGTTTCCGACGCGCCCGTAATCATTGCCAGCGCGTCGCCGCGGCGAATAATCTCGTACGCTTCGCCAATCGCGTTGCTGCCCGTCGCGCATGCCGAGACGACGCAAAAATTGGGCCCGCGCGCGCCAAAGGTGATGGCGACTTGGCCCCCCGCCATGTTGGGAATCATCAACGCGCCCGTAAAGGGATTGACGCGCATTGGGCCTTTATCATTCAACGCTTTGTAACCGTTGTCAATGACAATCAAGCCGCCCAAACCCGTGCCAATCAGGACGCCAATTTCATCGCGGTTATCATCGGTGATTTGCAGGCCCGCTTGTTTCAACGCCTGTTCCGTCGCCATCACGGCATAGAGCTCGAACGGGTCGAGACGGCGCGCTTCTTTTTTATCAATGACGTGCGCGTAATCATCGAGCGGCGCGGCATCGTCGGGAATGTCCGAACAAATTTGTACGACAAAACTTGACGCGTCAAATTGCGTAATTTTGCGCGCGGCGGATTTGCCCGCGAGCAAATTTTGCCACAGGGTTTCTACATCAAAGCCGAGCGGCGAAATCGCGCCCATGCCCGTAATGACAACGCGTTGGTCGTCGCGTCCGTCGTGATGTCCGTTGGTGGTCATTGCGAGTACCTCACTCTCAAGATAATTGCTCATCAGCCCTTGGCCGTTTTGCCCAAGTCGCCCAAGGGATTATTTTTTTAGAAATAATTTTCAATCAATCCACAAGGATTCCGCTGCCATTTCGCACATAGCCCACTTGCCAAAAGGCAACACGCCGCGCCGCGAATTCTTGTTGCAGCGCGCTCAATTTTTGCGGCGGCGCAGCCAAGAGCAAACCGCCCGACGTTTGCGGGTCAAACAATACGGCGTCCCATTCCGCCGTCAAATTCTCTGGTAATAACACCTTGTCGCGCAAATAGTCACGATTGCGCGCCGTGCCGCCGGGGACATTGCCCTGTTGCGCCAAAGCGAACGCGCCCTCTAGCACGGGCAATTGATTCAACTCCAATACAAACTGCACGCCCGCCGCGTTTGCCATTTCGTACGCGTGTCCGAGCAGCGCAAAACCCGTAACGTCCGTCGCGCCGCGCAGGTCCGCCGCGCGCGCTGCCTGCGCCGCATCGCGGTTGAGCGTCGTCATCCATTGAATCGCCGCTTGCAAATCCGACGCGACGGCGCTGCCGTTCTTGCCTGCCGTCGTGAGAATACCCGTACCAAGCGGTTTCGTCAATATCAAGACGTCGCCGTTCTGTGCGCCGCCTTTGGTCAAAATAACGCGCGGGTCCACGATGCCCGTGACGGCAAGGCCGTATTTGGGTTCTTTGTCCGTGATGGTG
This sequence comes from Anaerolineae bacterium, assembly GCA_022072245.1. GTDB lineage: Bacteria > Chloroflexota > Anaerolineae > UBA4142 > SHND01 > SHND01. The sequence continues at coordinate 40,284 of JAJVIA010000072.1, forward strand.
TGACCGCCGGCAATGGCGCCGCCGCCCTCGCGCATTTTTTCCGCGCCGCCGCGAAAAATTTCCGACAACAATTCGAGCGGCAAATCTTCGCGCCATGCGGCGATATTCAAACCGAACAACACTTGGCCGCCCATCGCGTAAATATCGCTCATGGCATTGGCGGCGGCAATCGCGCCAAAACTGTACGCGTCGTCCACGACCGGCGGAAAAAAATCCATCGTTTGAATCAGCGCGCGGTCGGGCGCGATTTGGTACACGGCGGCGTCGTCGGGCGCGTCGAGACCCACGCGCAGATTGGGAAATTCTGTCGCGTCAAACATACCCGCGAGTGGCTGCAAGACTTGCGCCAATTCGGCTGCGCCGAGTTTGGACGCTCAGCCCGCGCACGCCGCGTATGCGGTGAGGCGAATTTGTTTTGCCGTCGTCATAAAAAAATTCACGCAAGGGCGCAGCGCGGAAATTTCCACACTCTTGCCCCTGCGTGAAGCGGAATCAAACCGTAATCCAATGCAATCTCAGGCGGCGCTCAGAAACCTGCGGTTAGCCCCTGTTTTTCATGTTGACACAAGGGTTTTGACGCGGGAACGGTTTCAAAGCGAACCATATTCGGTTGTGACGTACCAATTTGCGATTCATCCGCGTACGTCATGGGCGCGGCAACATTGGGCTTGGCAAAACTCCCGCTGTGGATATGCAGGTTCATCAGTGACGCGGAAAAAGCGTAGGCGCTGGCGAGTGAGATAATCAGCAAAATCACGACACTCGCGCCAATAATCCATTTTTGCATCTCGCTTGCTCCTTTGGCGAACTTGTCGGCATCAATAAACGATGCCAACTCGTCACGCGCCTCACAAAACGTATCGGACGCGCTGTTATTATCCGCAAAAACGATTCAGGGGCAAAAAAACGCTTGGGGAAAAAACTGCCGTCAGGGCTCGACGACGCGCAATTGGATTGCGCGGGCGCCGTCGTCAGAGCGGCGTTTTGAGTCCGCTGCCGGTCAAACTGACGACAAGCGTGCCTTCCAAAGTTTGCGTCGCCAAGATTTTTTCCAAGACCGCCAGCGCGGTGGCGCTCGTCGGTTCGACAAACAAGCCGCGCCGCGCCAATTTCAAACGCGCCGCGCGGATTTCGTCTTCGCTCGCTGCCAGCGCCGCGCCGTCCGTCGCGCGCACAATGTCCAAGACCTCGCGGCCGTGCAGCGGTTGGCTGTTGGCGATGCCTTCCGCGACCGTAAAGCCGGGCGCGACGCGCGCCGGTTCGCTATCGCCGCGCGCGTACGCCAGCGCGAGCGGCGCAATGATGGACGCTTGCGCCGCAAACATGCGCGGCAATTTTGAAATCAAGCCCGCGTCATGCAGCGCGCGAAAGCCGCGATACATGCCCACCAAATTGGTGCCGTGTCCCGCCGGCATCACGACGGCTTCGGGCGCGCGTCCGAGCTGTTCCCAAATTTCCCATGCGGTCGTTTGCAAACCCGCGAGAAAAAATGGATTGTAATAATGCGAGCCATAATACGCGCCGTCTTGCGTCGCCGCGTTTTGCGCCGCCGCCGCCGCGTTTTCGCGCACGCCCTCTATTTTTTGTAGTTCCGCGCCATACGCTTGAATCTGTTGCAGTTTCATCGGCGACGCGTGCGCGGGCGTAAAGATGGTCGCGTGCAAACCCGCATACGCCGCATAGCCCGCGAGCGCCGCCGCCGCATTGCCCGAAGAATCTTCGACGACGCGCGCATAGCCGAACGCCTTGACCGCGCTGACGAGCGCGCTCGCGCCGCGGTCTTTGAACGAACCGGTCGGATTCAAAAAATCGAGTTTGCAAAAAATTGCGCGGTTGGCGTATTCCACCGGCGCCAAAGGCGTCCACCCTTCGCCGAGCGAAAGGGGCGCGGCGTGTGCGGGCAAGGGGAGCAGCGCGCGATACCGCCACATCGAAGCGTCATGGCGCGCGATGCGCGCAGGGTCGAACGCGGGCGCGTCAGAAATTTCCAATACGCCGCCGCATTGTTCGCAGCGCCACGCGCGCGTAGCGAGCGGATAGGTTGCGCCACAAGCTGAACAGTGCATCGCGTTCACCGGGCGCCGGGCGCCGCGAAATGTTTTTGCGGTTCCGCGCGGCGCGTTTCGCTCGCGCCCAAACCCGCGCCGAGCAATTGCGTCACAAGGCCCGTCATGTGTTCGAGGCGCTTTTCGCTATTGGTTTCAAGATAGAGTCCGTGCGCCGCGATTTTGATTGTGCCAATGACCAATTGTCCGATGTCGTTCACCATCGGCGGATGCGCGGGCAGCGCCCATTCCGCGCGGTCCGGCGCGTCTTCGATGGGCAAGAGGCGTCGGTCGCGTTTGAGCTGCGCGCGCACATGCGCCGCGTTGATTTGCGGAAAAATGCGTTCGACCAAAATCACCGGGCTGTAGGCGCGGCGGTCGGGGTCAAGCGAAACATACGTCCAATCGTCGCTGCGCCGATGACATTTGCCAAAAGTTTTGGCGCTGCCGCACCAACATTTGTCGCCCGCCAAAATGCGTTTGAAAAACACCATCGAAGTTTTGGTCCCGTGCGGGGCAGGGACGGCGCCGCGCTTTTTTGGCGCGTGCAAACGATTGGGCGCTTGCCACCAGTATTCGACAATGATGACGCCTTTTTCCGGCGTCGCGTCGAGAAAAGATTCGTATTCGGGTAACAAGGGATACAGGGAAACAGATAGACAAGTTGACAAGGGGACATCCCTGTCAACTTGTCTATCTGCTTACTCGGAACGCCATTCGCCGCTCTTGCCGCCTGCTTTATATACGAGGCGGAGATTGTCAATTCGCACGCGGCGGTCCACCGCTTTAACCATATCGTAGATGGTCAGCGCCGCGTTGGATACGGCGACGAGGGCTTCCATTTCTACGCCGGTCTTGCCGATATTTTTGGCGGTCGCCGTAATTTCGATACACGCGTGTTCCGCATCGGGAGGCGGCAAATCGGCGAAATGAATTTCGACATCGGTTAATAAAAGTTGGTGACACAGCGGAATCAATTCGTGCGTGCGTTTCGCCGCCAGAACGCCGGCGACGCGCGCGACGGCAAAGACATCGCCTTTGGCAAGACCATTTTGAGCAATCAACGCGCGCGTTTCGTTCCGCAAAATGACGCGCCCTTTGGCAATCGCCACGCGTTCCGTTTCGGCTTTGGCGCCAATATCCACCATTTGCGCGCGGCCCTGCGCGTCCAGATGCGTCAACATTTTTTGAATTATACAACAGATGCGCGCGGGGCTTGCAAAAAATAAATGT
>JAJVIA010000072.1:43661-48159 GCA_022072245.1 Anaerolineae bacterium
CGCCACGCGTTCCGTTTCGGCTTTGGCGCCAATATCCACCATTTGCGCGCGGCCCTGCGCGTCCAGATGCGTCAACATTTTTTGAATTATACAACAGATGCGCGCGGGGCTTGCAAAAAATAAATGTAACCGTTCAGGTGTCATTGCGAAGAACGGTTTTTGCGACGAAGCAATCTCTCCCCCGGGGGATTGCTTTGCAAAAACCGCTCGCAATGACAGATTCAGCTGAACGCTTACAAATAAATGTTGTCGCGAGGTTTAGAAACCAGCGCGGTTTTTGGTATAATTGTTTGCACGATGGCAAAGTTGGATATCTTGCAGCGGAAACCCGAAAAAATCGTTTTGGGCAAAGGCGGCGCCAAAGGCGTGGGCAGTCTGATTGGCCTGTTGATTTTTGTGGGGGTAATTTGCGCGGGCTTGGGACCTTTATTCGAAGAGGGCGAAACGGTTAATCCCGTGATGTGGGTCATTGGATTCATCGTCGTAATTTCCCTGTTCAGTACCATAGCCAGCGTGCTGCGTTCGACGCGCGTGGTCATTGACGGCCATGCACAGCGCGCGACGCGCGAGGATACGCTTTTTTTCTTGCCGCTGCGCCGTCAAAACATGGCGTTGAACACGATTCGGGATGTGAGTGTTTCCGCGCCGCGCAGCCGACCCGTCGCGCGCCTGAAAGATTTTTCGCTTTGGCAGGTGGAATTGCGCGGGGTGGACGGCGCGGCGCTGTTGGTGAATGAACGCGGCGCATACGCCGAAATGCGCGCGTTGGCTGACCAGGTGGGCGCGCTGCTCAATCGGCCGGTGCATGACGCCGCCGCGTTGGCTGCTTCCGCGCGACCGTCCGTACCCGCCCGTCAAGTGGCAGAGCGCCCAGCGCACGCGCCGCAAGCTTTACCGCCGTCTGCCGCCGATGCGGCGATTGCGCAAACGAGCGCGCGCATGGCGCAGGAAAGCGCCGAAGCGAACGCGGCGGTTGCAACGGTCACCGCGCAGCAAGCGGCGCAGCAATCCGCCGCCGAAATGACGATTACGCAAACGAGCGCGCGCATGGCGCAGGAAAGCGCCGCGGCGAACGCGCCGATTTTGCAAGCTAGCGCGATGCAGCTGCATGACCAGGCGCGCGCGCGCGTAACGCTGGCGCCGGCGCGCGCGGCGCAAACGCAAGCCCAAATTAGCGCGAGTCTCCCCGCGTTTGAAACGGGGATGCAGATGGCGTTCAGTCAACTGTCGGCGTTTGAAGGGGACGCGGCGGCGCGCGCACAAATGGTGGACGCGTCCGCTGCCGCCGGAATGCCGTTTGTGGAATCGAGCGCGCGCTTGGCGCAGCAGCAAAATCAGGCGACCTTTACCATCGAATATGCGCTGCCGCCGATGGCGGGCTTGGGGCAAATGCCCGCGCTGGCAACGTTTGCGCCAATGATGGATTTGCCGGCGCTGGAACCTTTGACGCTTGGCGCGACGAGTTTGAGCGGCGACGTGATGGCGTTTCCCGAAACGGCAACGGAATTTGAAACCGCAGCTGGAGTTGAAACCATTAAAGGTGAAACGCGCAGCGGGCGCACGGAAACCGCCGCGCTCTTGCAAAAGGCGCGCCAGTTGCAGCGGCAGGGAAATTTCGGCGCGGCAAAACAGGCATACGAAGCTGCATTGGACGCGGACCCGAGCAGCGTTGAAATCCATAATGATTTTGGCGTTTTATTTTTTAGTCAAGCTAAAATGGCTGAGGCGGAGCGCGCGTTTCGCCAGACGATTGCGCTCGACCCGTTTTATGCGCCGGGGCGATACAATTTGGGCGTGACGTTGCAGCGTCAAGGCAAGCGCAAAGCGGCGACGGAGCAATTTCGTTTGGGCGCGCAAAATGCGTCGGGCCTCGCGCAAGAATTTGAAAATGCGTTACGGGGTCATTTGCAGGCGCCGTTGTTGAGCGCATGATTTGGCGCGACAAGGAACGAATGAATTTTCCAAAGATACAAAACGATCAAACGAAACCAGAAATTGTAGCGAGCGTCCGCGCGCATTTGGAGGCGCAGGGCTTGACGATTGCGGAAATTGATGCGACGCGTCCGTGGGGCGCGTTTTTGCGTATTGTCAATGCGCAAGCCGACGCGTTTGTCGCCGCGTATTACGACGATTTGAAAACTCCGGTCGAGGCGCGGCGCGGCGAACGCAGTCCGAAAATTTTGCTCGTCGCGCCGCATCAACGGCTTTCGTGGCAATATCATAAACGCCGCGCCGAAGTGTGGCGCGTCGTCCAGTGCGCGGTGGGCGTGCTTTGCAGCGCGACGGATGATCCCCCGCCGACCCAAAGGATTTTGCGCGCGGGCGAGGAAATTGAACTCGCGTGCGGGGTGCGCCATCGGCTCATCGGTTTGGACGAATGGGGCGTGGTCGCGGAAATTTGGATTCACACCGACCCGCAAAATCTTTCGGACGAAAACGACATCGTGCGGTTGCAGGATGATTATGCGCGCAATTGAGATGTAGGGGCGAGGCATTTACAGACGCGATTGCGAATCGTCAAGCGGATGTGAATGTAAATGCTTTGCCCCTACGCGGTCAAAATGAAATTCTCCACTCTCGTAGATTATCTCGCGCAACTCGAAGCGACGAGCAAGCGTTTGGAAATGACGCGCATTTTGGGCGAACTGTTCAAGCGCGCAGATACGGATGATATTGCGCCGATTGTGTATTTGACGCAGGAACGTCTCGCGCCGAATTTTGAAGCGATTGAATTTGGCATGGGCGAAGCGCTCATCGCGCAAGCGGTCGCGCAGGCGACGGCTACGCCTTTGGCGGACGTGAAAAAATTGTACAAAGAAAAAGGCGATTACGGCATCGTCGTCGAAGAATTGAGCAAAGCGAAAAGTAAAAAATTGGCCGTGCGCGAGGTGTTTGAAAAATTGCGCGAGATTGCGTTGACGGGCGGCGAAGGCAGCGTCGAGAAACGCGTTGGCTTGCTCGCGGATTTGTTGAAACAATCGAGTCCGCGCGAGGCGCGTTATCTTTTGCGCGTGCCGATGGGACGTTTGCGTCTCGGCGTCGGCGATGTGACGGCGCTGGATGGTTTGTCGTGGAGCGAAACGGGCGATAAAAGTTTGCGCCCCGATTTGGAACGCGCTTATAACATCACGAGCGATTTGGGCCTTGTCGCGACGACGTTCAAAAAAGATGGCGTCAAGGGTTTGAAAAAATTAAAAATCACCGTCGGCAAACCGATTCGCATGGAACTCGCGGAACGCGCCAAAAGCGCGCAGGAAATTATTACGCGGATGGGCGAGTGCGCGCTCGAACCGAAAGTGGACGGGTTCCGCGTGCAGGCGCACAAGGACGGCGACACGGTGCGTTTGTTTTCGCGCAATTTAGAAGAGACGACGCCGATGTATCCCGATGTCGCGGACGCGGTGCGAAACCAGATTCAGGCGAAACGCGCAATTTTGGAAGGCGAAGCGATTGCGTATGACCCCGACACGGGCGATTTTTTGCCGTTCCAAGAGACGAGTCAACGCCGCCGCAAGTACGGGATTGACGAAATGACGCAATCGCATCCGTTGAAATTGCTCGCGTTCGATGTGCTGTACATTGACGGCGAGGATGTGACGGGCGTGAATTACAAAGAACGTCACGAACGTTTGGGCAATTTGATTGGCGAGGGAAACGGAATTCAACTCATCGAACAAATTTTTGTGAGCGAACCCAAAGAGGTTGACGAATTTTTCATGGCTAAAGTCGAGGCGGGCTTGGAAGGCATCATGGCGAAACGTCTCGATTCGACGTATCAAGCGGGCGCGCGCAATTTTAATTGGATGAAATTCAAACGCGCGTATCAGGGTCATTTGCGCGACACGGTGGACGTGGTCGTCGTCGGTTATTTGCGCGGGCGCGGGCAGCGCGCGAAATTTGGCATCGGCGCGCTGTTGTGCGCGGTGTATGACAAAAAGAATGACCGCTTTCGCAGCGTCGCCAAAGTGGGTTCGGGGCTGACGGAATTGGAATGGGCGGCGTTCCGCGAAAAATTCGATGCCATCGCGTTGGAACACCGACACGCGCGCGTGGACTCGAACATGATTCCCGATGTGTGGGTGGAGCCGAAATATGTGATGGAGGTGCAAGCGGACGAAATCACGCGCAGTCAAATTCACACGGCAGGGATGTACGGCGACGAAGCGGGCTACGCGCTCCGTTTCCCGCGCGTGGTGAATCCGAACCGCCAAGACAAATCGCCTGAAGACGCGACGACGGAAAAGGAAATTGTGGCGATGTTTGACAAGCAGGCAAAGAGTGAGGTAAAGGAATAGAGAGGCGCGCTATGGAGATTCACGAATTGGTGATTGAGATGAAATTGCTCGAACGCCGCTTGACGCTGTACGAAGAAAAAGTACGGCATCTTGAGCGAAGATTTTTATGCGGCGTTGATGGCGGGACAACTTGCCGAATACGATGCGTTCGACGAAACGCGCGCGGATTTCAGCCGCTGGAAGGGGATTTATGAAACATGGCA
>JAJVIA010000095.1:0-29929 GCA_022072245.1 Anaerolineae bacterium
TGGCCACGCCAACGCCAAGTTACGCCGTAAAGGGCTTGTCGCCGCGAAGGAAAACGATTGTGAAATTTCTTCTCACTTCTGCAGGCATCAGGAACACGAGCATCCACAACGCGCTCGTTGACCTCTTGGGCAAACCGATTGCCGAATCGAGCGCGCTGTGCATTCCAACCGCGTCATATGCCCAGCCCGGTGGTTCTGGCAACGCCTGGCGGTTCATCAGCGGTCAACAACCCATCTGTCCCATGTGCGAACTGGGTTGGAAGTCGTTGGGTGTGCTGGAGCTCACCGCGCTGCCCAGTATTGATCAAGGGCTTTGGGTCCCCCTTGTCCAAGAGACTAATGTTCTGCTGGTAAATGGCGGCGATCCCTTGTACCTGTGCTACTGGATGCGGCAGTCCGGACTGGCGGACCTCTTGCCGTCATTGCGCGACGTGGTGTGGGTGGGATTGAGCGCTGGAAGTATAGTAATGACTCCCAACATCGGAGCGGACTTTGTCCGCTGGAAACCGTCCAGCGGCAGCGATGAAACGCTAGGAATGGTTGATTTCGCAATCTTTCCGCATCTCGATCACCCGGCGCTGCCCGACAACTCGATGGCTGACGCCGAAAAATGGGCCGCTGGCATGAAGGGGCCAGCGTACGCGATTGACGATGAGACCGCGATCAAAGTGACCGACGGCGTCGTCCAAGTTGTCTCCGAAGGTCATTGGAAACAGTTTGCGCGCTAACGAGCTGCGGAAACTGGTTCGTTCGCGCGTGTCAATGCGAAATAACTGGTGATTTCGCACATCGCGTAGGAAGCGTTCTCTAACGCCGACCGAACGCATTATCACATCTCGTTCATGCGCAAATGCGCCCTACGCGTGAGATGTGGGTGATCACCACGAGATAAAAAGCGCAGAGGAAAACACGATGAGCAACGTACAAGTTTCACATGCGACAAAAAGTGAGATTGTCAGCCAAGCGCCGTAACCAATGATTTTGCCAAAAAAGCGCGACCCCAGATTTATCACGATTCGGCGCGGCGGCACGCTCCAAGACGCCGATCATCATCTCCTCGCGCTGTGGGCGGCGGATTGCGCGGAGCATGTCTTACATTTCTTTGAAGAGGTTCGCCCATCCAATCCGTATCCGCGTCAGGCAATCGAGTTTGCGCGCGCGTGGGTGCGCGGTGAAGTGACGATGACACAGGCGCGTACAGCGGCGGGCTGGGCGAATGGCGCGGCGCGCGATTTGTCCGGCGCGGCAAGGTACGCGGCGTATGCGGCAGGGCAAGCGGCGGCGGTGGCGCACGTAGCCGCGCACGAATTGGGCGCTGCCGCCTATGCCATCAAAGCCGCGCGCGCGGCGGCGGTTGATGGGCAGGTTGAACAAGCGGGACGCCGCGAATGCAAATGGCAGCGCGCGCAGCTTCCGCGTAAAATCCGCGCCCTCGTGCTGGACGACCAAAAGTTACGCAACGAAATCTGTTGGTTTGTATTCGATTGTTGACTTGTTACAACAGCCATCGCCTTTGTTGTTCTGGCGCTCTTGTTCGTTACGACGATTTACGCTATGGTTAGTGTGATGCCGAATTAAAGAGTTCACGGAAAACATCATGTCAAAACGGTCCGCTGCTTGATGCAAAAACTTGTCGTCCGCAGCAAAGTCAGAGTTCAGCCCGAAAAGTTTTGGAGCGAACAGTCAATCGCCACTATCAATTACGAGCTGGGTCCGTGGATTCAATTGTCTGCTCCATCCGCTTGGCGGAACGTAAAGCTAAAAGAGTGGGGCGGCAAAAGCCCACTCTTTGATAGTTGGGTACTCTTTATGGGACTCGTTCCCCTCGACCATCATACTTTCGGTTCATTTGATACGAGTCAGAAATTGCGTTTCATTGAGAACTCGTCTTCGTGGCTAAATCGCATCTGGCAACACGAGCGCGTGGTCAAGCCCGCGCCGGACGGATGTGAGATCGTTGACACTGTGAGCTTTTCGCCGCGCCTCGGCTTGATGTCCCCGTTTCTCGTGAAAATCTACACGCTCATCTTTCGCCACAGACATTCCAGACTCGGGGCATTGGCTTTGCCAAAGTAAAATTGATTGATAAACTTTCGCAGACTTGCAGTAGCGCAGACTGCATAAAAAGAAAGATAATTGTCGAATGAACGAATCCTCTCTCATCGAATACATCGCCAAAACCTTTCTCGATGTTGAAACGACGGAAAATTTTGGTTACACCTTTTTCTTTTACAAAACCGAGCGCATGTTGCCGTTCGCCACACTCATCGCGTCCGATAACGAATATGATCGGCTCTCGAATCTCGACCGCGCGGGTGTGTATCGGCTGAATATCGGCATCAGCAGAAAAACATTTCAAGCGTTGTTCGGCAAAGCGAAGGTGGATGTCAAGAATTATGATTACACCGCGCTCGATGTCATCATGCCGCATCCCGAATACGCGCCGCAAAATTTTGTGTGCGTCCTTGCGCCGAGTGACGCGACGTTTGAACGCGTGCGCGAACTGCTTGCCGAAGCGTATGACATTGCCGTTCAGCGTTATAATCGCCAAAACAAAAACAAATGAGTATCGGGTTCGACGACAAAATAGAGTAACGAATGAAAACGCAAATCAATTCCCTCTTTGAATACGGCGAGTGGGTCACCGCGCGCCTGTTGGACGCCGCCGAAAAATTGACGGCGGAACAATTCACGCAAAAGACGCTGCCCGGTTTCGGTTCGGCGCATCTCACGCTCACACATATTTTGGGCGCCGAAGAAATTTGGTTTGCGCGCTGGCGCGGCGAATCGCCCAAAAGTTTACGCGCGCCCGCAGCGGTCCCGGACGTGAACGCGCTGCGCCATGCTTGGACTGCATTGAGCGCGGAACGCCGCGCCTATTTCGCCGCGACGGACGATGCCGCGCTCGATGAAACCATACGCTGGACCAATACGCGCGGGCAGTCGTTCGCTTTGCCGCGCTGGCAAGTGATGCTGCACTGCGTAAATCATTCCGCGCATCACCGCAGCGAAGTGGCGGCGATTTTGACCGAACTCGGACCCGAACCCGACAGCACGGATCTTTTGGAATTTTATCTGGACCGCGCGGGCCAAGCGTGGAAACCAACCGGGAAATCCTAGCATGTCTCGTTTCGATGTCATTGCGTTCGATGCCGACGATACATTGTGGCACACCGAACGCTTGTATGTGGACGCGCAAGCGCGGTTTGTAAAATTGCTCGCGCGCTATCACAATCCCGAATGGATTCAAGCGCGCCTCGACGAAACCGAAGGGCGCAATCTCGCGCATTTTGGTTACGGCATCAAAGCGTTCGCGCTTTCGATGATTGAAACCGCCGTCGAATTGACCGAGGGCCGCATTACGGGCGGCGATATTCAAACGCTGATTGGTATGGCGAAAGAGATGCTGCACGCCGACATCGAACTCTTGGACACGGTGGCGGAAACCATTCCGCAGGTCGCGCAAAATTATTCGCTGATGGCGCTTACCAAAGGCGATTTGCTCGACCAAGAAACCAAAATCAATCGTTCCGGTTTGCGCCAATACTTTCAACACATCGAAATCGTCAGTCACAAAACGCGCGCGAGTTATGAACGCGTCTTGCAAGAACATCGCCTCGCGCCATCGCGTTTTCTCATGGTCGGCAATTCGCTCAAGTCGGATATTTTGCCCGTATTGGAATTGGGCGCGCACGCCGTGTATGTGCCGTACGAAATCACGTGGCTGCACGAACGCGCCGAACCGCCGCCCAACGGCCACGCGGGCTATCACAAAATCGAACAGCTCGCGGCGCTGCCCGCGCTGCTCGCGCATTTGGAAAAAACCGCCTGACGCCCAATATGCTCGTAATCACGCCCACCCTCGCGCTGGACGAAAGCGAAATTCGAGAAACCTTTGTGCGCGCGTCGGGTCCCGGCGGGCAGAACGTCAACAAAGTTTCTTCCGCCGTACAACTGCATTTCGATATTCCACATTCTTCTCTGTCGCCCGACGTTCAAGCGCGTTTATGGAAACTCGCCGCGAATCGCATTTCCGCCGACGGCGTCCTTATCCTTGACGCGCGCCGATTTCGCGCCCAAGAACAAAATCGCGCGGACGCGCGCGCGCGGCTCGTCGCTTTGATTCAACGCGCGTTGGAAAAACCCAAAACGCGCCGCGCCACCAAACCCTCGCGCGCGCAAAAGGCGCGGCGTCTCGAAAATAAACGGCGGCGCAGTCAGGTCAAACAAACGCGCCGCGCGCAGCCCGGCGCCGACTGAACGCGCCAAAATCTAAAACGCGTTTTGCTGTCCGCTCCGCGCCCCAAAGGGCGCGGAGCTTTTGTTTTGGTTGCCCCTTGGCGGGCAGCGCGCAGCCATATTTCCAACCCTCAAACGTTTGCGGAAATTCAAGTCTTGCGCGACATGCTTTTACGCTGTGGCGCGGCGCCAGAATCGCGCCGCGCCGGTTGCCAAATTATTGCTTTGGCGTATAATTGAATCCAGAAATAGTTGAAAGAGGAAACTATATGCCAAGTCGGTCGGAAAAAGCCGCGCTGCAAACGCTGGAGGTGACGCCGCTGGTGATGCGCGCCATCCGCACGCACATGCGCGCGCATCGCGCCGAGTTGACCGTCACGCAATTTCGCGCGCTGGTTTTTGTGGATCGGCACGCGGGCGCGTCGCTCTCGGACCTCGGCGCGCACATCGGTCTTTCGCTCTCCGCCATGTCCAAACTGGTGGACGCGTTGGTGGAACGCAAGCTGGTCGCGCGCGAATTGGACGCGATAGACCGCCGCCGCATTACGCTGACTTTGACCGCGCGCGGGCGTTCCATTTTGGCACAGGCGCGCCGCGCCACGCACGCGGCGCTCACCAAAACTTTTGCGCCCCTGAAGCCGCGCGAGCTCGACCAAATTGACGCGGCGATGGAAACCCTTCGACGGGTTTTCCTGTCCGAACGTCCAAGCCGCGCGACAAAACGAGACCACCATGAACGTTCTTGAAACCGACAACCTGACGCGGCGTTTCGGCGAATTCACCGCCGTAGATAGTTTGACGCTGAACGTCGCAGCGGGCGAAATCTTTGGCTTGTTGGGCCCCAACGGCGCAGGCAAAACGACGACTATCAAAATGCTGACAACGCTTTTGCCGCCGACCGGCGGCAGCGCGCGCATCGGCGGATTTGATATTACGCAGCAGGCGAGCCGCGTGCGGCGCATCATCGGGTACGTGCCGCAAATGTTATCCGCCGACAGTTCGCTGACGGGATACGAAAATTTATTGATTTTCGCCAAACTATACGCCCTGCCGCGCGACACGCGGGAAAGCAATGTGCGCCGCGCGTTGGATTTTATGGGCTTGCATCAAGCCAGCGACAAATTGGTGCGAAATTATTCGGGCGGCATGATTCGCCGTCTGGAAATCGCGCAAGCTATGCTGCACGCGCCGCGCGTTCTTTTTCTGGACGAACCGACGGTGGGCCTCGATCCCGTCGCGCGCAAAAGCGTTTGGGAACGCATCGCCGAATTACAGCGCGAGCATGGCACGACGATTGTATTGACCACGCACTATATGGAAGAAGCCGATGCGTTGTGCGGACGCGTCGCCATTATGCATCTCGGCAAAATCGTCGCGCTCGGCGCGCCAGAAGAATTGAAAAATTCGCTCAACGGCGAGCGCGTCACGCTGGACGATGTTTTCGCGCATTACACCGGCGCGGCGCTGGATGAAGGAGGGAATTATCGTGAAACGGCTCGAACACGACGCACCGCGCAGCGGCTCGGTTAACGTCGCGCTGCCGCGAGAAAATCTGTGGACGCATTGGATGGATTTTGTGCGGACGAGCGTCATTATCGCCGAGCTCGAAGTCCGCAAACTAAGTCACGACCCCACCGACCTCCTGACGCGCGCGGTGCAGCCCGTTTTGTGGCTCTTGATTTTTGGACAGGTGTTCACGCAAATCCGCGCGATTCCAACCGGCGATCTGTCATACATTGAATTCATGGCGCCGGGCATTCTCGCGCAAAGCGTGTTATTCATTTCTATTTTTTACGGCATCGCCGTCATTTGGGAACGCGACCTCGGCATCTTGCAAAAATTTCTGGCGAGTCCCGCGCCGCGCGCTTCGCTCGTCTTGGGCAAATCTTTGTCGGCGGGCGTGCGCGCGTTATCGCAAGCGGCGATTATTTATGTGGTGTCGGCGCTGCTCGGCGTCAAACTCAATTGGAATCCGCTGGCGATTGCGGGCGTAATTATTCTAGTCTTTCTCGGCGCGGGCATTTTTTCGACCTTTTCGCTCATCATCGCCTGCCTGGTAAAAACGCGCGAACGATTTATGGGCATCGGTCAGGTCTTGACCATGCCATTGTTCTTTGCCAGCAACGCCATCTATCCCCTCACCATCATGCCCACGTGGCTCCAAGTTCTCGCGCTTTTGAATCCTTTGACGTATTTGGTGGACGCGCTGCGTTCGCTCATGTTGGCGGGCGACTGGGAACCCGCGCATGTTGGTTTGGATGCGCTCGTTCTGAGCGTGGTCATGTGCGTCATGGTCTGGCTGGGCGCGCGCATGTATCCGCGCGTGGCGATTTGAACAGCTTGCCTTTTGGGTCCGAGCCGCGCGGCTGGAACGCGCGGCTCTTTTTTTTTTTGCTGCTTGACGCCGCGCGCCAAAAACGTACAATGTTAGCTGGATTACCGCAAACGGATAAAACACAAGGAGAAATTGTAATGACCGCGTCCACTGCTGAAATCATTCGGCGCAATAAAGAATACACCTTGTTTGAATGGAGCGCGCAAGCTGCGTACAACCCCATCCCCATGGCTCATGCCAAAGGCGTCTATTTTTGGGACACTGACGGCAAACGATATATTGACATGAATTCGCAATTGATGAGCGTCAACATCGGTCACGGCGACGAACGCGTCATCAAAGCCATCCAAGACCAAGCCGCCAAATTAACGTACGCGTCGCCGTACATGGCGACCGACGTGCGCGGCGAGTTGGGCGAAGCGCTTGCCGAAATCACGCCCAAACGTTTGAAAAAATCTTTTTTCACGCTCGGCGGCGCAGAATCCAACGAGAACGCCATCAAAATCGCGCGCATGGTGACGGGCAAACATAAAATCATCGCGCGCTATCGCTCGTATCACGGCGGCACAGCCGGCGCCATGACCTTGACCGGCGACCCGCGCCGTTGGCCCGCCGAACCCGGCATCCCCGGCGTCGTGCGCGTCATGGACCCGTACCGCTATCGCTGTCGCTGGTGCGAAGGCGCGGACGCGTGCAATTTGAATTGTCTCAATCATGTCGAAGACACGATTCAATTTGAAGGCGCGCAAAATATCGCGGCGATTATTATGGAGCCGGTCACCGGCACGAACGGCATTATCATTCCGCCCGACGGCTATATGCAAGGCATCCGTCAATTGTGCGACAAGTACAATATCCTCTTTATCGCCGACGAAGTGATGAGCGGTTTCGGCCGCACCGGCGAATGGTTCGCGGTGGATCATTGGGGCGTCGAGCCGGACATCATGTCCGTCGCCAAAGGTTTGACGAGCAGCTATCTGCCGCTTGGCGCGACGATTGTGAGCGAAGAGGTCGCCAGCTATTTTGACGAAAAAGTGTTGTACGCGGGGCTCACCTACGGCGGACACGCGATGGGCTGCGCGGCGGCGTTGGCGTGTCTCAATGTTTATAAACAAGACAATCTCATCGAACGCGCGCGCGAGATGGGCAAATATCTCGGCGAATGGCACGAAAAACTCAAAGCCAAACATCCCTCGGTCGGCGACGTGCGTTATATCGGCCTGTTTTCGATTATCGAGGTCGTGAAAAATCGCGCGACGCGCGAACCGATGGCGCCGTTCAACGCCAAAGCGTCCGAGATGGGCGCGATGGGCGTCATTAACAAATTTTTCCGCGACAATGGTTTGTACACGTTTGTACGTTGGAACAATATCCTCGTCAATCCGCCGCTCATTATCACCAAACAAGAATTGGACGAAGGGATGGAAATTATTGACCGCGCGCTAGAAATCGCCGACGACTCTGTCATATAGCGCTCGGGTCGGCAAATAAAATTTGGCGCGCGCATCAAATTGCCGCGCCAAATTTTTTCATTCGACCGAGAGGCGAATTACTTTGGACACCGCGCCCCGTCAAAATTTGCGCGCCCGCGCCCGCACGTGGCTGCGACGCAAAAATAATCTGCCCTGTCCGCGCTGCGCGTACGACTTGCACGCCGCGCCGCTGTATCGCGAGTGGCGCGTGTGCGACAACTGCGGCCATCATTTTCCGCTCGACGCGGCGCGCCGCATTCAAACGCTGGTTGACCCGCACTCGTTTCACGAACTCGAAAAATTTTTGACCACGCTCCCGCGCGGCATCACGCAGCCGCAGGGCCGCGAATACGCGGAACGGATGCGCGCGGCGAAACAGGATACGCGTCTGCGCGAAGCGGTCACCATCGGCGACGCGACCATCGAAACGCACGCCGTCATGCTCATTGTGCTGGATTTTCGTTTTCTCGGCGGCACGATGGGCGCGGCGACGGGCGAAAAAATCGCGCGCGCCTTTGAAAGCGCGCTGGAAAAGAAATTGCCCGTGCTGGCGGTCACCGCGTCCGGCGGCGCGCGCATTCAAGAAGGCATGAACGCGCTGATGCAAATGGCGAAAACCGCCTCCGCCGTCAATCGCTTCCAAACAAGCGGTTTGCCCTACATTACGCTTTTGACCAATCCGACCACCGGCGGCGTGTATGCCAGTTTTGCCAATCTCGCGGACGTCATTTTTGCCGAACCGCGCGCGCTCATCGGTTTCGCGGGCCCACGCGTCGTCGAAATTCTCACGCGTCAAAAATTGCCCGCCGATTCGCATCGCGCCGAATTTTTATTGAAACATGGCATGGTGGACGCCATCGTGCCGCGCACGGAATTGCGCGCCAACATTTCCAAAATCCTCGGCAACGTCTCGGCGCGACCGAGCGCGCCCGCCGCCGCGCCCGCATCCTTGCCAACGCTCCAGCCATCCCTCACGCCATCGTCTTGGGACACGATCCAACTCGCGCGCCATCCGCAGCGTCCGACGACGCTCGATTACATCACGCGCAGTTTTACGGATTTCATCGAATTGCACGGCGACCATTTCTACGGCGACGACCCCGCCATCATCGCGGGCATCGCCAAATTGAATGGGCAAGGCGTCGTCATTATCGGCCAAGAGCGCGGTCACGCCGAAACGCGCGCGCAGCGCCACGAGGGGCGCGCGGAACCGGAAGGATATCGTAAAGCGCAGCGCCTGATGCGGCTCGCGGCAAAATGGAATTTGCCCATCATTACGTTTGTGGACACGCCGGGCGCGGAACCCGGTTACGAAGCGGAAAAACGCGGCATCGGCATGGCGCTGGCATATTCCATCGCGACGATGCTGCAAACGCGCACGCCGACGCTGGCAGTCATTATTGGCGAAGGCGGCAGCGGCGGCGCGCTCGCCTTGGCGGCAGCCGACCGCGTATTGATGCTCGAACGCGCGGTCTATTCCGTCATTACGCCAGAGGGCGCGTCCGCGATTTTGTACGGCGACGACGCGCACGCCCAAGAACTCGCGGACCATCTGCATCTCACCGCGCACGATTTGTTAAAACGCAAAATTATTGACGCCATCATTCCAGAACCCGCGGGCGGCGCGCATCAGGACGTGGACGCGACGGCGCGGATGGTCAAACTTTTCTTGGAAACGGAACTGCAAAATTTGCAAACCCAAGCGTTGGACGCGTTGATGGAAACGCGTTATGCAAAATATCGCGCGATGGGTTAAATAAAAAATCCGTCCGACTCTTGTCGGACGGATTTTGTTTGACGCAAATTTTTTCACGGCGCAAAATACAATCGCATTTCGTTCTCGGTCGTTTCCAGCGCTTGCAGTTCGAGTCCGGTATTCGCTTCCAATTTTGCCAACTGCGAATTCAATTCACGTTCCGCCATATTTTTCAATTCCGCGATTTGCGGTTCAATCATGCTGCTCGGCACGCCGAAACCGCCGACGCGCACTTGCGTCACCTCAATCGCGATGCGATTGTCGGCGACCGTCGCGCGCAGCAACGCGTTCGGTTGTAACGAAAGCGAATTGAGCCGCAGCGTGGCGCTCACGTTCGCGGTATTGCCCGCGTGCAAATCCAAAACAACGTTCGAGACCTCGCCGCCCGGCGGCAAGTTTTGATTCAAGAGTTGATTCAAATCGCTCTCGGCGAGAGCGAACGTTTGCGCGCCGGGAACGGTGGGCGGCAGCGGCGCAAGCGTGGGCGGCGCCGTCGGCGCGACAATCGCATTTTGCGGCGACGTCGGCTTGGGCGGCGCCTGGGATAAAAATCCGCAGCCGAGCGCAAACAGTAAAAAAATTCCCGCCGCGCCAAATTGTATCGCTCTCATTTCAGCCCTTTGGATTCAATCGTTTCACGCGCCGCGCGCGGTTCAGTGAATTTCAGAATCAACAAATCTTCGGTCGTTTCGATCCCCGCCAATTGCACGCCCGTATCGCGCTGCAATTGCAGCAGCGAATGATTCAATTTCGCTTCGGACGTTTGGACGACTTGGCTCACAAAACGATCCACCAGCGCGTGCGGCACATGCAAACCGCCGAGCTGCACGTCCGTCACGCTAATTTTTACGCTGCCATCCGCCAAGCCGAAACGCATGTCCGCCACCGGACGCAGCGTCACCGGAAAATGCCACATTGTCACCGTGAGCTGCGCGTAGAATCGCGCGCGCTGTCCCGTCTGCACATCCAGCGTCGCGTCGTTCAATTTGATTTTGACGCGCGCCGCTTTCGCTTCCGATGGATTTTCGGCTACGGCGCGCGCGGCGTTGGTTGAATTGAAAAAATTCTTGACGCCCAAATCCGTTTCCGCCGCCAACGCGTCGCGCAATTGCTGATTGAGAAACGGTTCAATCATCATCACCATCACGGACGGCTCGCCCTGCAACGCGGGCAGCTCGGGCAGCGGCGCGCGTCCCGAACGCCGCAGCCACACCCAAGCGCTCACGCTCAAAATAGCCAGCGTCAGCGCGATGCCCAGCAGAACTCCAAATGTAAATTCCACGCGGTAAATCTACGCTCGATTCGAAATTAGAAATTCGCGCTTGCCTGTCACGGCTCGCCAATTTTGAATTTCCAATTTCCGGTTCGCTACATTGATTCCGGCGCGCTCACGCCGACCAAATCCAACGCGCGCGCGAGAACCGTCTTGGCGGCGACGGCGAGCGCGAGCCGCGCCTGCGTCAAAGCCGCGTCCGTCTGTTTCGGCGGCAAAATGGGACAGTGGTCGTAAAACGCGCTGAACGCTTTGCCCAAATCCAACGCGTAATGCGTCAGATGATGCGGTTCCAATTTACTCGCCGCCAACTCGACAATTTCTTCGAGTTTCAACATCTGCTTGATGAGCTGCAATTCCGCCGGACTCGATAACAAATTGACGTCCGCGTCCGCGCGCGCGATGCCCTGCTCTGCCGCGTTGCGTAAAATGCCCGCAATCCGCGCGTGCATGTATTGGACGTAATACACGGGATTTTCATTTGACTGCGCGATGGCAAGTTCCAAATCAAAATCCATCGGCACATTCGCCGACACGGCGGCTAACATAAAACGCACCGCGTCCGCGCCCACTTCGTCCATCAAATCGTCGAGCGTATCAAATTCGCCCGCGCGTTTCGACATGCGAATTTTTTCGCCGCCGCGCGTCAAACGCACGAGTTGATAAATAATAATCGTGACCCGCGCGGGATCCAGACCCAACGCTTGCGCGCCGGCGTACACGCGCGGCACATCGCCCTGATGGTCCGCGCCCCACACATAAATCGCGCGGTCAAAATTGCGCTGCGCAAGTTTATTCCACACGTACGCCAAATCGGAGGCGAGATAGGTGGCGCGTTCATCCGCCGCGTCCACCACCTGCGCCGAGCGCACCAAGACCGCGTCCTTGTCCAAACCCAACGCCGTCGCTTTGAACCAGAGCGCGCCATCTTGTTCATACGTCAAATCATCCGCCGCCAGCTTGGCAAGAATTTCGTCGAGCAAACCCGAATCGCGCAGACTCTGTTCCGAGAACCAGACGTTAAAGGTCGCGTGCGCGCGTTCGCACGTCCGCCGAATTTTTTCCAGCATCATGGCGACGCCGATTTTTTTCAAGGCGCGGACCGCTTCGGATTTTTCCATCTGCAAATAGGCGTCGCCCGCGCGTTCGATAATGTCGCGCGCAATCTCATTTACATATTCGCCCTTGTAGCCGTCCGACGGAAACGGTTCGTCGCGCCCGAGCTGCTGCGCGTATTTGGCGTAAATGCTTTCGCCCAGATGACGCACCTGCGAACCGGCGTCGTTCACGTAATATTCCGTTTCCACGCGATAGCCCGCCGCGCGCAAAATGCGCGCCAACGTATCGCCCAACGCCAGATTGCGCGCGGACGCCACCGTCATGGGGCCCGTCGGATTCGCGCTGACATGTTCCACCTGTACGCGCTGTCCGTTGCCCAAAGCCACGTCGCCAAATTGCGCGCCGCGCGCGTGAATGTCATGCACCTGCGCGGCGAGCCACGCGGGCGCGAGCGTGAGATTGACAAAGCCCGGCGCGGCAGTTTCCACCTTTTCAATCGCCGGATGCGCGGGAAAATACTGCGCGATTGTTTGCGCGATTTGCAGCGGCGCGCGTTTTGCCGTCGCCGCGAGTTTCAACGCGAGCGGCGACGAGTAATCGCCCATTTCCGGTTTCGGCGGCCGCGCGATTTCAATCGGCGGAATCTCAAACGCGGGCAGCGCGCCGGCGGTTTGCGCGGCGAGGATCGCTTGCCGCGCCAGGTCTATGAGGGTGTGACGAATCATGGAATCAACCTTTTGTCTTTACGGATAAAAATTTTCGAGCGGCGGCTGCCCGGCGTCGTACATGGCGCGCGCAAACAACATGCTGTACGTTACTTGCAATTGTTCGTCGAGCGTCAACGTCGCCATACTCTGCGCGGGCAGCGTAAAGGGCATACGTTGGCGCGAATTCAAATCGAAATAAATGCCGCCCGCTTTTTGTTCTTCGCCGGAATTTAACACGAGTTTAAAATCCGCTTGGTCGAACCCGCGATTGACCAGCACAATGACCGTCTTGCCGTTACGCGGATTGCGCGCCGCATGGACGGTTACATTTTGAACCTGCGAAGCCGCCGGAACCACACGGTCGCCATAATCGGCGTACAGTTTGAGCGCGTAATACGTCGGGCGGCGAATCTCTTCTTTTGCGCTCACCAGCGCGAGCGAATCGACGCCGCGCGCGCTCCACACGCTCACCATCGCCACGCCCGCTTCAGCCATTTGACCCAATGTCTCGGCGAGCCACAAACCGGCTGTGAATGACGCGCCGCTGTTTTCGCCAAAATCGCGCCAATCGGACGACAGATTCATTTCGGTAAACGCGAGCGGAATATCGCGCCCCGTCACCGCGCGGATATGATTACGCAAAGCGCGCACGCGCGACGTCGTCCCGGTCGCGTCGCGCAGCAGCGTCGCGATGCTGGCTTGATTTCCGTGCGCCGGATACCGATGCAGCGAAACCACGTCCACCGCATCGCCGTTCACTTGCAAGAACGGCGTCAACCAATCTTGTTCGGGCCGCGTAAAATTGTACGCGAACGCCAATTCGGGACCAAGAATCGTAATGCGCGGGTCCACCGCTTTCATGGCGTCGCGATAACTGCGCCACGATTGAATAAATTTTTCGCGCGCGCCGCCGCGATAATTTTTATCCTCTTCGTTGCCGATGCTCCACAAGCGCACGTCATATTTTTTTTCGACGTTGACATAGCGCACCATTTCCGCCGCAAACGCGGGGTCGTGATGCGCGTACGGCGCTTGAATCAACGGCTCCATATTCATCTGGCGCGCGTCCCGAATAAAACGATCCAGATCGCTCCACTCGAATTTTTCCAGTTCAAAATTTTCGCCGCCCCAACGAATCACGGTCAATTGCAGCGCCGTCAATTCCTGACGCGCCAATTTGCCCATAGGCGGCGCCCAGTAGCCGACTCCAAAGAACGCGGGACTGATGCGCAGCGGCTTGGGATTTCTGAGATTCAAGACGTCCGCGCGCGCAAAGGCGCGCGTACCGCCAAGCGTACTGGGCAGCGCGAACGGGTCCGGCGTTGGCGTGTGGGTCGGCGTGTAGGTCGGCGGCGCGGTCGCGGTGGGCGTCGCGGTCCGCGTCGGCGTTGGCGTATATGTGGCGGTCGGCGATAAAGTCGCGGTGGCGCTCGGCAGCCGGGCGACAACCATTTCCGGCGTCGCCGTGATAACCATTATGCGCCTGCTTGGCGCCGTCGGCGTCGCCGTCGAATCACTTGGTAAAGAGCAAGCAGCCAAGACAAATAAAACGGGAAAAAATATTATTACGCTTTTGAACATTCGAAACATAGCGCGTGTTTTGCAATGCACTAGCGCAAGCCGGCGGTGATTGCCAACACGTCAGGGGAGCGGAGCGTCAAGACCATACCGTTGCGGGCGCGCCGCGCGCAATCAAGGCGCGATGCCGGAATTGGATTCGCCGCGCGCGCGCGCCAAAAAATTATTGCGCGGCGCCCACGCGGCAAATTGATGCAGCGCGTACAATTGCGCGAGCCGATACAACAATTCATCCGGCGCGACATTGATTTGCAAACGCGGGTCGGCGACCGCCACGCGCGTAACGACGCGCCACGCGTGTTGTCCGGGCGTAAATTTTTCCAGCGTATCGTTCAACACATTCAAATCCACCAACCGCGCGCAGCGCACATGCAAAACGCGTTGACCCTGCGCGGACAATTCGAGCGCGCCTTCGCCGCTCAATTCCGCGAAAATTTGACGCAGCGTACGTTTTTCCGGCGCGCCCTGCGTAACTTTGTTGTAAAAATTTTGCGCGTCGAGCTGCGCGCTCGCCGCAAGCTGCCACTCGACAAATACGCCCTGCCCGTCCAACCCGATGCCCAACCACGCGCAATCGTCCCACGTCAAAGCAGAGCCGCCAAATTGTTTTTGCATGAGATGGACAACGTATTCGGCTTTGGTGTATCGCAAACGCAAAACGTCAACGCGCGGCTTGCTCTCGGAACGCTGCGCGGGCGAGAGAGACCATTCGGGTCGAAAATGAACGTCCCAGCGCCGCGCGCGCATTTCGCCATAGATGCGTTCGTGCAGCCACGCAAGTTGATTACGCGCTTGCAGCCGCGCGACATCAAACGCCGGGTCTGCCGCGTGCGCGTCGCTCAGCGCTCTAATATCCGTTGCCGTAAAGATATTCATTCGCGTAGTTTCGTCATCTCGTCCCAATTCGCGCCGACTTTGACTTCGACTTGGAGCGGCGCGTCGAGCGGATACGCGTCCGCCATGATGCGGCGCACGCGCGGCGCAAACTCTGCCACTTGGGCGCTGGGACATTCAAACACCAATTCGTCATGCACTTGCAAAATCATTCTGCCTTGAAATTTATCCTTGTGTAACTCGTCGTGCAAGCGCACCATTGCAATTTTGATAATGTCCGCCGCCGTCGCCTGAATCGGCATGTTGATCGCTTCGCGCTCGGCTTGATTCTTTTGCGCGGGCAGCAATTTGCGCCCCGCCGCGAGTTCAGGAAAATAGCGGCGGCGACCGAGCAAAGATTCGACGTACCCTTTTTCGCGCGCCATCACTTTGGTGCGTTCCAGATAATCGCGCACGCGCGGATAGCGCGCGTAATAATCGTTAATGAGTTTGCGCGATTCTTCCAGCGAAAGTTCCGTGCGCCCCGCGACGCCCCAATCGCTAATGCCGTACACGACGCCAAAATTAATCGTCTTGCCCAAACGGCGCATCGCCGACGTAACCTCGGACAGCGGCACGTTAAACAATGTCGCGGCGGTGCTGGCGTGAATGTCTTCGCCGTTGGCGAACGCTTGCAAAAAATTCGGGTCTTGGGAAACGTGCGCGAGGATGCGTAATTCGACCTGCGAATAATCCGCCGATACCAATACGCTGCCCGGCGGCGCAATGAACGCGCGGCGCACGCGACGCCCCAATTCCGTGCGCGCGGGAATGTTTTGCAGATTCGGATTCGACGACGACAAACGCCCCGTGACCGCGCCCGTCTGATTGAAACTCGTATGGACGCGTCCGTCGGCGGGATTCACCAATTGCGGCAGCGCGTCCGCGTACGTGCCTTGCAGTTTGGACAATTCACGGTGTTCCAGAATCAACGGAATGACCGGATGCTTGTCGCGCAGCGTTTCCAACACGCCCGCCGCCGTTGAAATTTTTCCCGTGCTGGTGCGCTCCAACCCTTGCGCCGACAAACCCAATTTTTCAAACAACGCTTCGCTGAGCTGCATCGGCGAATTGAGATTGAACGGCGCGCCGACCATAGCATAGACCTGTTTTTCAATCTCGGCTAGACGCGCCGCAATTTCGCGCGACAGCGCGTGCAAGACCTCTACGTCCAATAAAACGCCCGCCGCTTCCAAATCCACAATGACCGCGACGAGTGGCATTTCGATTTCATAAAATAATTTTTCGAGGCCTCGCTCGGGCAGCAGCGGTTTATATTTTTCAAACAGGCGATACGTGTAATCGGCATCGGCGCCCGCGTATTGCGTAATTTTTTCGACGCTCACCTGCGCCATCGAAATCTGATTCTTGCCCTTGCCGATGAGCACTTGAATCTCTGTCATTTGCACGCCGAAATGTTGAAACGCCAAATTTTTCAAACCAATCGCTTGCGGATTATTTTCCAAAAGGTGCGCCGCAATCATCGTGTCAAAGGCAAAGCGATCCAAATCCAAACCGGCGCGGCGCAAAACGCCCCAATCGTAACTCGCATTGTGCGCGTATTTTTCGATTTTCGCGTCCGCGAATACGCTCGCCAAATGCGCGCGCACGCGTTCGAGCGGCAAGGCGGCGGGCGGCGGCGCGTCGGCGGCAACGGCGATGGTCGGCGCGGACGCATCAAACAGCGTCGCTTGTTTCTGCTCGCGAACGACTTTTTTGCTCGCAACGGGCGCGCGGCGCGGCGCGTCCTGCGCGATTGGAACGTAATACGCTTCGCCCGCGCCTACGCCCAACGCAATGCCAACCAATTGCGCGCGCTGCGGGTCCAAATCCGTCGTTTCCACATCCACAACGAACGCCTTGTTTTTCTTGATGCGTTTGACCAACGCCGCCAAGTCAGTTTCAGAAAGGACCGCCGCGTATTTGCTTTCAATGTCTTGGGGCGCGTGCGCTGCAAGGTCCGCCGCATCGCCATCGCCGTCGCCGGGCAAACGCGCGAGCAGAGATTGGAAACCGAGTTCGCGCAACAGTTCGACCGCTGGCGCGCGTTCGTATTCGCCAAAACGCGCGGCGTTCACGTCGAGCGTCACGGGCGCGGCGCGGTCAATCGTCACCAACTGTTTATTCAATTCGACTTGGGCGCGCGCGGCTTGGATTTTTTCGCCGACTTTGCCTTCGACGGATGCAAGGTTGCGATAAATTTTTTCGACGCTGCCAAACTCTTGCAATAATTTCGTCGCGGTCTTGTCGCCCACGCCCGCAATGCCGGGAATGTTGTCGGACGCGTCGCCGCGCAGCGCTTTGAAATCAATCAACTGCTTTGGCGCAAAACCAAAGCGTTCGCGCACCGCCGCGTCGTCGTACAGCTTGAGCTCGCCGGTGTAGCCCATAATCATCAAGACTTGGGTTTTGGCGTCCACCAATTGCAGCGTGTCGCGGTCGCCCGTCAAAATCAACGTGTCGAGATTTTTTTCCTCCGCCTGTTTAGAGAGCGTGCCGATTAAATCATCGGCTTCATAGCCCGCCAACGCAAACACGGGAATGCCCAAGACGCGGCAAAATTCTTGACAGCGCGCAAATTGCGATTTCAAATCGTCGGGCGTCGCGGGCCGATTCGCCTTGTATGCGGCAAACTGTTCCGCGCGAAAACTTTTGCCCGCGTCAAACGTCGCAATCACGTACTGCGGCTGCTGCTCTTTGATGACCTTGAGCAGCGTGGACGCAAACCCGTACACCGCTTTTGTCGGTTCGCCCGACGGCGAGGTCAGGTCGCGTTCAATCGCGTGATAACTGCGATGAATCAACGCGTGCGCGTCAATGAGCAAAAGTTTGGGGTCAGACATGCAGAAAATTTTAGCGTGTCGCGCGCCGACGGCCAAGACAGCGTTCGATGTATGACGGCTATTGCGTCCGGTTCGGACGCGGCGCGCGCGGCAGCAACAAAAAAGGTTTGCAAGCGGCGCCGCACATTGCGCGACGCGAGCAACCTGCAAACCCCGTTGTGTGCGTACAAACAATGATTCAACTGAGGCGTTCGAGGTCTGGCGCGCCGCTCTGACTCAATTCGTCCCAACGCGCTTGGGCGTTTTTGGCGCGCCATTCGACCACCACCTGCCCTTGCGCGTTGCGATACGCCGCCATGGCGTGATGACCCAGCACGCGCTCGAACGCGGCGAGCGCATCCTTGTTCGGTTCGGGCATCGTGACCATAAAATAATCGGACGGCGTCCATTCTACCTGTAGCGGAAAATCCGATTTCCACAAACCGACGCACTTGACCGGCACATCGGCTTGGGTACAAGTAAAATACGAATCGCCAAAACCTTGCGCCCAAAAAGCAAGCCGAATAGCGTTTTCGATGCCGTGACGCGAAGCGGGTAATTGTTTTGAGAACCAATAGGGTGTCATGGGAAAACTCCGTCGAGGCGCTGCCGTGGGCGCGCCCACTGGTGATTGGGGCTGGCTCAAACCGCGCCCCGATGCCAAAACTGCGTGGACGTGATTTTAGCATAGCCGCCGCGTCGCGCCAAATAAAAAGGCGTCGTCATTCCGCGCCCCGACTATTTTGTCTTTTCCGCGCCGCGTTCTATAATCGTTTCGCATTTCCGTTTTCACTCCGCATTTCATCCCGACGAAAGTTTATTATTCCATTGCGTCGCGCTGACCCATTTTTATTTTTCCTCTTGAGCGTCTTTGCCGTCTTGGCGGCAACCTACGCCGTCGTCATACCCTTGTTCGAGGGACCCGACGAAGACGACCATTTTCGCTACGCCAAATATCTCGCCGACGAACGCGCCCTGCCCGTGCAATTATTTCAAGCGGGCGGCGGCGCGGCGGGGCATCAAGGTTGGCAGCCGCCGCTGTATTACGCGCTCGCGGCATTGGCGTTTTCGCCCGTTGACACATCCGATTACGCGCGCCGTTTGCAGCGAAATCCCGCGCAATCGTTCACCGGCGACCGCGCGTGCTGCGGGCGCAATCTCTATTTTCATCTCGCCGCCGAAGATTTTCCGTACGAACGCACGACGCTCGCGGTGCATCTCGCGCGCGGCGTGACGATATTGTTTGGCATGTTGAGCGTCGTCGCCATCTGGCTGCTCGTCACGACGCTGTTTCCCGGCTACCGTTATCTCGCGCTGGCGATGACGGCTGTGGCGACATGGAATCCGTCATTTTTGTTTGCGAGCGCGTTGGTGTCGAACGATGTGCCGCTCGTCGCGTTTTGTACGCTCGCGTTATGGGTCATGGTAAAAATGATTCTGCGCGCCGAATCTGTAAATTGGAAAACGAGCGCGCTCTTGGGTACGTTCATCGCGCTGGCATTGTTGACCAAAACTACCGCGTTGGGTTTGCTGCCTTTGGGCGCCGTCGTCATTCTCTTTGCCGCGTATCGGGCGCGTGCGTGGCGCGCGCTATTTGGCTTGACTTTTGCCGCGCTGGGACCCATTGTAATTTTGAGCGCGTGGTATTTTGCACGCAATCAAATTTTGTACGGCGACGCGCTCGCGTATCGTTTAATTGCGGCGTCGGCGCTGCCGCCGCGCGACGCGCCGTTGACGCTGCCCGAATTGTGGCAAATCAATTTACCGTGGCTGTGGCAAACGTTTTGGGGCGGGCCGACGCCCGGCGATTTTCCGCAATGGTTTTTGTACGCGCTGCTGTTTGCCTTGCTGGTCGGCGTTATCGGCGCGGCGGCGTATGGCATACGGCAGAGACGCGCGTTGGGCGCGGCGCGTTTGGGCGCGCTCGGCATGTTACTCGCGTGGCTCGCGTTCATTTTTGCCGCCCAAGTGCAATTCATACGCGTCGCAAGCGGCACGGATCAGGGCCGCTATTTATTTCCCGCCATCGCGACGGTGGCGCTGATTTATGTTTTGGGCTGGCGCGAAAGCGTGTGGCAAATCGTTTCGCGCGTGCGCCGCGCGGCGGACGAGCGCGCGGTGACGCGCCACACTAGTTTGGTCTGGACGGCATTGGCGTTGGCGCTGCCGCTATTTGTTTTGATTGCGTTCACGCTTCCCGCGTTCGCGCGCCCAACGCTGCGCGACGCGGCGAACGCGCAAATTGACGGCGCGCCGCTGGACGCGACGTTTGAAAATGGAATGCAGCTGCGCGGTTATCAATTGGGCGCGCGCGCCGTTTCGTGCGGCGAAACTTTGGACGTCCATTTAGATTGGACGAGCGCCGAACGCCTTCGCGCCACGTATCGCGTGTTCGCGCATTTGGTGAGCGCGCAAGGCGTCGTCGCGGGCAACAAGGATGTGATTCCGGGCGGCGGCGCGTATCCAACCGTCTATTGGCAGCCGGGCAAAATGTTCCGCGACACAATCCGCGTGCCGTTGAATCCAGGCGCGCGCGCGGGCGCGTACAATGTCATTGTCGGCGTTTATCCGTTCGGCGCGCCCGACGAACGCGTCAATCTGCGCGGCGCCGACGCGGACTATGTAACCTTGAGCGATGTGCGCGTGAACGCGCCGCCGGAGGGCTGTCCATGACGCAGCGCGTCACAAAAACGTTTGACGAAACCTTGCACACGCTGGCGGTCAATTGGGACGCGCTCATTGTGGCTGGGTTGTTTTTCGCGTCGTTCGCGTTGTATGCCGCCACCGCCGCGCCCGGCGTACTGGACGGCGATTTCGGCGAATTTCAAACGGTCATTTACAACCTCGGCGTCACGCATACGGGTTATCCGCTCTATTTTCTGCTCGCGAAACTTTGGACGCTGGCGCTGCCCGCCGGAACCATCGCGTACCGCGCGAATGTGTTTTCCGGTTTTCTCGGCGCGCTCACGCTGGTTTTGATTTATGCGTCCATGCGAACGCAGACGCAACGCCGCAGCGTCGCTTTGCTCACCGCCGTCCTCTTTGGCTTGTCGCGCGTGCAGTGGTCGCAAGCGGTCATTCCCGACGTTTATACGCTCAATTCGTTTTTCATCGTCCTCGTGTTGTGGTTCGCGCTGTTGTGGCGCGCGGAACGCATCCCGCTGTGGTGGGTTTCGCTCGCCTACGGTCTGGCGCTGACGCATCATCGCACCATTTTGTGGCTCGCGCCCGCGCTGGCGCTTTTTGTCGTATGGGGCGCGGGCAAAAAATTATTGCAGCCGCGTCTCTGGCTCACAAACGGCGCGGCGCTCTTCTTGCCGCTGCTGTTGTATTTGTACATTCCGCTGCGCGGCGCGAGCGATGTGGGCGTGGAATATCACGCGCAAAATTTCGCGGACATGATTCTCGCGTCCAACGTTTCCGTGTGGCTAAAATTCGGTCCGCCCGGTTTTATCTGGGAACGCATCACGCAAGTTTATTTACCGCTGCTCATCGAACAATTTACCATCGTCGGTTTCGCGCTAGGATGGGTCGGCATTGCGGCGTTGGCGTTTCAACGCGCGCCGCGCGGTTTTCCCGGCAACGTTCCGCCGCGTCAATGGCTTGGGCTTTTGCTGCTCGCGCATCTCGGCGAAACCGCGTTCGCAATTGTGTTCTGGGTTGTGGACAGCGAAATTTTTTTCATTCCGTCGTATTTGACGTTTTTGTTTTTCGTCGGCATCGGGCTGGCGGTACTGTGCGATGCGCTGCAAACGCGCCTTGCGTCGAAACAGCGCGCGCGCGTCGCGCAAGGCGCGCTTTTGGTTTCCGTCGCGCTCGTCGCCGCGTTTTTATTGTGGACGAATTATGCGCGCAACGACCAGAGCCGCAACGACGCCGCCGATGCGCGCTGGCAAGAAATTCTCGCCGAGCCATTGGAAAAAAATGCCGTCTTGATGGGCCCATGGGAAGATTTGACGCCGTTCGAATATTACACATACGTCGAAAATATGCGGCGCGATTTGAAGCGCGACAAAATCGTGGTGTATCGAGACCAACTCGCGCTCGTTTCGCAAGGCGATGTCGCGGCGCGCGTGCGCGCGGCGCTGCAAAATGGAACCGCCGTATATCTGACGCGCTATCCAGCCGACACCGAAACGCTCGATTTTTCGCGCTTGGACCTTACGCCCGTCGCGTCGTTGTGGCGCGTAACTTTACGCAATGCCGCGCGGCAGTTGACATTGCAACAATTTGACGCGGCGGATGCATTGCGCGCGCTGCATTATCTCGCCGCGCCGCGCGCAGGCGCGTTTGTCACAACCGTTTTGAATTGGGCGCCGGACGCGCCGTTGGAAAAAATACGTTTGGTCTGGCAGCTGCGCGACGATACGGGAAACGTGTGGCGCGCGCAGGAAACGCTGCCGTTCGGCGGGCGCGACATGCAAGACCCACAGCGCGATATGCAAGGTATTTTCATTCCGCCCGACGCGCCGCCGGGAAAATATCGCCTCGAACTCGCCGCGTTCGCGCGCGATTCCCAAGAGCCGCAAACGCTGGTCGGAGAATCCAATCGCGTGGAATTGACGTTGGACGTCGGCGCCGCGCAAACCGCCGCGCCGCCCGAAGTTTTGCGTATCCCGCGGCCGCTGCAAGTGAATTTGAACGACGCGCAATTTTTGGGTTATGGCGTGAGCAATATCGAACCGCGCGGCGGCGACGTGATTGAATTTTATACGTGGTGGCAAGGACTGACGCGCGGCGACGGCAATTTTGAAATCAAATTTCGCAACGCGGACGGCGCGGAAACGATTTTGTATCAAGGCGCGTTATTTTCGAGTCAAGCGCCATTCGAACCGGCGCAAAGCGTGCGCGCGCGCCACACCATCACCCTGCCGCCGCAAACGCCTGCGGGTTTCGCAAAATTTCTCTTGACGTACAACGGACAGGCGCTGCCGGAAATTCGTTTGGCGCTGGACGAATCGCAGCGCGTCTTTCGCGAACCCACGCTTTCGCATCCGCAAGTGATTTTCGTCGGCGACGCGATTCAATTGCGCGGGTATCAATTGGAGCGTCCGCTCTGGCGCGCGGGCGAAACGATTCCGCTGACGCTGCTTTGGAACGCCACGCGCGCGCCGTCGCAAAATTGGAAAGTGTTTGTGCATCTGACGGATGCGAATGGCGTCGTCCGCGCGCAGCAAGATTCCATTCCACAGCGCGGCGCGCTGCCGACGACGCGTTGGTTTCCCGGCGAATACATTGCGGACTCGTACGCGCTCACGCTGCCCAACGCTTTGCCGCCGGGCGCTTACCGTCTCGCGG
Organism: Anaerolineae bacterium; assembly: GCA_022072245.1. Lineage (GTDB taxonomy): Bacteria > Chloroflexota > Anaerolineae > UBA4142 > SHND01 > SHND01. Next base: position 23,413 of record JAJVIA010000095.1, read on the forward strand.
TCGGCATGTATGACGAAGCGACGGGCGCACGCGCGCCGCTGTTTGACGCGCAGCGCGCGCCCTTGCCGGACAATCGCGTTTTGCTCGATACGACGATTCAGGTGCAGCCATGACGCGCGTCGTACAATTTTTGGCTCAGCCGCGCGCGATATATTTTCTGCTCGCGCTCTTTGGCGCGCTCGGCGCGTTGTACTCTGTTACGACGCCGCTGTTTGAAGCGGGCGATGAATTGTGGCATTACCCGTACGTGCAATGGCTCGCGCGCGGCAACGGTTTGCCCGTCCAACAACCGGCGCAAAAACAATTGTGGGAACAGGAAGGCGGACAGCCGCCGCTCTATTACGCGCTCGCCGCCGCGACCACTTTCTGGATTGACGCCAGCGATCTGCCGGAACGCTTGTGGCGCAACCCGTACGCCAAAATCGGCGTGCCGCTCGCGTTCGGCAACAAGAATCTGATTGTCCATACGAGCGCGGAAAATTTTCCGTGGCGCAATACCGCGCTCGCCGTCCATCTCATTCGTTTGCTCTCGGTCTTGTTGAGCGCGGGGACCGTGTTTCTCACGTACAAACTCGCGCGCGAAATTTTTTCCTCTCTCGCGCGCGCGCACGCGCTCGCGCTGATTGCCGCGAGCGTCGTCGCGTTCAATCCGATGTTTTTGTTTATCAGCGCGTCGGTGAATAACGATTCGCTGGCGGCGCTGCTGGCGACGGGCGCGCTGCTTTTGATAACGCAGCTCGTCACGCGCGGCGCGACGAACGCGCGTCTGCTGGCGACGGGCATCGTTTGCGGTTTGGCGCTATTGACCAAAGTGAGCAACCTCGCGGTCAGCGGCGTCGCGGGCAGCGTGATTTTATATCTGGCGTGGCGCGCGCGCGATTGGAAAATATTGGCGCGCGGCGGCATCCTCATCGGCATCCCCGTCGCGCTCATCGCGGGTTGGTGGTTTGCGCGCAATTTCATTTTGTACGGCGACCCGTTGGCGTTCAACGTCTGGCTCGAAATCGCGGGCGGTCGCGCGCCGCAAACGCTATTCGGTTTGCTCGACGAATTTCAGGGCTTTCGCATTTCGTTCTGGGGCAATTTCGGCGGCGTGAATGTGATTGCGCCCGATTGGGTCTATACCGTTCTTGATTTATTTTCGTTGCTGGCTGTCATCGGTTTGATTTGGAGCGCGGCGCGGCGCGCCTTGCCCGCGTTGTGGTGGATTCCCGCGCTGCAAACGACGATTGTGTTTGCGGCGCTGATTCGCTGGACGTTAATGACGTACGCGTCGCAAGGGCGTTTGATGTTTCCCGCCATCGCCGCCATCGCCATTTTGCTCACATTCGGTTTGAGCGCGTTCGCGTATCGCGTGCGGCAAATCGCCAACCGAAAATCAGAAAACAAAAATCCGCAATCCGCAATGCTTTTGCCGGCGTTATTGTCATTTTTTCTTGTGCTGTGCGCGCTCGCCGCGCCCTGGCTGCTCATCGCGCCCGTGTACGCGCAGCCCGCGCGTTTTACGAACGACGCGGAAGTACCAAATCCCGTGCATATTTTTTTCGACGCCGACGCCGCGCAGCCGGAATTGGTCGGTTATGCCGCGCCGCGTTTTTTGCAAGGGAATGAATTGCCGCTGACATTGTATTGGCGCACGGACAAACCGATTGCGGACGATTTGGCGATGTATGTTCACGTCTATGACACGCAGGGCAATCTCTTGGGGCAATGGGACGCGTTTCCGGGCAATGGACTCGCGCCGACGCGTTTGTGGCAGCCGAACGAAATTTTGGCGGACGCATATCGCATCCCCGTAAAAAATCCGCCAACCTATCCGCCGGTCGGACGCATCGAAGTCGGCTTGACGCGTCAAGGCGCTATGCGTCCGCTCGCCGCGCGCGACCCGCAGGGCAACGAAATCACGCCATCGCTGACGCAATTTAAATTTTCGCAAAGCGCGGACGCGCCAGGCGCCGCGCGCGCGACATTTGGAGAACAATTCGATTTGCTCGACGCGACTCTGCGCGTGCAGCGCGCGGGCCAAGAAATTATTGTGAATGAAAATAACGCGTTGGCGTTTGCGCTCCAGCCCGGCGATGTATTGAACGTGAATGTGGCTTTGCGCGCGCGCGAAATTCCCGATAGCGATTACGTTCTGTTTTTGCATCTCACGGACGCGCAAGATAATCTCATCGTTCAACGCGACGCGCAGCCGCGCGACAATTTGTATCCGACGCATTTGTGGAACGCGCGCGAAATAGTGAGCGACACTTTGACCGTGACGGTTCCGCAAAATTTGGCGCAAGGAAATTTCGCGCTCGAATTTGGCATGTATCGCGCGGACGATTTGACGCGTTTGCCGATACGGGGCGCGGCATGGGACATTTGGCAGACGCGGGACGACTTGCTAGAAGCGCTTTTGCAATGACCGCAGGGCTGGCGCATTGTTCGCAAAACCCCAAGTATTTTCATCGCGTCGCGCGACGCGATAGCTATGCTTGCCGCAAAATACTTGGGGTCTTGGCCGCGCTTGACTTTACCAGCCCTAGCTAGCATTGGAAATCAAGTTGATAAAATGCCAAGCCATGCTATAATCTTTTGCGTCCGCCGCGTTCGTCTAGTGGACTAGGACGCAGCCCTCTCAAGGCTGAGACCACGGGTTCGAACCCCGTACGCGGCATCAAAAAAAACGGCAGACCTTTATCGGTCTGCCGTTTTCATTATTCTGCGTTTGCCAAAAACGCGACGGGGAAATGTTTTGGAAATTATTCCACACGCGGTTGCGGCAGCGCCGCGCTAGTTGTCTTTGCCGGGAAATTTTACCGCGTCGCTCGCGCAGCCGCCATTCGGACACATCAACAAATCCACCGCGCGCTGTAATTGCAAATCGCGGCTCGCTTTGTAAGCGCGTTCGGTTTGCGTTTTCAATGTCGCGGGCGTCAAGGGCGCCACGCCGGCGGGCAGCGAAATTTTTTCATCGGGTTTGATGCCTTGATGCCAAATCACGCGTCCGTTCGGCGTCAACCATTCGCGCGTCGCCAAAAGCATCGCCGAACCGTCCGACAAATCAAACGTGTTCAAAACTGTGCCGGTGCCGAACGTCGTTTCGCCAATCAGTTTCGCGCGTCCCGCGTCTTGCAGCGCGCCCGAAACAATCTCGGACGCGCTCGCGCTGCCGTAATTTATCAACACCGCCATCGGCAAATCTGTCGCCACACCGCCCGTTTCTACCGGCATGTGTTCGATATTGCCCTGCGCGTCTTTTTGCAACAGCACATCGCCTTGACTCAAGAACTGGCTCGCCGTCGTAATCGCTTCGCTCAACAAGCCGCCGGGATTGTTGCGTAAATCCAAAACCACGCCGGTCAGGCGCTGCGCCTTGATTTCGGTCAATGCTTTTTTCAAACCCGCGCTAACTTGATCGCTGAAACCCGCGATGCGAACCACCGCAATCGTCGTTCCGGGCGCCTGCGCCCACGAAACATTGTTCACCACAATTTTCGCGCGCGTCAACGTGAGCTCGCGCTGCGAACCATCCGCCGCGTCAATAATCGTCAATGTCACTTGCGTTCCGGCTGGTCCAAGAATTTTTTCAATCACCTCTTGGATGCTCTTGCCGGTCATGTCCTCGCCGTCCACTCGAAAAATCGCGTCGCCCGGTTTCAAGCCCGCTTTGAGCGCCGGCGAATCGTCCATCGGCGCGACAATGACGACGTAATCGCCGCGTTGTTCCACTTGGGCGCCAATGCCTTCGAATGAACCCGCCGTATAATTTTCATTCTGTTTCAACATTTCGGGCGTGAGAAAAGTGGAATGACCCGTATCGCCCAACGCGTCCACCATGCCCGTAATCGCGCCATACGTCAAGCGCTGTTGTTCCACCGCCGCGCGATCCACATAGTAGCGGTCAATCAAACGCCACGCCTGAATGAGCAGCGTGGTGTCGGGACGCGAATCTCCGTTCGCGGAGGCGGCGCTCGCCTTGTCCACATAACGGTCGAGCAGCACGCCGCCCGCCAAACCAAACATAAACACGCTCAACACCAAAAATAAAACGCCGATATAGCGCCACCGCATTTTCATATTTTGTTTCCTCGATTTACGCTCGCGCATCCTTGCCCTGCGCCCTGTTCATTATTCCGCATTATACATTGCGCCTTGCGCATTGTCCCGCGCCGACGTTAGGTTGAAATGATTTCGAGTTTAAGCGACAATGAGATAGCCATCCAGACAGTCGCCCCCGGCGCTTACCCGCATCTCGAAATTTTGCGCGGTTCCAAGACCAAGCGTTTTTGAAAACCCTTTGGGAGCTCGATTTGCGCGCGTACAATTTAGCATATTATTCCTATTTTCAATTGCGCCGAGAATCGGTATCTTGATAGGATAAAACGCGCCGCCGAATGGAAAAAGCAAATGACAAACTGCAACAATCCATGCTAGAATAACCGCGCGCCTTGCGCGCAACGAGCGCCAATCCCCTTTCGAGAAATCAAGATGACTGCCGAGTCCGCCGAAAATAAAATTTCTCCAAACGAACCGCCTGCGCCTTTGGCGCCGGGCGCTTTGTTGCTCGACCGTTATACGATTGTCCAATTTGTCGCGTCCACCGCAACCGCCAACGAGTATCTTGTCGTCGCAACGCGGGCGTGTCCGTTCTGCGGCGTCGAAAATCAGGGCGACGCGCGCGAATGTGGTTTTTGCGGCAATCTCCTTGCCGACCCGCAACTTTTGCGCCTCATCGAACAACGCGCGCCCGCCGACCCGCGCCAATTGCCCGCTTCTAGTTTTGTGATTGACGATTACGCGTATGCGTTCGTAAATGAAACGCCTGCGGCAGCGCACGGCGCGCAGCTGCATTTGACCTTTGCCGCGCAATCCGATACGGGCTTGAAACGCAGCGCGCAAGGCGAACTCAATGAAGATTGTATCGCAACGGTCGTGTTCGCGGGACAAGGGACATTCCCCAGAACGAGCGCGCTGTTTACGCTTGCCGATGGCGTGGGCGGCGCGGCGGCGGGCGAAGTAGCCAGTCGTATGGTTTTGCAAATTTTGACGCGCGAATGGACGACGCGCCTCCTCCTGCCCTTTTGGAATGGGAATGACTTGACGGATGAAACGATTCGCGCGGAATTGCGCGCGGGCTTTACCGCCGCGAATGAAGGTTTGTTGGAATATCAAACCGCGCACGCCATCCAGAGCGGCGCCACGTTGACGGCTGTCCTGATTTTGGATACGCAAGCGTATGTGGTCAATGTCGGCGACAGCCGCACCTATTTATTGCGCGCCAACGCGTTCGCGCCCGTGACGCGCGACCATTCATACGTGGGCATGTTGGTCGCCAACGGCATTCTCAATCCCGAAGAAGTGTACTATCATCCGCAGCGCAATATCATTCTCTCCAGTTTGGGAGACGCCGCGGCAACGCCCGATATTTTTCCGATTGAGGACGGCGCCATCCATTTAGAACCGGGCGACCAATTTCTCTTGTGCAGCGATGGCCTGTGGGAATTGGTGCGCGACCCGGAGATACAGCGCGTTTTGACGGATGAGGTTGATGCGGCGGCGGCGTGCGCCAAGCTCGTGCAATTGGCAAATGCCGCCGGCGGCGCGGACAATATCAGCGTAATCGTCGTTCGCAATGATGCAATGTGACAGTGAAACGCCATGGCTTTGATTCCGGACGAAATCATCAACAAGCGCTATAAAATCATTGACCTGTTGGGCAAGGGCGGCATGGGCGCGGTCTATCATGCGCGCGACCTTTCGCTCGAACGCGACGTCGCGCTCAAAGAACGCACGCCCGACCCGAATGGCACCGCGCAAGGCATGACGCAAGCGCGCACGCAATTTCGCCGCGAAGCCCAAGTGCTGGCAAACGTCAATCATCCCAATCTGCCGCACATTTACGATTATTTTTCCATTGACGCCAACGAATATATCGTCATGGATTTGATTCAAGGCGAAAACTTGAATCGGCTCGTGCAGCAGCGCGGCGCGCAGCCCGAAGCGGTGGTCTTGAATTGGGCGCGACAAATTTTGGAGGCGTTGATTTATTTGCACGCCAACAAAATTATTCACCGCGACATTAAACCGCACAACATGATTCTCACGCCCGACGACCGCATCATGTTGGTAGATTTCGGACTCGTGAAACTGTTTGACCCAAGTCAACCCAGCACGCTCACGCTGCTGCGCGGCGTCGGCACGCCGGAATATGCGCCGCTCGAACAATATTCGCGCGAAGTGGGCCACACCGACCCGCGCAGCGACATTTACGCGTTCGGCGCGACGCTGTACACCCTGCTGACCGGCAAATCGCCGCCGGATGTGCATGTGCGACTCTTGCATCCTGACGCCATGCGCGGCGTGCGCGAACTCAATCCGCAGATTTCTTTTGGCACCGAAAGCATTATCGAAAAAGCGATGGGTTTGTACCCACAACAGCGGTACCAAACGGCGCAAGATTTATTGTCGGCTTTTGGCTTTGCGCCTTCGCGTCTGGACGCGCCGCGCATCGAACGCACGCCCACGCCGC